>JBIOWO010000336.1:0-50742 GCA_044868555.1 Lacipirellulaceae bacterium | reverse complement strand
TTGAACGTTTTGAGCACGTGCTGCCCGCCAGCCCCAATCGCCCCGGCCTCCGAATGGATCGGGGCGTGGATGATCACTTCGTCCTCCTTCTTCGGGATGGTGATCTTCTGCTTACAGTTAGGGCAGGGGCCCGTCTGGCCGGCAAACTTGTCGGCGACGGTAAACCGCTTCATGCAGCCCGGACAGGTAACGTTAATGGGCATGGAAATGGCATGGAGCAGGGAGCACGGAGCGGGGAAAAAGAAGTGCGTCACTTCTCACTCCTTGCTCCTAGCTCCCTGCTCCCCGCCTCCTCACGTTTGCTTCAGTTCGTCTTCGTTGATCGCGTGAAAGCCCTTGGAGCGCAGCGTCTCGACCGCGATCTCCAGGTTGTCGACCATCAGCGCCACGGCCGGTCGGCCCGTCGGCCGAATCAAGAGCGGATAAATCTGGCTGATGTTCACTTCCGCCGCCAGCAGGGCGGTGCAGATTTGCAGCATCGGCTGCTGCGAGTCGGGCAGCTCCACCCCGATCAAGTCCGATTCCACCAGCGCCAGGCCGGCCCGTTCCAAGATCTCGCGGCCTGCTTCCGGATCGCTCAGCAGGAATCGCACCAGGCAGCATTCGGTCGAATCGGATATCGTCAGCGCGACGATCCGAACGTTGCTTCCCTCGAAGCGGCGGACAACGTCCATCAGTTGGCCGACGCGATTCTCCAGGAATACTGTGAATTGGCGAATCGACGGATACTCGCGGCCGCGCATTGTCGCGAACTCCGTGCCCGCCCCGGACCCCGATCCTTCCCCGCTACCCATCACCGCGCCCTCTGTCGCTGGATTTGCCCCTCGGTGATCGGTCACCGGCATTCGGCAGCCGACCGAACGTAACTATAAGCTTTCAGCCGACTTTTGCAACTCACCGAGCGATGTTGGACCCGTCGGCCCAACGCACTACGATACGGGTTGGCCACCAGACTCAATTAGCGCCAGGTCACTGACCCGGCGGCAAATGCCGATACAACCACCCCAGATTGCCGACCGCCCATGCTTCCCGAACACGAAATCGAGATTCGCGTCCGATACTACGAGACTGACGCCCAGGGCTACGTCCACCACGCCAATTATTTCCAGTATTTCGAACTGGCGCGCGTCGAGCAGCTCGCGGCGCTCGGTTACGACTACGCCCAACTGGAGCGCGACGGCATCCTCCTGGTCGTGAACAAAATCGCCTGCAAGTATCACCGGCCGTGCAAATTCGGCGACACGTTGCGTCTCGCGATTCGCACGGTCCGCGCGCGGGCCGCCCGCATCGACCACGAGTACCGCCTGTTCCGCGGCCACGAACTGTTGGCCGAGGCCGAAAGCACGCTCGCCTGCATCGACCGCGAAGGCCGCGTGCAGCGACTGCCGGACTTTCTGCTGCAGTCCGTCACAATGGACCGCTAGAAAGTGTTCCCGGCAGCCGATAAAATAGAAAAATTGGATTTCACCAATCTCCATCGAGCAAGAGTCATGTCCATCACACTCAATCCGGATCTCGATCGCCGAGTTCAGGAGAAACTCGCCACTGGCCAGTATAAGTCGGCCGACGATGTCTTATCGGCCGCTTTGAAAGCCCTGGACCATGAGGAGGAAACAATCGCTGCGATTGCCGAAGGCTATGAAGATATTCAGACCGGGCGATGCGAGTCCTGGGAAAAGGCGGACGCCGACTTTCGCTACAAGCATGGACTTCCAGACCGCAAATGAAGTATCAATTGATCGTTTCCGATCGTGCGAAGGGCGATCGCGACCGCGCTTTCAATTGGTATTACCAGAACTACTCGCCGGAATTTGCCGCCCGTTGGTACGAGGGAATCTCGGAAGCAGTCGATTCGCTTGCCCTCGACCCCATGAGATGCCATAAGGCCCGCGAAAACGATTGCTTTTCGTTCGAACTTTGCGAGCTGTTCTATGGTCGGCGCAAGCACAAGCACCGCATCTTATTTACCGTCGAAAACGACGTGGTATCCGTCCTCCACATTCGACATTCCGCTCAGCGCGATCTGACGCCCGACGACCTGTGAGTTGTGCGCACCATTTCTCACGATGAAAAAGATTCTCCTCCTCGCCGGCGACTTCGTCGAAGACTACGAGGTCATGGTGCCGTTCCAGACGCTGCTCACTGTGGGGCACGATGTTCATGCCGTGTGTCCCGGCAAACAGGCGGGCGATTTCGTCGCCACCGCCGTTCACGACTTCGAAGGTCATCAGACCTACAGTGAGAAGCCGGGGCACCGCTTTCGCTTGAACCATTCCTTCGACGCAGTGAACCCGGCCGACTACGACGCACTCGTGATTCCCGGCGGCCGGGCGCCGGAGTACCTGCGGCTCGACCAGCGTGTGCTCGAAATCGTGCGTCATTTTGACGCCGCGAAAAAGCCGATCGCTGCCATCTGTCACGCCCCACAATTGCTGGCGGCCGCCGGCGTGATGAAAGGCCGTCGTTGCCAGGCATATCCGGCGGTGAAGCCGGATGTCGTCCTGGCCGGCGGCATTTGGGATGAGCCGTCCCCCGGCCTGGATAGCGTCTGCGTCGACGGCAATCTTGTCACCGCGCCGGTCTGGCCCGCTCATCCGGCCTGGATGCGAGCCTTCCTAGCGGTCCTCGGCACGCCGGTCGGCACTTGAACCCACGGACTGTTGCTGCCGTATCCCCATTAGCCGGCGACCTATGTGTCGCCGGATAGACCGCTGGCGTCATTTGTCTTCAGGCATTTCGACGCGCACAGCCCCTACAATCGGCCCTCAAAAAGCCGCTCTTTTGACGCATTTGCAGCCGTAGATTAGGCTGAACTGCTCGGGGACGGACCGGAACTTGGAATTGGCAACGACGGCTGCAGGTGTCTCGATGCTGCGACGATTGTGCTTCGTAATCGCCCTCTGCGTACTCCTCGTCAGCTCCGCCTCGGCCCAGGTGGTGCGCTTCCAGACCAGCGTCGGCGACTTCGACATGGTCCTCAACCCGACCGACAACCCGATTCTCCAGGACTACGTCGACAATTTCGTCCGCTACGTCGAGAACAACAGCTACAACAGCAGTTGGATCAACAGGGCTCCCAACGGCTTCGTGCTGCAAATGGGCGGATTCTATTCCCATACTCGCCGCCCGCCGCCGACTATCCAGAGCACCCGCCCCCTGGCCACGTTCAACCCGGTAATCGGTCAGCCGGCGTCAGAGATCGGCCTCTCGAACACGCTCGGCACCGTGGCCCTCGCGCTGCCTGGCGACGGCATGGGCGGCACGAACGAGGACGCCGGCACCAGCAGCTTCTTCGTCAATCTCACGAACAACTCGTTTCTCGATCCCGATTTCACGGTCTTCGCGGCCATTCCAGACATGACCGTCGTGAACCAGATCATGGCACTGATGAAAACCGATCTCACCGATGAGACCGCGCACCCAGGATTCGGCGCCGGTGCCGGAAACCTGGGCTTCAGCGACGTGCCGCTGCAGGACAACGGCCAGCAGGTGTTCGTCAAGCGGGCGTTCATGATCGAGGATACGTTGGCGATGGCCCGGGCGATGGCGGGCGTCGAATCGACCATGGCCCTTTCGGCTGCGAGCTTTAACGGCGGCAGCGGCTCGAATTCGGCGTTGCTCTCTACAGCCGCAGTCCCCGAGCCGGCGACCGGCGTGATGCTCTTGCTGAGTGCGCTCGGCCTCTTGTCGTTGTCGCGCCGCCGACGATAATCGCCGGAAAGTTACGGCACGGTCGGCAGCGGCGGCGCCACCGGCGAATCCTGGAACGCGGCCGGGTTGGCCACACCGGCCGGCGATTGCGGCGCCACGGTGTCATTGTTTCGGTTGTTCAGGAAGGTCTCCGTCAGCTCGAACACATCGAAGTCGGCGCCGAGATCCTCCACGAGGTTAAAATCTCCGTTGCCGGCCGCACTGTTGAAATTCGCCGGATCGGCATCGCCGAGCTTGAGGCGAATCCGTGCTAGTGCGCCAGTCGCCGTCATGGTGAAATCGCTGCCGGCCCCGTTGGAATTGCTAAACGTGTTCGCTTCGATGGTCGCGTTCATTAACGTGTTGCCGCTGCTGAGGAAGTTTGCGGCCGGATTGGCCGCATTGCTGTTCGAGAAATTGCCTTCCTCCACCAGCAAGTCGATCGTCTTCGCCGAGGCACTGGAAGTCGTAATCGACAACGCCGACCCGCTACTGGCCATGAAATCGTTCACATTGGAGCCCACGGTATTGCGGAACGTGACGTCGCCGTTCTGCGCGTTGCCGGAAAAATTGAGCGCGAATGCAGTGTCCGTGGTTGCAGACACGTTGATGTCGATGTTATCCACCAGCAGGCCGAACGCGCCAGCACCCGTGATGTCGACGGCGACATTGTTTTGATAGGTGAGTGAGTTAGCCGTGCTGTTTCTGAGCCGGAGGTTGAACGCACTGCTGTCGTTTGTTCCGTCAACATCGATGCCTATGCCGTTTGTCGACGTCAGGTTCAGTGCGTCGATCGATACATCCATCGACGTTGTGGCAGCGGCGGTGTGGTCGATCTTGATTCCCGCGTCCCCAACGACGTTCCCGTTCGCGGCGATCTGCATGTTTCGCAGGTCAACGTTTTGCACGTTCTCGAGGATAATGGCGGTCCCCGTGGCCTCGACGATGCCGCCCGAGTTGATGGCTCCAGTCGTCGAGCCAATCGCCACCTGGCCGCCGGTCAAATCGCGCATGATGATCGCGTTGACCGGTCCTGTCGTTCCGTCGACCGTCACGCGCTGGAAGTCGACCGATCCGATCGTCATGTCTTCCAATTCCAACGCCGCGCCGTTTCCGGTTTCGACGATGTTCGTCAGGCCGGTGATCGATAGCGTGCCGCCGCCCGTGGCCACGAAGCCTCGCCCCGTCGAATCGGCGCCGCCGGCCGTCTTTGTGTTGATGTTCAAGCCGGCGAAGGTCATCGTGGCGCCCGTGTTGTTCGTCAGCACGATCGCGTCGGTGTTGTCGAGCGGGTCGAAGTCGTTGGTGCCCAGGAAGCTGAACGTGCCACCCGTGTTGGTGAGGATTCGCATCCCGCCGCCCGTGTCGGTGATCGAGCTGGTCGACGTGAAGTTCACGCTTCCGCCGGTAACGTTTTGCACCTGCACCGAACGACCGGCCGTGTTCGTGATGTCGCCGGCCATGGTGATCACCGGAGTGCCGCCGTTCACGTCGAAGTCGGTTCCCGTCACGCCTTGAATTCGCGTGGCGCTGTCGAAATTAAACGTGGCATTGCTATTGAGAATCTGGATGCCGGCCGTGGCTCCGCCGCCGTTGACAAAGCCGTTATTCACGCCGATGGTTCCGGCATCGACGTCGTTGAACAGCATTCCAATCGCCGTGGCGTTGTTCACCGTCGTATCATTAACGGTCATATTCAGGTTACCGGTGGTCGCGTTGCCGTTCACTTCGAGGCCCATGTCGCCGGCATTGGTCTCCACGTCGTTGACGTTGACGATCATCGCGTTGTTGTTCGTCTTGTCCACACGGATGCCCGAGAAGGCGCCCACGCTATTGATCTCCAGCCCGCTGATCGTGACGTTGGCCGAGTTGCTCACCAGGATCGAGTCTGCGGCCCCGCCGGCGATCGTGCCGCTTTCGCCCGCGTCATCGCCGACCGTGCCAATCAGGATCGGACCGCCCGTGTTGTTTTCAAGCTGAATGGCGTTGGTAGCAGCGCCGGCGGTTCGATTGACCTCGCCAAAGTTGACGCCCGCGTTCGAGATCGTCATGCCGGTGATCAAGGCGATCTGTCCCGTCTGCGTGGTGACGGAATTGCCAGTGTTGCTCACCGTCAGCGTGCCGCCACCGGTGGCCTGGAAGCCGTTGCCGGTTGCGGTGTTAATGTCCAGCGCACCGCCGAAATTGATGTCCGCGCCGGTGTTTGTGGTAACTACGATGGCCGGGTCCGCGAGTGCCGTCGTGATCGTCAGGTCGCCCAGGAACAGAACGGTGCCGCCCGTGTTTTCGTTGATGAAGACGCCTTGGCCCGTGTCCGTAATATCGCCGCTAAACGTAACCGAAGTTCCCGCAGCCGTGATGTTGCGGATGACGACCGATCGTCCCAAATCATTGGCAATGTCATTGGCCACGCTCACGACCCCGGTAAACTGCTTCAAATTCCCACCTGGGTCGCCGTCGATCTCAAACGCGATTCCCCCGGCCACGTTCCCCAGATTGGTCATCGTCACCGTGTTTTGGAACGTGAACATGCCGTCGGACTGATTCAACAGGCTGATGCCGTTGAGCGTGCCGTTCTGCAGCGTCGAGCTGCTGACCGTCATCGTGCCGTCGAAGATGTTCGCGCGGATGGCACCGGCGGCCCCGGTCATACCGTCGTAATCCAGCCCGGTGATTGAAACGGCGCTCGTGGAATCGACGTTCAGGAAGCCCACCGCGTAGCCCGCTCCGCCCAGGATCTCGGCGGTCGAGATCGTGATGTCGCCGGCGATGTCCTGGAACTGCAACCGGCCTTCCGTCGCCCCGGTCGTGCCGTCGGTGTTCGTGTAGTTGGTCAGCGTGAACGTACCATCCTCGTGCGTGTTCGCGAGCAGGACGCCGCGGCTGTTGCCGTTCATGCTATCGACGTCGCTGACCGTGATCGTCTCCTGCAGGGTGACGTCCGGATCATTCAGGTCGGCGTTGGTAAACGCATCCATGTCGATGTCGTCGCCGCCAATGTTGTCGAACGTCACGTCGCGGATCGTGACGTTGAACGCCACGGTGCTTTCCGTCACGTTGCCGTCGTTGTCCGCGTCGTTCGTGTCGACGCGCACGAACGGCGTCAACACGATCCCGTCGCCCGTCGTGTTGCGGATCGTCAGGTCGTGCAGGTTCGGATTGCCGGACCCGGACGGACCGGCCACGATCCCGCGCGTGCCGCCGTCGATCGTAAAGTTCGACACTTCGTTCAAATCGCCGACCGTCACCGCGTCGCCCAGCGCGGCCATGATAATCGGCCGGTCTTCATCGGAGGCTCCCGGCGACGATTCCGGAATCGGGATCGCCCCCTCTTCCTCCGTGATGACCAGGTGTTCGATGCCGTCGCCTTCGCCCAGGAACCGCTGGTTCGCCAGCAGCGTGGCCGACTGGCCGGTGAACTCACTCTCGGCATGGACGAACACGATGTCGCGGACCTGGCTGTTGTCGTCGATGTCGTCGAGATTGTTGAGCGGGCGCTCGAACGTGCCGTCGCCGCCGGACGGGGCGTTGCTATCGACGTGAACCACGCGGATCACGCGTCCGTCCGCGTCGTTCAGCGGCGTGCCGCCGAGCGCCGTCGATTGCGACAGCGCCACGTAATCGTTGCGCATCACCGGCTCGCGGAACCGATCCAGTACGCCGCAGGCCGGATGGAAATTCGTCCGCGTGCGGCCGATGAACCACGTCAGCGAGAACGTCGTATTGGTCTCAAAAATGTCGTCGTGCGATACGGCAATCTGCAGCAGCAGGTCCGGGTAAGCGTAACCCCGCACGCCGGCTCGAACGCCCGTCGTGTCCTCGAGGTCGTTGACCAGCTCGTAACCGCCCGCAAATCCCCACACGTCGCGCTCGTGACCCATGCGGCGGGCCAACTCGATTTCCCCCGCGTAGAACGACTGATCGACCGTCGCGACCGCCAGCTCGGAGATGAAGCTGCTCTGGAAGCCGATCTCGCCCGTGGGCACGAAATTTCCCACCTGGTTGTCCTGGCCGATCGGAATATAGCCGTTGGCCCGCAAGTCCCAGATGTCGCCCAGCGATTCGAACGATAAACCGAGCTGCGGAAAGAAATTGTTCGCTTCGGTGCTTGTGCCGTCGCCCCACAGGCTAACGCCCGTGATTCGCTCACCGTCCGTCGCATATGGCAGATAGCTCAACCAGCGGTACCCGATGCCGACGTTGAAGCCCGCGCCCTGCACGTCGCTCAGCGTAATCTGCCCGTCGAAAAACGCGATCGAATCGTCCCAGTTCACGACTTGCATCGTGCCGATGTCGAGATTGCCGTCCTGGCGTGCGTCTTGACCGTAGCTCCGCGTGTTGAAACGCGCGCGGACCATCGTGCCGAGGTCTTGCGAGAAGTAGCTGCCTTCGCCCATGCTGGTGACCGGCGGCCCGCCGCCTTCCCAGCCGCCCATTTCGGCGGGAGGCGACATCGACATGTCCTGCGCAGCGGCGTACCCGGCGCCGATCACGATGCTCGCGATTCCGATCCAGGTCCGCAGGCCCAGGTGCCGTGCTCTTTGCCGGCTCCGGCGCTCGTGGCCGGGCCTCGCAAAGCCGATGGTGTCCAGTCGGTATCGCATCGATCAGCTACTCCGTGAGCATCAAACTAGCGCGCGGATTCGACGCCGATCGGGACCACGGATCGAGCGAAATCCCGCACGATCGATTTGCGGTCTGTTCCGATTCAGCGCCGTCGTCGTATTCGGCGGTCGCCGGGGCGACCATGCCTGATTGGCAAGTGGAAAAGTATTCGTAAACGGAAAAGTGGAAGCAGATGGTGCCTCGCCTGTCGGGGAGGCGGGCGGATACTAGTGCGTCAATACTCGCCTCGCAAGGCCAGATCGAGGTCGAAAAGGCCTCCCTGTCGCTTGCGGCTTGACGCTCGCCGCCATCGCCAATTCTGCTCCCATCAGATTCAACGCAACGGATTATCCCCCAAAGACTTGTGTCGGTTTGCCGCCGAGATAATTCGGTTTTGCCCTCCTCCCAGGCTGTGGTTAATAATATTGAAATATGATTGACATAAAACTCAACAATGTTTAATAGTTAGATGATATGAGTTAATAAAACATAGGTGTTCCCGCCATGCCCGCGTCTAACCTCTGTCCGTACTGCCAGCATTCGATGACTGTGAGCCGCATGTCCTGTCACGAATGCGGCGTGGCGATCGATGCCGCGTTTCCCACGCCACGACTCGCGAATTTGCCCACCGAACACCAGCGGTTTATCGAAATCTTCGTATTGGCCGGTGGGAACTTGAAGCAGATTGCCGAGCAAGCCGGCGTGTCGTATCCGACGGTCCGGTCGCGGCTCGACAAGGTGATCGATTCGTTGCGACAAGAAATCGCCCGCACTCAGCAAGTCCGCGGCACGATCCTCGACGCGGTCAGCGAAAGCAAGCTCGACGCCGATGAAGCCGCGCGGATCATCAAGGCCGTGTGACGCCTGTCAGTTTCCAATGAGTATTCCGCGAACAGACACGTTTCATCCGAACCGGAATGGGTTAGAACCATGAATGATGTGACAAACCTGCATGCCGTGAAATACTCCGAGTCATCGGAGGCCGACGAGCTGGCCCGGTTGGATTCAGCGCTTCGCGATTCCGACCGGCTGCTCACCGATTCACTTCGCGAGGACGAGCGGCGTCGACGTCGGCGCCGATTGGTTTCTCTCACCCTGTTACTAGGAGGAATTGTCATGGGAACCACGATCATGGCAGTGTTGGCCGGCTGGCTGACACTTGCTGCACCACCGCCCGTCGATGCGACGGAAGCGAAGTCGGCGGAGACCGTGCCGCTCGACGAGGAAGCGAAAATCGAGCGGGCCGAAGAGCTGGCCGCTCAAGGCTGGCAGCTCTGGCAGCAGCGGAAACTCGGCGAGGCCGCCAATGCGTTTGAGAAAGCCGCTCGACTCGATCCCGAATCGGCCAACATTTGGAACGGCCTGGGTTGGGCCCGCTTCAACAGCGGCGATAGCGAATCGGCCATCGCGGCGTTTGAGAAATGCGTCGAGCTCGAGCCGGATCATCCGGCCGGTTTGAACGGTCTCGGCCAGGCGTATCTCGCGCAGGGCGACTACAAGAAGGCCGAAAAGTTTCTCACCAAGGCCGCACCGCAGGCCCCGGCTGCGTACTTCGGCCTGGCCCGCTTGTATTTGTTGACGGGCGAATACAAGCAGGCGGCGACCTGGATCGAAAAAGCGCTCGGCGCGCAACCCGACGACGCGACGCTCAAAGCCATGCTGGATGCGGCCCGCGCCGGCAAATTGCCCGATGAACTGCGCAAGCAGATCGAGCCCGCCGGCAAACCGGACAAGACGCCGGCCGTGCAGGCGGCCGCCGAAGGCTGGCGCCAGTTCAACGAAGGCAAGCTCCGCTCGGCCGAGCGCAGCTTCCGCCGCGCGTTGTCCAAGGATCCGGAAAACGGCGCAGCTCTGAATGGTCTCGCTTTCTGCCTGCTCACCAGCGGCAAAGCGGCCAGTGCCAGGCAGTACTTCGAAAAATGCTTGAAGCTGGAACCGGATGCCGCCGGTCCGATGAACGGCCTGGCTCGTTGCCTGAAGGCCGAGGGCAAGGTCGACGAGGCGATCGCACTGTGGGAACGGATGCACGCAAAGTATCCGGGCCCCAATGCGGCGGCCGTCGGTCTGGCGATGACGTATGCCGAGCGGAAACAGTTCGATAAGGCTCTGCCGCTCTTCGAAGAGCTGACGAAAGCGCAGCCCAACAACGAAGAGTTCCGCAAAGGTCTCGAAGCCGCCAAGGCGGGCGCGACCGCCAAGCAGGCAGACGCATCCAAATGATGACCATTTAGCCGCGACGCGCAGGCAAGCGACAGCGAGCCGCAGCGGAGCGCGCTAAAACGGGCGGCCGGCGACACCACTTGGCAAGGCTCCAAACCGTTGGCACGACTGGGCCTCGCCGCACGGCGTCACCGACCACCGCATAGTCGGTCAGGCGTGAACCTGACATGAAGTCGCAATCGCAGAGTATTGGTCAGCCAACTGACTGACCTACGTAGCATAGGTCCGCCGTCGGGCGATCGCAACTTGCCCGGCGGCGGCCTTTTCGAGCCAAGGGCGGCAAGCACACATCAGATCCGTCGTCGACCTTTCCCAGTTTCCGGCAATTCACCAAATCTGCCGGTTTCCCTGCTGTCTTGCCGTCACAAGCATTTCTTGCATGGAGAGCAGCGGCCCTGCAGCCGATACAGTCTGAACAACCGGGCATCCGCGCAGATCGGGGCAGGGCAGGCAGATGTACGCGTTCGTCCACATCGAGAAGACCGGCGGCAGCACGCTCAATACGATCCTCCGCCACTCTTTCGGCACGCGCCACTGCGATGTCCGCCTGCCGCTGGCCAAGCGGCGCGACGACCGTCACGATCGCCGCGTTTGTGTCGAGGCGGCCGACCTCCGCCGTGTCCGCCGTCTGTACCGCGGTCTGCGCGGCATCTCCGGCCACAACGTCAAGCCCTACGCCGATCTGGCCGCCGAGTTTCCCGAAATTCAGTTCGCGACCGTCGTCCGCGACCCGGCGGACCGGTTCCGATCGCACTTCATCAATCGCGCACGGGGCCACAATCGGCAGGCGTTCGACGCCTGGCTCGCCACAGGTTGGGTTCAGAATTGGCAAACGAAGATGATCGCCGGCGAGCCCAACGCCGAAAAGGCGATCGAGCTGATCGCCACTCGCTTCGGATTCGTGGGGCTGACCGAGCGATTCGACGAATCGCTCCTAATGTTCGCCCAGTGGCTCGAAGAGCCCGGCTTCCAAACCGCCTATCGGGCCGCCAACCGGACCGGCGACAAACGGCGTCCCCGCGACGTTTCTCGCCAGCACAGCGACATGAGCTACCTGGATTCCGCCGAGGTCCGCGCGCAAATCCGCGAGGCGAACGTCGAAGACCAGAAAGTCTACGACTTTGTTGTGGCGAAAATCTATCCGCGGCAGCTCGCCAACTATCGCGGCAAACTGGCCGCCGATCTGCGAGCGTTTCAGCAGCGAAATGACGACCCCGGCTCGTTACGCGAGCCGCTCTGGGGCCGCGTCATGCGCAATTACGTTTACAAGCCGCTCTTGCATTGCCGCGTCATGTGACGCGAAGGGTGGCCTGCTTTCGCCGCCCACCATCAATAGGGATTGGCGCTCAGCGGGTTGAAGTACGGATGGATGTACCCGCCGCCGTACCCGCCGCCGTAAGGCCCGTAATAGCCGGGGTAGGATAAGTTCTTCATCTCGGCGTTAGCGGCCGCTTCCTGGTGCATCTGGTTGATCTGCTGCTCCGCCGCATTCGCCGACTGCGATTCCTCCGATGAGATTTGATTCATCTGCTGCTGCTGCCTTTGACTCCAGGCCTGGGCTTGGGCAACCTTCTGGGCGTTCCATTGATTGAACGTCGCTTGTTGCTGCATCATCAGCGAGTGCTTCTGATCGTACATATCACGCAGCGTGTGCAACTGCGTCGGCGTCATCTTGTTGAGCGTGGCGTCGATCGCCTGCATGTGATGAAGCTTATATCCTTGGTGTACCAGGAAGTAGGCCGTCAACCATTCCCGGTCCAATTGGGCCTGAGTCGGCTGGGCTGCCTGACCGGAATCAGTTGGCGCCGCCGCTTGGCCGGGCAGGTTCAACTGTCCGATTGTCGCCGGCTGATTTGCGTTCTGCGCAGCGCTCGGCAATTCGATGGCGACGACCACCACCAGCAACGTCAACGTGCCAAGCACGACTGGCATGGCGCTGCGCCGGCGCGTCCGAGAGGTGTCTTGCGAAGCATTCTTCGTTATGTCGGTGTGGAAGGGAATGCAGTGCATGGTGCAACTCGCTGGCTGGTCCTGCCCGCTCTGGCAGGAGGGGATGAATCGCTTGTCGGTTCCCGGTGGCGGAGCGGTCGCTCGAACGGCCATGACCGGGGGCGATAGACAAGGATAGCTTGTCTAATGATATCGCCGGCCAAGACCGACGTCACCAAAACTACCGGAAATGCCGGCAAATCCGCTCCGATTGGGCCCGCCGGCCGACGCGGGCCACTGTTACGCGGGTTCCGCCGCCGAATCGTCGCCAAGCGGCGGGACAGTTCCAGACGCCGCGCCGCGGATGTCCAGCAAAGCCCAACGCGCATCGCGGATCTCGACCGGCCCGCTGAAACGGGCCAGCAGGAACCAGGTCAGACCGGCCAGAAGTCCGACGGCTCCGTAGACTTCTAACTCTAGGACGTCTCTGTTCCAATCCCACGTGGCCACCCCGACGAGCGCATACAAGGTGGCCATCACCGTGAGCGCAATCGACGCATCGCACAATAGCACGTGAGACTTCGACTTCTGGCTGCCGAACGCGCCCCACATGGCGTCCCGCATTTTGAAATACAGCAGGCTCACCAGCCACTGCGCGAATGGCGTTAGCAGTACGAGCGCCGCGAAGATGCGCCACGTCGTGCGCACGCCATCGACCAAGCCGTAACGCAGCAATAGGCCGGTGCCGATCAAGCCGAGCACAACGGCCAATACGCAAAACGTCTGTCGCGCGAGCCGCGTCGAATACCGGGCCGCGCTTTCCGGCGCACGCCATGCGAACCAGCGCTCCACAAAGTGGCTGATTCGTTCGTGGCGGGGCAGGGCGGCTTCCAATTCGCGGGCCAGCTCGGCCGGGTCGCCGAATCGTTGGGCGGTGGCTTTCAACGCCGCGTCCGGATCGTGCAGCCGTCCCAGCTCCGCGTCATAAATCGCGGTCAAATGGCCCAGTAATTCCTCGCGCATTCTTCGCTTGCTGGGCGTGCCGGCTCGTACCGGCCGCACCGCCCGCTCCACGATCGTCATTTGCAGGATGCGCACTTTGAGAACCTGCTGTCGCAGCTCCTCCAATTGCAGGCCCAGGTTTCGCAACACCAGTCCAGCCACGCCGTCCGGTTCGCGAAGCAGCCCCAACAGCAGATGCTCCGCGCCAACCTGCCGTTGATTCACGTTCCGGGCCTCTTCGCCCGCAAACTCAATCGCCTGCCTGGCCCGTGGCGTTTGCGGCAGATTGTCGAATGCAACTGGACCAGGTCCGCGCTGAACCAGCTTTTCAATCTCATTGCGGACGTCGTCGCCACGAACGCCGAGCGAATTGAGCACTTCAAAGGCCAGCCCGGAGTCGTCATCAACAATCGCCAGCAGCAGATGCTCCGTGCCCACGTACTCGTGGTTGAAATGCAGCGCTTCCTGTTCGGCCCGAGCCAGAACACTGCGCGCTTGCCTGGAAAAGTCTTGATTCATCAAACCATCTCCCTTGCTGATGCGCGGAATCGCGTTACGCCGGCGCCCCCAGGATGCCCCCCAGCGTTACCACAAACGTCTGCCACTCGTTTCGGCCGCGGGCCAACTGGCGGTGCCCCTTGGCGGTCAGCCGATAAATCCGCCGCCGCGCGCCACGGCGGCCGTGCTGCTCATCTTCCCAATTGGCTTTGATTTCCCCGGCCGCTTCCAATCGATACAGCGCCGGATACAGCGATCCCTCTTTGAGTCGCAGCAATCCACAGCCGTTCACTTCCAACCGGCGCAGTATCTCCAGCCCATGTGCCTCGCCGCGTTCCAACGTGGCCAGGATTAGCGCTTCGAGGTGCCCGCGCAACTTGTCGCCGTCAATCGTCTTCATGCCGTAATCCTAGACAGACTAGGAATAGGCGTCAAGAGGTCGGATATTGCGCGCAAGCTGAGCGCAACGGATAGCCGACGGCATCTTGCCGGATCCGGAATTGTTCTCAGTGCGTTCAGGTTTTCAAAGAACGCTGCGACGCGCCGCTCGTCGCCGGTGATTCCATGGGGTCGGCGTAGGTGCAAAAAAGGTCTGGAAATTCCGAAGGGGTCACACGGTTTGTGTCAAAAGTGCCTTGTTTTTTCGAAGGGGTCACGAAGCGTCGTCGTAAGTCGTTAAAGTTTCGAAGGGGTCACGCGCTGTGTGGGGGTCGCGGTTGTTGATTTGGCAAAATGGGGAGTGTGCGTCGGCGATTGTGGTTTCCATGTCGGTGGCATTGGTTCGCGCGCAGCTTGTCTGGAGTCGCGAGCTTCTCAGGAAGCCGGCGCACGCGGATTCGATCGATTATGGATGCGGCGTGATTCAGAGTAGCCGAATGTGGCCGACAGTTCATCAACTATTTTTGGCCACCACCCGATTGAAGTGCAGCTGCACTTCGCCGTCCACCACGCGGCGCACGCCCTCGACCAGGCAGTGCGGCTCGTTGTCCGTCATGCCGGCGTTCGCCGGTATCCGAATTTCAATCTTGTCGGTACGACCGGAGCTTTTCACGAACGGCGTGCAATAAATCTGCCGACGCGTAGAAGTTGGTCGATTCCAGTTTCGCCAGCGCAGCGAGACCATGGAATACTCCTCGGCTGGCGCCGTCGAGAATAACTGCCAGCGTCCCCGCGACTTTTATTCCGCGCGACTTCGCCGCCGCTCGGCCCTTTTTCTCGTCCATTAATACAAATTCGGCGCCGAGTTCCATGGCCAGCGCGATGGCCTGGCGTTCCCCCTCATCCAGCACGAGATCTTCAGGAATGGTCTGTGGCTCCGCGATCGAGAGCCAGTTCGGCGGTTGGCGAGCCCAATCGGCCACCGGCGATTGCTCGTGACGCAACTCGTTCATCACGGTCGGCGGAATGTACACCTGCCCATACAGAGTGGGCAGGCTGTCGGCGATGCCAATCTCGACGAGATGCGCCAGCGGACCGCTGTCGGAAACAATGATCATGAGCCGTGCGACTCACGAAGTGCGGCGAGGTCGTCCTCAACGTCGTCCAACGACATCGGCAGCGACGCACCGCGTTGTTTGAGGAACGCGAGAGCCTCAAACAACGATATCCCTAACAGGGCCGCCACTTGACGCGATGTGAGCCGCCCCTCGCAAAACCAGTTTACCGCGAGGTCTTGTTTGGCGCGCTGCTCCAAGTCCGGTCCGAGCTGACATCGCAACGCAGCTTCCACGTCGGCCGGAATGTCGATGCTGAGCGACATGCCATTATTCTACCATCGTCTTAACACTAGTGACAGCCTATGCCTTCCTTGCCACGACGCGGTTAAAGTGCAGCTGCACTTCGCCGTCCACCACGCGGCGCACGCCCTCGACCAGGCAGTGCGGCTCGTTGTCCGATTGGCCGCGGCGGATGATGTCTTCCAGCGGCGCGCCGGGCGGCACCAGAAACGTCGATTGGTAGATGATCTGGTTGCCCGCATCGAGGTCCGGCACGATGAAATGGCACGTGCAGCCGTAGGTCAACATCCGGCTGGAGTACGCGTCGTGGTACGGACGCATGCCGGGGAAGCTGGGCAGCAGGCCATGGTGCAGGTTGATGATCCGCCCGCCGGCGTATTTCCAGCAGCTCGTCGCCGGCAGAATCCGCATGTACCGCGCCAGGACGATGAAATCGACCTCGTGCTCGTCGCACAGCGCGATCATCCGCTCATCATCCGGTGTGCCGCTGGCCGGCGTGCCACTGGCTTTGCCAGTGCCCTCCGCGATGTTGAACCACGGCAGTCCAAACTGCTCGGCCAAACCGCGGCACGCGTCCCGATTTCCGATCATCAGCCGCGGCTCTGCCTTCACATGGCCGTCGCGGATCGCCCGCAGCAGCGCCAGCGCCGGCTCGGGACGATAGGTGACGCAGATGGCCAGCCGCGGCCGTCGGCCCGCAATATCCGGCGACCACGTGCGGATCGACAGCTTCGTCCGCTTGGCCACGCCGACCATCGCGGTCTGTAAATCGTCGTACTTTGCTCGATCCAGCTCGACGCGCGTGAGCATCGAGAACACGGCCTCCTCATCGTGGTCGAACATCTGAATTTCGGCGATATTTGCGCCCAACCCGGTCACGCCGTGGATGATCGGATCGGCCAGTCCGCGGTTATCGGGCCCAACAGCAGTGATGACAACTTGCATGGGAAGCTACGAGTGGCGAGTGGCGAGTGGCGAGAAAGGGGAAAAACGCGACTAATTGATACCCCACAGTCTATCCCAACGAGTCCAACTCGGCACGGCCATATAAGCCGGATGTATCTCGCCACTCGTCGCTCGTCGCTCGCCACTCGCCGTCCCCACAACCGTCACGATCCGTCCAATCCGACGCCCTGCCTGCCCCGCCGTTTGCCCACGGGACCGGGCAACGTAGGTTTTAGAGATAGACGGTTGGGGCATCGTTTTCGTCCCTGATTTGACGTATCTCCGGAAGCACCATGTCGGACGTCAGAACCAACGGTTCAGCATTCTCGCCGGCGGTCGCAGAGCGTGACGACGAAGGTCGCCTCGATGCGCTCTTGGACCGCATTCATCAACTCACGACAGCCCAAATGGCGCCATCCAAGCCGGCGGCGGCCGACGGCGAACCGGCGCTGGCCCGCGATGCATTCGAAGCCCGCGCTGCCGCCTCAGCCGCCGACCAAGTGGGCGGCGAGTGGATGCCGATCGAGCCCGACACCTTGGCGGACGCCGGACTGACCGACGGCGAGGTCGAAGCCCTGGTCCTCAAAACGCTCAACGGCCGCGCCGAGGCCACGGGCCGCTATTTGTCCGATCACCTGCGGCTGCCGTTTCGGATGATCGACCCGCTCATGCACGCGATGAAGCACGACCGGCTCATCGCGCACAAGGGAGCGGCCCAAATGAACGACTATATCTACCAGCTCACCGAGTTGGGCCGCGAGCGGGCCAAGAAGTTCGCCGAGCACTGCACCTATTTCGGCGCCGCGCCTGTGCCGCTCCACACCTACATCGAAAGCGTCAAGCATCAGACGCTCGCCGACCAGCATCCGACCGAAGAGGATTTGCACCGCGCGTTCGAAGACCTGCTGATCGACAAGACGATGCTCATTCGCCTGGGGCCGGCGATCAATTCCGGTCGCGGCCTGTTCCTCTACGGCGCGCCTGGCAACGGCAAGACCAGCATCGCCGAGCGGATTACCAAGGCCTTCGGCCAGTACATCTGGATTCCCCGCGCGATCGGCATCGACGGCGAGATCATGCGGCTGTTCGATCCGGGCATGCACGAAGAAGCCCCGCTGCCCGCCAACGAGGGACTCCTGGATCACCGCAAGATCGACGTCCGCTGGATTCGCATCCGCCGGCCCACGATCGTGGTCGGCGGCGAGTTGACCATGGACCAGCTCGAAGTGACGCTCAACACGTCCACCAACGTCAGCGAAGCACCGCTCCAAATGAAGAGCAACTGCGGCACGCTGGTGATCGACGACTTCGGCCGCCAGCGGATGACCACCGACACGTTGCTCAATCGCTGGATCGTGCCGCTGGAAAAACGCTACGACTTCCTGAACCTGGCCAGCGGCAAGAAAATTCAGGTGCCGTTCGACCAGTTGATCGTGTTCTCCACGAACCTGGAACCGAAGCAACTGGTGGATGACGCGTTCCTCCGCCGTATTCCGTACAAGATCGAGGTCGTCGACCCGGACGAAACGGCGTTCCGCCAGTTGATGAAGATCATGGCCCCGAAGCTGGGCGTCGAGTACGACGAAGCGGCCGTCAATTACGTGATCGACAAGCACTACCGGGCCGTGAATCGGCCGCTGCGTTGCTGCCAGCCGCGCGACCTCATCCTGCAAATCCGCAACTACTGCCGCTACACGAACAAGCCGGCCAAGATGACGCCCGAGAACTTCGACTTCGCCGCGCAGAATTACTTTGCGGTGATGTAGAAGAGGCACCGCTAATGGACGCTGATATTCGCTAATATCGTTGTGGCGACCGCGGCATCATTCTTTCATTCATTAGCGGTCATTAGCGGACATTAGCGGTGATTCTTTACGTGGTCGCGGTGCACGCGTCGATGATTTATCCGTGTGACCGCTCGAACCCGAAGTTGAGCGGTAACTGCGGGTCGTGTTTGCGGTGGGCCGTTAGCTCTTCGAACATCAGGCTCGGTTGGATGTCGCGATTATGTTGATACTTGCTGGCGTACTCGTCGAACTGCCCGCAAATCTCGTGGTAGAAAATCTGGCAGATCGGCACGCCGGCGTAAATCCGCACCTGGTGCACGGCAAACATCTCGAGCGTCCAGAAGCCGGCGAAGCCCACGTCGCCGAACCCGGCCGTCACGTGTACGAATAGCCCCAGCCGGCCCACCGACGACCGCCCCTCGATCTGCGGCACCAGATTGTGGGTGATCGTTCGCTCGGTCGTCCGGGCCAGGTACAGTTGATTCGGCTGCAGCACCAGCCCTTCGGGCGGAATCTCGATCCGCCGCACGCGATTGGCCTTCGCCATGTCGAGCACCACCTCTTCGTAAACCATCAGCTCGTGGTGCAGAGTCAGATTGTAACTGTTCGGATTGAGCTGCGACTCATCGAACGGATCGATGACGATGTCGTTGCCCAAGCGTTCACGAATCGAATGACCGGAAAGAATCATGGGGAGAGGTCGGAGGTCAGAGGTCGGAGGTCAGAAACCATTTAGCGTCGGCGGCAACGCCGAATCCAAAACGTGCCACCGTCGCCATGGCGAACAACGTCACGTCACGCCGATCTTTGGACAAAACTCATTCATCGAGCACAATTCGCACTTGGGTTTCCGCGCGGCGCAAATTCGCCGCCCGTGGTGGATCAAGCGGTGCGCGAAATCGACCCACTCCTTCTGCGGCACGAGCCGCATCAGGTCCTGCTCGATCTTGTTCGCATCCGTATGCTTGGTGAGCCCCAGCCGGCGACTGATTCTCGTGACGTGAGTGTCCACCACCACGCCCGTCGCCAGGCCGTAAGCGGTCCCCAGCACCACGTTGGCCGTCTTCCGCCCCACGCCCGGCAGCGCCACGAGTTGCTCCATGTCGCGCGGCACCTGGCCGTCGTGCCCTGCCATTAGCGCCTGGCTGCAGGCCTTGATGTTCTTCGCCTTGTTGCGAAAAAAGCCCGTGCTCTGAATCACCTTCTCGATCGCCTTGATTGGCGCCGTGGCCAGTTCGGCGGCGCTCGGCCACTTGCCAAACAGCACCGGCGTCACCATGTTCACTCGCGCATCCGTACACTGGGCCGAGAGAATGGTGGCCACGAGCAGTTGAAACGGCGTCTCGTTCTCGAGCGCGCAGGTAACGTCCGGATAATCGGCCGCCAGTCGTTTCACCACCAGGCCGGCCGTTTGCTTCACATCGGCAACCGGCTTGGCCGCCGCGCGGGCTATCTTCCGAGCGCCCGCCGCCGGCTTGGTGCGAGTGGCCTTGCGAGTCATCGGCGGCGATGTCCTTCCCGCGGCGATTGCCATGGCCTGCGACTAATTTGCGTCAAGATCAATCCTGTGCTGCAGGTCATTTTGCGGGCGGCAGCCGGCCTGTCAAGCGACCGGCACAGCCCGCTCCAGAGCCGGCCAAAAACCAGCAAATCTTGACCCAACCGGCAGCCAGACCTAAACTTGTTTGAGCCGACAAGTTGTCGCGCGCCCGATTGTGGCGGACGCCCCAACTTGCCGCTCCTCTCATTCCAACAAGGACCGATGCGATGAATCAAGCCGAGTTCCAAGCGGACAACCCGTATGCCCAGTTTGGCAATGTCGTGGCCGACGCGCCGGTCGACGTCCGTCGCGCATTCATTCGCAAGACTTATGTGCACCTGATGGCGGCTGTGTACGCGTTTGTCGCCCTCGTGTATCTGCTGTTTGCGATGGGTGTCGACGACATGATGCTGAGCATGTTGGGGCACGGCCAGTGGACATGGCTGATCGTGCTCGGCGCATTCATGGCCGTGAGTTGGATCGCCGATTCCTGGGCCCGCTCGACGACTTCGCTGGGCATGCAGTACGCCGGCCTGTTCCTCTATGTCCTGGCAGAAGCAGTAATATTCTTGCCCTTGCTGCATTTTGCCAGCATGGCGAGTGTCAACTTCGGTGGCAGCGACGTTGGCGTGATACCGGCCGCGGCAATCACCACCCTCTTGATGTTTGCCGGCATCACGGCGATTGCCTTTGTGACCAAAAAGGACTTCTCGTTCCTGGGTGGCATCCTGGGCATTGCGGGGATTGGCGCCTTCGCCGTGATTGTGATCGCTACTTTGTTTGGAATGAGCTTGGGAGCCTGGTTTATTTGGGCGATGATCGTCTTCGCCTGCGCTTATATCCTCTATTGCACGTCCAACATTCTGCACCAATACCGCACCGATCAGTACGTAGCCGCTGCCCTGGCGTTGTTTGCGTCGGTCGCTCTGCTGTTCTGGTACGTGATCCAGATTTTCATGTCTAGCCGCGACTAGGCTTTAGCCGACCTCTCCCAGGCCGGATGCGAAGTGTTCCGGGGTCGTCGACCCCGGTGACAGGGCGTACGCAGATGGGCACCGCCGCGGTTAGCTACGATCCGCTGTATTTGAAGGGCATCGCCTATTTCAATGCCTGCGAGTTCTTCGAAGCCCACGAAACGTGGGAGGAGCTGTGGAAGAATTACAGCGGCGACTTGCGGCTGTTTTACAAGGGGCTGATTCAGGCGGCCGTCGCGCTGCACCACTTCGGCAATGGAAACATCCGCGGGGCGCGGAAAGTTTACGGTAGCAGCCGCGGCTACATGGAACAGTATGGTCCCGTGTGCGAGGGGTTGGACGTCGACAGGTTTCTCACTCAGTTCGACGCCTGCTTCGCCGAAGTGGCCGCCAGCCAGGAACAATTTCCGATCATCGAAATTAACGCCGAGTTGATTCCCGAAATCACGCTCGATCCGCCCGTCGAGCTGCCATCCATCGAGATCGACGACGATGAGGAAAGGTAGCGACGAAAGGTAGCCACGACATGAACCCCTGGGACACTCCCGAGCTGCAATTCGACTCCAGCACCTTTTGCGGAACGGCCCGGCTCTTCCCGCTGCCGAACCTGGTGCTCTATCCGCACGTCATGCAGCCGCTGCACATCTTCGAGGACCGCTACCGCGAAATGCTCGAAGATGCTCTGGCCGACGACGGCCTGATCGCGATGGCCCTCTTGGAACCGGGCTGGGAAACCGATTACGACAGCCGGCCGCCCGTCGCGCCGCTCGCCTGTCTCGGCAAAGTGGTGGCCCATCATCGTCTCGACGACGGCACCTACAACGTACTGCTCCTGGGCGTGCAGCGGGTGCGCATCGTCCGCGAGCTCGACCCCTTGCGCTCCTTCCGCCAGGCGCAGGTCGAGATCGTCGAGGACTGCTACGATTTCGCCACGCCCGCCGACCGCGAGTGTCTGCAGGACAAGCTGGTCACGTCATTCCGCAAACACCTGCCCTGCGCGTGCCAGCTTCCCGAGCAGCTCGAAGACCTGCTCTCCCGCCATCTGCCGCTCGGCCTCTTGACGGATCTGGCCGCCTACGCGCTGCCGCTCGATATCGGCGTGAAGCAGGAGCTATTGTCCGAGCCGCGCGTGGGTGTCCGCGCCCGCCTGCTCCTTGCGCAAATCGAGCAGAAATTCGCCGGCAAGAAAACGCCGATTGCAAAGGCCGGATTCCCGCCCCACTTCAGCGAGAATTGACGCATTCACCCACGCGTCGGCGCTTGACCAGGCTCTTCACGCCTTCGTAAGATCAAAAAGGCGTGTGGCACGTCCCTGAGCCTCCGGCGAAGGGCGTGGTGTATCGCACGTTAATGTACCACGCCCATCGCTGAAGCTCTGGACGTGCCACCCTCCTGGAGTGCGTCATGCCCAAATCCAACGGCACCACGATCACCCGCCGCGCCGACGTCGGCAGCCTCGCCGGCGAACTCGACGAGCCGAGCGATGCGACCGCCGCGCCGCGCGTCGACACGGCCCGCATCGAACGGGCCGTTCGCGAAATCCTGGCCGCCGTCGGCGAGGACCCCAATCGCGAAGGACTGCGCGAAACGCCCGGCCGCGTCGCCCGCATGTACGCCGAATTATTCTCCGGCTTGCAGGAAGACCCGCGCGTCCATCTCCGCAAGTTCTTCACCGAGAAGTACGACGAGATGGTGCTCGTCCGCGACATCAGCTTCAACAGCATGTGCGAACATCACATGCTGCCGTTCTCGGGCGTCGCTCACATCGGCTACATCCCAAACGGCAAAGTAGTAGGTTTAAGCAAACTGGCCCGTGTCGTCGAGGTCGTCTCGCACCGCCCGCAAGTCCAGGAGCGGATGACCGAGGAAATCGCCAACCTCCTGATCGAGGAGCTCGATGTGAAAGGCGTCGCCGTGGTGATCGAAGCTACGCACACCTGCATGACCATCCGCGGCGTCCGCAAGCCGGGCAGCATCTGCGTCACCTCCGCGATGAAGGGCATCTTCCGCTCGAATCTATCCAGCCGCTCGGAAGTGATGACGCTGATTTACGGTGATCGGCGCTAGTCGAAGAGAGGGGGAGAGTGGGAGACAAGGAGACAAGGAGAAAGATGATGGACACCGAGTCTCCTTGTCTCCCCCTCTCCTTGTCTCCCCCTCTCGTTTGAATATGGAGCTCCTCTCCCAATTCCTGCTCCGCCTCACCTTCGGCCTCGCCGTCGGCATGGGAATCACTTCGCCACGGATCGTATCAAGCGGCTTCTTCCGCAATCACCTGTACGTGACGCTCGGCCTCTCCGCCTTCGCGGCCATGGTCAGCCATTCGGCGGCTCCCAGTGTGTTTTGGTGTGCAATTGGCGCGGCAGTTGCAAGTTACGTGGGATCTGTGTGCTGGCTGTACGAGAAGCAGGACCTTGGCAGAATCGCCTTGGTATTTGTTGCTGTGATTTCGCTTAGTGCGACCATGAATCTCACGTTTCTCGACTTCGAAACAATGTCGGATCGACCATTCATGAACAGATACTTTCAATTGCCTGAAACCGATCTGACTGAAGCGGAGATGTCCAGAATTAGCGAAGAAGCGAGTCAGATGCCAATGGTTTCAGGGGTTATGCTCCTTGTGTCCAACATTAGTTCCGGTCTCCTGCTGGGGCTAACAACGGCATCGATGCTCCTCGGGCATTGGTACCTCAATTCTCCGACCATGCAACTCGCGCCGTTACGGCGATTGCTTCTGGCGATGGGAGCCGCGGTACTGTTCCAAGCTGTCGTGTCGGCCCTCGGCCTCGCGTGCGAGCTGAATTATGCGAGCCAATTCTCTGTCCAGACAATATTGTTTCTGGTGCTTCGCTGGTCCTTCGGACTGGTGGGCGTTGCGGCACTTGCGTGGATGGCCTGGGAAACGCTCAAAATCCCCAACACGCAAAGCGCCACCGGTATCCTCTACGTCGCGGTCATCGGCGTCTTTGTCGGCGAATTGACGGCCCAGCTACTGTCGGCCAATTCAGCGTTTCCCCTATAATTGAACGGCTGAACACAACCTCCCGACGCGATCCGCCGCTTGCGGTTTAGCTTTCGCCATGAACATCACCTACACCTGCCCCGCCTGCCAAAAATCCGTCCGCGCCGAGCTCACGCCCGCGACGACTGAGCTGGCCTGCCCCCATTGTCCGCAACGCATCGACGTCCCCGCCGACGCCGTCGCGTCCGGGCGCCTCGACCGCTGCCTGGTCTGCCCCAGCACCGACCTGTTCCTCCGCAAAGACTTTCCCCAACGCCTCGGCGTGACGCTCGTCGTCGTCGGCTTCGTCGCCAGCTGCATCGCCTGGGCCAATTACCTGGTCTTCTGGACTTTCGCCATTTTGTTCCTCACCGCGCTCGTCGACCTTGTCTTGTATGTCGTGATGGGCGAGTCGCTCACCTGCTACCGCTGCCATGCCCAATACCGCGGCTTCGAAAACATGGAGCTCCACGGCGGTTTCGATCTCGAGACCCACGAACGCTACCGCCAATTAGCCGCAAGGATGAAAAATAGTCAGCCCTCGTCAAAAGCAACTGCCCAGGTTTAGCTGCAAACAATTATCGATTTCGGATTTCGGATTTCGGATTGCGGTTTGAACGCAATCAAATCCGCAATCCGCAATCCGCAATCCGAAATTCTCCCCAATGGATCCCGACCAGCAGCGTATCGAAGAGGACTTGCGTGGCCTGTTGAAAGGCGACGTCCGCTGCGACGACTTATTCACTCAGCTCTATGCCAGTGACGCCAGCATCTACGAGCTGCGACCGCTGGGTGTCGTCCGGCCGCGCTCCCTGGACGATGTGGTCGCCGCCGTCCGCTACGCCGCCGAGAATCATCTGCCCATCCAAGCCCGCGGCGCCGGCACCGGCCTGGCCGGCGAATCGCTCGGCCGCGGCCTGGTGATCGACTTCTCGCGCTACTTCCGCCGCATCGTCGCCGACGACGGCGAGCGCGTCCGCGTGCAGGCCGGCGTCGTTCACTCCTCGCTTAATCGCTACCTCGCGCTGAAGGGCCGGCTCTTCGGTCCCGATCCCGCCATGCGTCAGGTCACCACGATGGGCAGCGTCGTCGCCATCGACGCCGGCGGCAGCCACTGGCCGCGCTACGGCTCCGCTCGACGACACGTGGAGGAGCTGCAAGTGGTGACGGCCGACGGCGAAGTCGTGCGCCTCGGCCGACACCCGGTGGCTGCCCCACCAAGCGACGCCGACCGGCCCGTCGACGATCTGCCGGACCACCGGCAATACCTCGTTCAGTCTGTCGCCGGCCTCATTCAGCGTCATGCCAAGGTGATCGACGAATACCGCCCCCACAGCCTGGTGAATCGCAGCGGCTACCGGCTCGACGATGTCCTCGCCGACGGACAGCTCGACATGGCCCGGTTGCTCGTCGGCAGCGAGGGCACCCTCGCGCTCATCACCGAAGCCACTCTGACCACCGATCCGTTGCCCGCCTATCGCGGCTGCGTGCTGCTGTTGTTCGATTCGCTCGACAAGGCAGCCCACGCCGTGCTGGAAATCGCCAAGCTCGAGCCGGCCGCCTGCGATCTGATGGACCGCCGCCACATCAACCTGGCCCGCGAGACCGACGTCCGCTACGAGCTCTTGATCCCCGGCGAAGCCGAGGCCATCCTGCTCGTCGAACATCACGCCGCCAGCCGCGACGAGCTGACGGCGAAGCTCGATGAAGTGGTCGAGCTGGCCCAATACAAGACGGGTCTCGCCGCCGCGTCGCACGTCGCCGACGACGAGAGCGAGTTCCAATTGTTCTGGGGCCTCGGCCAACGCTTCGTCCCCACGCTACATCGCCTGCAAGGCGCCACTCGCCCGACGCCCGGCATCGAGGACATCGCCGTCCCGCCCGCGGCCCTGCCCGTATTCCTCAAGCACGTGCAGGACACGCTCAAACGGCTCCATGTCACCGCCTCGGTCTTCGGCCACGCGGCCCATGGGCAATTGCACATCCGCCCGTTTCTCGACATGGTCAACCCCGACGACGTTCACACGATGGAAACGCTGGCCGGCGAGCTGTACGAAAAAGTCTGGCTGCTGCGGGGCACGATCAGCGGCGAGCACGGCGACGGCTTGAGCCGCACGCCGTTCCTGGCCCGCCAATTTGGTCCGCTGGTCAACGTCTTCCGCGAGTTGAAGCAAATCTTCGACCCGCAGGGCCTGTTAAATCCGGGCAAGAAAGTGCCGCTCGTTCCCACGCGGATGACGCAGAACCTGCGCGCCCAACGAGGCCCGCTCGTCGAGCCGGCCGCCGACGCGCCGCCCGTCCCCGAAAACGGCCGGCCCCGCGCCTACGAATTGCAGCTCAACTGGCGGCCGGACGAAATCATGGACGCCGCCCGCCTCTGCAACGGTTGCGGCGCCTGCCGCTCCACCTCGCCCGACGTGCGAATGTGTCCGATCTTCCATCTCTCCCCGCGCGAGGAAGCATCGCCGCGGGCCAAGGCCAATCTGGTTCGCGGACTGTTGACCGGCAACCTGGCGGCTGACACGCCGCTCCAGGACGCCTGCAAGGAAGTCGCCGACCTGTGCGTCCACTGCCACATGTGTCGACTCGAATGTCCGGCCAATGTGGACGTCCCCAAATTGATGATGGAAGCCAAGGCCGCGTACGTCCGGACCAATGGCTCTTCGCCGCACGATTGGCTCCTCGCGCGGATCGACATGCTCGCCGCCCTCGCCGGCCGACTGCCGGGCCTCTCGAACTGGGCGATCGCCAATCCGCAAGCTCGCTGGCTGCTGGAAAAACTGACCGGCATCGCCCAGGGCCGCAAGCTGCCCCGATTCGCCCGCCGCAGTTTCTTGCAGCAGTCCGCGCTGCGTCGACTGCACCGCCCGCCGCGCACGTCCGGCGAAAAAGTCGTCTTTTTCGTCGACACCTACGCCAACCATTTCGACACGCAACTGGCCGACGCGCTGGTCGCCGTGCTGCGACACAATGGCATCGCCGTGTTCGTGCCGCCCGACCAAGAGCACGCCGCCATGTCGATGATCGCCGAGGGCATGCTTGAGCCGGCCCGCGCCGCGGCCAGTCGCAATGTCTCGCTGCTCGCCGAGCACGTCCGGCAAGGATACACCATCCTGGCCACCGAGCCGTCGGCCGTGCTCGCCTTGTCGCACGAATACCCGATCCTGCTCGACGACGATGAGGACGCACTCCTGGTAGCCGAGCACACGCAGGAAGCCTGCCACTATCTGTGGCAGCTTCACCAGCGCGGCCGGCTGAAGCTCGATTTTCACCCGCAGCGAATCTCGGTCGGCTACCACGTGCCGTGCCACCTGCGGGCGCTCGGCGTCGGCGCGCCGGCCGAGAACCTGCTGCGGCTGGTCCCGGGCCTCCGCGTCACGCGGATCGAAAAAGGCTGCAGTGGCATCGCCGGCCTGTACGGCGTGAAGCGCAACAACTACCGCGCCAGCCTGCGGGCCGGCCTCGAATTGATCTCGACGGTCCGCCACGGCTCGTTCCAGATCGGCATGACCGAATGCAGCACCTGCAAAATGCAGATGGAGCAAAGCTCCACCAAGCCGACGGTCCACCCAATCAAGCTGCTGGCCCTGGCCTACGGCCTGATGCCCGAGGTGGCCACGCTGGTCCGCTCCCGCGGCCGGGATTTGGTGGTAACATGAACGTGCAGGTCAAGCTATTCGCCGCCGCCAAGGACCTCGCCCGCAGTGAAGCGGTGACGGTCGAGGTTGTCGACGGCGCGACGATCGCCGAAGTGCGCGAAGCACTCCTCGCCGCGGTCCCGGCGCTGGCGAGCATTGTTCCGCACGCACTGTGGGCGGTCGATGCTCGGTATTCTCCGGAAAATACCCGCGTAACGAAACAATCCGAAATCGCCCTGATCCCACCGGTAAGCGGCGGCTGATCGCTTGCGGTCTAGCTTTCATGATCCAACTCACCGACAACCCCATCGACACCACCGCCCTCGTCGACCGCGCCCGCCACCCCAACGCCGGTGCCGTGGTCCTCTTCCTCGGCACCACGCGCGAGCTGACCGCCGGCCGCCAGACTGTCGCCCTCGATTACGAGGCCTACCGCGAAATGGCCGAGCAAAAACTAGCTGAGCTCGAGGCCGAAGCCCGCCGCCGCTGGCCGGTAATAGAATGTATTGTGGTCCACCGCCTGGGCCGCGTGCCGCTGGCCGAGGCCAGCGTCGCGATCATCGTGTCGACACCCCACCGCCACGACGCCTTCGCCGCCGGCGAGTGGCTCATCGATTCCCTGAAACACAATGTCCCAATCTGGAAACGCGAACAATGGTCCGACGGCACCACGGAGTGGGTCCACCCGGGAGTGAACGAAGAGGGGGAGACAAGGAGACAAGGAGACAAAGAGTGGGCTTGAAATTGCGTATCTCCTTGTCTCCCCCTCTCCTTGTCTCCTTGTCTTGATGACAAACGAAAATGCCTGAAATCATTAATAGAGCGCCGTTACTGGACCGCCTCGGCCGCACACACACCAGCCTGCGGATAAGCGTCACCGATCGCTGCAACATCCGCTGCTTCTATTGCATGCCGGACGAGAACGTCCGTTTCCTGCCGCGCCGCGAGATTCTCTCCTTCGAGGAAATCACCCGCTTCGTCCAAGTCGTCTCGCAGATGGGCGTGCGGCGGCTGCGACTCACCGGCGGCGAACCTCTCGTGCGGGCCGACCTGCACCGCCTCGTCGCCCAACTTGCCGAATTGCCGCTCGTCGAAGACCTGGCCCTCACCACCAACGGCATCCTGCTCGCCGAGCAGGCCTCCGACCTCCGCCGCGCTGGATTGCGGCGGCTCAACATCAGTCTCGACACTCTTAGTGAGGAGACATTCCAAAAAATCTCCCGCCGCACCGGGCTCGACCGTGTGCTGACCGGCATCGCCGCCGCCCAGGACGCCGGCTTCGAAAAAATCCGCCTCAACGCGATCGCCATCCACGGACTGACCGAAGCCGAAATCGTGCCGCTCGCCCGCTTTGCCCGCGATCGCGGCCTGGAGCTGCGTTTCATCGAATACATGCCGCTCGACGCCGAACACCACTGGCAGGCAGACGACGTCCTCGACGGCGACGCGATCCGCCGCACGCTCGAAGCCAAATTTGGCCCGCTCCTTCCAGTCGACCGCCCGCATTCCAGTCAACCCGCCACGGATTTCGTCTACGCCGATGGCGGCGGCCGCATCGGTCTCATCCGCCCCGTCTCGCAACCGTTCTGCGGCGATTGCGACCGCCTCCGCCTCACCGCCGAAGGCCAGATCCGCAATTGCCTGTTCTCCACCGCCGAATGGGACGCCCGCGCGCTATTGCGCGGAAGCGGCACCGACGACGAAATCGCCAACCTGGTCCGCGATTGCATCCAAGCCAAGGCCCCCGCCCACGGCATCAACAGCGACAATTTCGTCCGCCCGGAACGCGCGATGTACCAAATCGGCGGCTAGTGTACTCCTCTCGCTCCGCGAGAGGTTTTTCACCAGGGACTCAATTCGTATAATGTCGGAGCCATGTCGCAGTTAACTCGCATCTACCTCGACAACGCCGCCACCACTTGGCCCAAGCCGACGGCCGTCTACGACGCCGTCGACCGCTACCAGCGCGCGATCGGCGCCCCCAACGGTCGCAGCGGTTACCGTGAGGCACTGGAAGCCAACCGCATCGTCGAGCGGGCCCGGCAGGGAGTCGCCACGCTGATCGGCGCCCGCGATTCGTCGCACGTGATTTTCGGCTACAGCGGCACCGATGTGCTCAACCTGGCCATCCGCGGCGTCGTGCGGCCGGGCGATCACGTGGTGACCACCGTCTGCGATCACAACTCCGTGCTGCGGCCGCTGACGGCGCTGCGTGAAAACCTCGATGTCGACGTCAGCTACATACCCTGCGATGGCCAAGGCTTCATCTCGCCCGACGACGTCCGCGCTGCGTTGCGCCCCAACACGCGGCTCGTCGCACTCGTGCACGCCTCGAACGTCACCGGTGCGATCCAGCCGATCGACGAAATCGCCCGCATTGTTCGCGAGAGCAATGCCTTATTCCTGGTGGACGCGGCCCAGTCACTCGGCCATGCGCCCATCAACGTCACGGAACTAGAAGTCGATCTTCTCGCTGCCCCGGGCCACAAAGGTCTGCTCGGACCGCTGGGCACGGGCGTGCTCTACATTCGTCCCGGCGTCGAGCGCCAGCTCGACCCGCTCCGCTGCGGCGGCACCGGCTCGCGCAGCGACGAAGACCGCCAGCCCGACGAGCTGCCGGACAAGTACGAACCCGGCAATCACAACCTGCCCGGCTTGGCCGGCCTCGCCGCCGCCACCGATTTCCTCCGCCGCGAAACCGTAGAATCCATCGCCGCACATCACACCGATTTGGCCGCGCGCCTGCTCGACGGTTTACGCGACGTTAGCGGCGTCACGATCCACGGTCCGCAGACCACTGCCGACCGCACGAGCGTCGTCAGCATCACCGTCGAAGGCTACGACCCCCAAGAGCTGGCCGCCATGCTCGAAGCCTCCTACCGCATCCAAACCCGCGCCGGCCTGCACTGCGCCCCGCGGATGCACGAAGCTCTGGGCACCACCGCCGCCGGCGGCACCCTCCGCCTCAGCCCCGGCTTTGCTACCACAGTGGAAGAAATCGACGTCGTCATCACCGCGCTCGAGCAAATCGCCGCCGTCATGTTGAAGTAATGTTGTAGTAAACCACGAAGCACACGAAGAACACAAAGAAAGCAGTCGACCAAATCAAACCGCTAATGGCCGCTAATTGACGCTAATGAAGAGACTCTGTTACCAGCGTTCTCCCATTCCCTTCGTATTCTTATTAGCGCCCATTAGCGGTGTTCGTCTTCAATGGAATCTCCTTTGTCTCCTTTGTGCCTTCGTGTCCAATTGAATGTCTTCTCAGCAGAACGATAAGCCCTGGTTCAAGGACGGCCTTAAATTCAAGTGCTCCGGCTGTGGCGATTGCTGCACCGGTGGCCCGGGCTACGTGTGGGTTACCAACGAAGAAATCGCCGCCATCGCTGCCGTCGTTGGTCTCGACGTGGAGACGTTTGAAGATCGCTACGTCACCACGGTCGGCGTGCGTAAGAGCCTTGCCGAATTGCCCGGCAGCTACGACTGCGTGTTCTTCGACAACAAGACGCGCAAATGCCGCGTGTACGATGTGCGGCCTCGCCAGTGTCGCACCTGGCCATTCTGGGATTCAAACATCCGCACGCCCGAGGCCTGGGCGGAAACGTGCCGCGTCTGCCCCGGCAGTGGCACCGGCAAGCTCTATCAGCTTGAAGCGATCCAGGAGCAAGCCGCCGTCATCCGCATCTAGCGGCCAGTGGTGTGCCAAACGATGTCGTTGGCGGCGATGGCACACTACTCTGATCAGCGGTTGGCAGATTACTCTGGTCAGCTAAAGTTTAGCGGTTGTAACGACGATAATGACCACGGTGCAGTTGCGCCGCCAGCAGTCGCCCGTTGGTCACTTTGAGCTGTAAGTCTTTACCCTGTCGAGACTTCTAGGTTCTTCATCGGCGTCGTGTGCTCGCCACGGCCACTGCACCGTCGCTAAGTTCTTTGGCAATTTGAGTTTACTGATCTGCCTCGTGAAGCGGGCTGCTGTCACAGGCGCCCAGTCCGTGCCACGGCGCACAAGGATTTACGTCTTTCTCCGCCGGTCCATAATCTTGACACTAGTGCTTGGCACAATTACACTTGGGGCATGACTAGCGCCGCCCCAGGCGGTCTGGCTTGGCCCATCGGGCCGTTCTCTTAGGGGACTCGTGACGTGACCAAGAAAGAGATTGTCAAAACGATCTCCGAGGAGATCGGGCTGACCCAGCTCAAGACCAAGGAAATCGTCCAAAAGACCTTCGACGCGATCGTCGAGACGCTGGTCGAGGATCACCGCATTGAGCTGCGAAATTTCGGGGTGTTCGAGGTCAAACGCAGGGCCGCACGCAAGGCTCGCAACCCGCGCACTGGCGATAAAGTCTTTGTGCCAGAGAAGTTCGTCGTCACGTTCAAGCCGGGCAAGGAGATGGAAGAACGGGTCCGTGAGATGGAGCGCAAGGCGGCCGAGCAGGCTGGCTACGGCCAATCCAACGGCTCCCCGGAAGCCGAAAGTCCTTCTCCGCCAACCAGTTAGCGGCTCGCCGGCCCTCCGCTGCCAGCGCCGCTGGCAAATCCGCATGGCACCGCCATTCCACCGCATTCTTGGCACAGCGGCCGACAGGACCCCAAGTCGGCCGCCAGCACGAAGTTGACCTCGGCGCAGCCACCGCCGGTCGCTATCCTCCGCCCACTTTTCACCGAACACTTATCTCGCAGGGCACGCCTTGTGCGAACTGGCCTGCGAACCGCTCTTCCCGCACTGACCTGAACCGACTTTTGCAATTGTCCGCACCGACCGCGGTCTCGCGGTCCGGACAGTTTTAGGCGTGGCCACACGCCACGAGGAAATCACCCCAGGCAACTGCGCGCTGTCCGCGGAAGGAATGCTCAGGGAGGAGAAGTGCGATGCGTACCTGCTATTTGGCCATCCTGATCGCTGGTTGGTTGGCCGTAACGACTGGCTGCTTCATCCCCATCTACTCGGCCGACCCGGCGCGGCGAGCGCAGCAATTGATCTTCACGTCGGAAGACTTGCGCACGATCCTCGACGAATGGGAACGCATCTGGTTCCTCGACCAGCCGAGCCACTTGAAGCCAATCCGCACTCACGGCGGAATTATCTAGCAGTGTACTCCTCTCGCTCCGCGAGAGGTACTTCGTCTTGCGGTGCGCCATCAGGGATTGCAAATTGCCGCTCGGCAATTGAAAATTTGCAGTTGTCAATTTGCAATTTGCAATCTCCCATCCATCGGTGGTGCCGTGATGCCGCCCGATCTGTCGTCACCGCCCGCCGTCGATCTCACGATCCAACTCGGCCGCCTGCGCCTGCCGAACCCAATCCTCGTCGCCTCCGGCACGTTCGGCTACGCCCGCGAGATGGAAGGCCTCGTCGATCTGGGCCGCCTGGGCGGCATTCTGCCGAAGACGATTACGCAAGAGCCGCGGGCAGGCAACGCGCCGTGGCGCACGATCGAAACCGCGGCCGGCATGCTCAACTCGATCGGCCTCGACAACGACGGCATCGAGGCCTTTGTGGCCCATCACCTGCCGTATCTCGCCGGCCTGGGAGTGCCGATCCTCGTCAGCATCGCCGGCCGCACCCACGACGAATTCGTCAACATGACCAGCCGGCTCGACGGCCTGGCCGGCATCGCGGCGATCGAGCTCAACATTTCCTGCCCAAATGTCTCCGGCGGCGTCGATTTCGGCACCGACGCGATGATGTGCGAGCGGCTCGTGACCGACTGCCGCCGCGCTACCACCATTCCAATCATCGCCAAGCTGACGCCCAACGTCACCAGCATCCCCGACATCGCCCGTGCTGCAGCGGCCGGCGGGGCCGACGCCCTCTCGCTCATCAACACCTGTCTCGGCATGGCGATCGACTGGCGCCGCCGCCGGCCGCTGTTGGGCAACGTGATGGGGGGCCTCAGCGGCCCCGCCATCAAGCCGATCGCCCTGCGGGCCGTCTACCAGGCCGCCCAAGCCGTGAAAACACCCATCATCGGCATCGGCGGGATCGCCACGATTGACGACGTCATGGAATTTCTCGTGGCCGGCGCAACGGCGGTTCAACTCGGCACCGTGAACTTCTACAATCCAAGGGCGTCGATCGAGGTGCTCGATGCCTTGCCGGGAGCGTTAGCATTGGCCGGCGCCTCGAGCGTTACGGATGTCGTGGGAACATTGGTGACGAAATTACATCAAGTTTAGCCGCGACCGGGAACCACGAAGTGGTCGGCGGAGCGCGCCGGCCGGCGCGCTCCGCTTCGCGTCGCGGCTAAACGGTGATGGAAAGTATGGGTGTAAGGGATGACTCAATGCGCGTTTTGAGTGGCATTCAACCGACCGGCCCGATCCACTGGGGTAACTACTTCGGCGCGATCCGCCAGTACATCGCCCTGCAGGACAACGAGCAGGCGTTCTATTTCATCGCCAACCTGCACGCGCTCACCACCGTGCGCGACCCGGCCAACCTCCGCCAGTGGACGCACGACATCGCGATCGACCTCCTGGCCCTCGGCCTCAATCCGGATAAGGCCACGCTGTTCGTGCAGTCCGACGTGCCCGAGGTCAGCGAATTGTGTTGGCTGCTGATGACGGGCGCCCCGATGGGCCTCCTCGAACGGTGCCACGCGTACAAAGACAAAAAGGCCAAGGGCCTCACCGCCGACGCCGGCCTGTTCACCTATCCCGTGCTGCAGGCCGCCGACATCCTCGCCTACGACAGCGACACCGTGCCGGTCGGCGAGGACCAGGTCCAGCACATCGAGGTCTGCCGCGACCTGGCCGGCAGCTTCAATCACGAATTCGGCAACGTCTTCGTGCTGCCCAAGGCGGCGGTGCTCGACACGTCGGCCCGCGTCCCCGGCACCGACGGCGAAAAAATGTCCAAGAGCTACAACAACACGCTGGCTGTATTCGAAGATGCCAAAGCCCAGCGCAAGCAGATCATGCGGATCGTCACCGACTCGCGGCCCATGGACCAGCCCAAAGAACCGGCCGGCGACGTGCTCTACGATCTCTATTCGCTGGTAGCGACCGACGCCGAGCGCAACGAAATGGCGGCCCTCTACCGCCGCGGCGGCTTCGGCTACGGCGATATTAAGAAGGCGCTCGCTGACGCGGCCGAACGCTTCTTCGCCGAACCCCGCGCCCGCCGCGCCGAGCTGGCGTTGAAACCTGATTACATCCGCCAAGTCCTCACTGACGGTGCCGCCAAAGCCCGCAAGAAAGCCGCCGACGTCCTCCGCCGCGCACAAGACGCTTGCGGAATCCGAGGATGGTAGAATGTGACCAGACGATCAAGTCGATCCCGTGCTGCCGCCGACGCAAACCCCTGGCCTCTGACCACCGACCACCGACCTCCGACCACCCCCTCCCATGCAACTCGGCTTCGTCAGTGCAATTTTCGACTCGCTCCCCTTCGAAGACGTCCTCGCCTTCGCTGCCGCCGAACACTTTCAGTGCGTCGAGGTGATGTGCTGGCCCGAGGGGGGGCCCGATCGCCGTTACGGCGGTGTGCGGCACATCGGCGTGGAAGACTTCTCGCAAGGCCAGGCCGACGACGTGCGGGCGGTGTGCGCCAAGCACGGCATCGAGATCTCGGGGCTCGGCTACTACTCGAATCCACTCTCGGCGAACGCCGAGGAAGCGATCAACGCGCTCACGCACCTCCGCAAAGTGATCGACGCCGCCCGACTGTTGGGCGTGGAGATCGTCAACACATTCGTCGGCGCCAACACCAGGCTTCCGCTCGACGACAATTTGCTGCGCTTCGCCGACTTCTGGCCCGACATGGTTCATTACGCCGAGGACCGCGGCATCAAAATCGGCGTCGAGAATTGCCCGATGCTCTTTCCCAACACCTGGCCGTTCGGCATGAACCTGGCCCGCACGCCGGCCATCTGGCGGCGGATGTTCGAGATCATCCCGTCGAAGAACTTCGGGTTGAATTACGACCCGTCCCACCTCGTGATGCAGCTCATCGACCCGATCGCGCCGATCCACGAGTTCGGCAAGCGAATTTTTCACACGCACGCCAAGGACATGCGGGCCGACCGCGATTCGCTCAACGACGTCGGCTGCCTCGTGCCGCCCATGCAACGGTGTATGGCCAAAATTCCGGGCCTGGGCGATATCCATTGGGGGCAGTGGATCGGCGCGCTCACCGACGTCGGCTACAATGGGGCCGTGTGCATCGAAGTCGAGGACGAGGCGTTCACCGACACTCTTGAGGGCCGCAAGCGGTCGCTAAGGATTAGCCGCAACGTGCTCCAACCGCTGATTGCATGAGGAGCGACGAGCTATGAGCAACGAGCGGTGAGAAAGAAACCGCGAGGCCTGCTGCTTTATCTCGTAGCTCGCCGCTCGTAGCTCGTCGCTAAAAAAATGGGCCCCAGCGGCAAGTGGATCGACGGCATGGATCCGGACGCCGGCGTCGTCGACGCGGCGCGGCTGTCGCTGTCCGCGCGCCTGACGGCCGTGGCCCATTGGCTGCCGCTGGCCGCCTATCATGCGGATCAGGACATCGAGCACGTCCACCGGCTCCGCGTCAGTACGCGGCGGGCGGTGGCCGCGCTGCGACTCTATCGCGACTGGCTGCCGTCCAAAAAACGCCGCCGGGTCAAGAAGCGGCTCAAAAAGATCCGCCGCGCCGCCGGCGAGGCCCGCGATTTGGATGTCCTCGCCGAACGCATCAAAACCGACACCGCCGACAAGGCCGCTCCCGTCCTGGCCGAAGTCAAGGAGCTGCGCGAGGCGGCGCAACCGGCCATTTTGGATGCGGCCGAAAAATGCCGCTGCGACGACCGTTTCGTCCGCAAGATCGGCAGGCTGCTCGAGGGCATCCGCCCACCGCAAGACGAAGTCCAGGCACAGCAACCAGCCCGCTTCCGCGACTGGGCCGGGAATCAGCTCGCTCAAATAGCGGACGACTTCTTCCGCGTCGTCCCCGCCAACGGCGCCGATGCGAAGGCGCTCCACCAATTCCGCATCCAAACCAAAGCGCTCCGCTATGCGATCGAGCTACTCGCGCCCGCCTTCAGCCCGGACCTGCGCCAAGCAACTTATCCGCAGGTGGAGGAATTGCAGGAGCGGCTCGGCCAGATCCAGGATTGCGTCGCCGGCGCGGCCCACCTCCGCACATGGAGCCGCGACACTCACGCCGCGGAAACCTGTGAGTTGTTCGATCAAATGGCACGGCAACAGGATGCTCGGCTGGCCGAATTGATCGCCGAATTCCGACAGTGGTGGACGCCCGATCGCATCGCCACGCTCAAAAGCGGCCTGCTATTCACAGACCACTCATCGGCACAGTCGGTCATTGGGTGCCTGGGGTCGAGCGTCAGCGAGCCCCCAGTCATGCAACGTTCTGGGGGCTCGGCGGAGCCTCGACCCCAGCCACCCAACGAACCCCTTTCATTTAGCCAATAGCCGGCGAGCGCAGTTTACTCGCCGTGGCGAGCTTGCCGGACTGAATCACTGGAAAGTCGATCCCCAAACGTCACCGGCAAACTTGTCACCGCTGCCAGCCGCCGCAAATACTCGACTCGCGAAATCTCTTGGGCCCCCAGCCGACCGGTGTGCGGCGTCCACTGTTGAATGTCGAGCAGCCGATATCCCCGCGCCCGCAAGTGGGCCACCAAATTCGCCACCGCCACGGTCGACGCATCCCGCACACGGTGGAACATGCTCTCCGCCGCGAACAGCCCGCCGACCGCTACGCCGTACGTGCCACCTGCCAACAACATCCCCTCGCCCTCCGGTCGTAGACTCGCCGTGGCGAGGCGAGGGTTAGGGTGAGGGTATTTGCACCACACTTCCACGCTGTGTGCATGCCCCAGCTCGTGCATTCGGCAATAGGCCGCGATCATCGCCGGCGTGAGCCAGGTGTTGCCGACGCCGCGCCCCGGCGCCGTCGCACAGCCGCGGATCACGCCCTCAAAGTCGCGGTCGCACGTGACCTGAAACTTTCCGCTGCGAAGCGTACGTTCCAACCGGCGCGACAGGTGAAAGCCGTCCAACGGGATGATCGCCCGCGGATCGGGCGACCACCACACCATCGGCTCATGCTCCCAGATCGGCCAGGGAAAGATGCCGTGCGAGTAGGCATCTACGAGCCACTCCGGCGACAGCCGCCCGCCCACGCACAACAGGCCGTCCGAAGTCGTCGCAGTCGGCGGTGGGAAGAACCGCGGATGCGACAGGCCCGTCGTAGCCGGCAGATCGCCGCTCGCGGCGTCCACCGGCACGAACAATTCGTCCGAATGCTGCGGTTCGTGGGCCATGCCGATTCAGTGTACTCCTCGCGCTCCGCGAGAGGCAATCATCTCGCAGCGAGAGACGTCGACACAACGCATCGGGTGGCTGGGGCAATGCCCCAAAGTTCCCACGTTACGGCCTGCGAATCGTGCCCAGCAGGGCGTCCCACTGGATGTCCCGCAACTGTCCGCCTTTGATCCGCTCGGAGAACGTGACGCGGCAGGCAATCTTTGCCTGCACCCAAACGGCCGAGTCGTTCGCGACGGGAATGAACGGCTGCCGCGCCTGGATTGAATTCAGTTCCTGCAGCAGGTTCGTACGTTCCGTCTCACTGATTTGCGGGTTGACCTTTCCGGCAAACACCAGCTTCTTGTAGTGCGACGTGGCAAGCACCAGCACGTCCAGCCGCCCATCGCGGTCCAGTTGGTAGCCCAGGATCACGCAATCGGCCCTCTCGCGTGGCTTGGCCGGCGTGGCCTTTGGCATGTCCTCCTCGAGGCCGCCCTGGCCCGCAAAATCGCCGATCGCATCTTCGAGGTTGTCCGCCCCATTTCGGCTATCGAGCTTCTTCGCCCGATCCATTACCGCGCCCATCAGGTTCTGCTTCACCGGTGCTTTGAATCCCCAATCCCACAGCCGGTCGTAGGGCAGGGCGCCGATCACCAGGACCGACATCGTGGCCGCCATCAGGCCGCACGCCGCCGAGTTGACCAGCCACAACCGGGCCGGAAGGTGATGGGCCGTCCGCAACCATAGTTTTAGAGGCCGCATCGCAAAATCCAACAGACCGACCTCGCTATCCTCCATCACGCGCATCAAGAAGTTGAAAATGTGACAACCAACAAACACGACCATCCCCACCGCCAACTGGATGAGCGACCACTTCGTCCGCAGTCCGCCAATCTCGTCCGGCGTCGCCAAACGCACGACCACGCTTTCCACAATGACGGCGGCAACACTGGCGATGACCAGCCAAGCCCACCTCGGCAACAGATTTAGCCACACTCCCAGGTGCGACGTTTGCACCTCGGCGCCAGCTTGCCCGTTCCCACCGTCGTTCTCGTGCATCGCCTCCCAATCGGGATCCACCTCAACGCATCGGCCCAGGCTCGCGTACCAGCCGCAGCTGCGGCAGATCGTCACCGAAGCCGCCTTCATCGGCGCGCCGCAGTGCTCGCAGCATGGTCCGGTCGATTCGGTCGCCTTGGCTTGCGCATCGCCGGTCGGTTCCATGACAGCCAACGAACTGTCGACGTCGCGATCCCCAGACGTGTTTTCGTATGACGGGCCGGACTGATATTTGCTCGACATGGCGCGTGAAACCGTATCGGGTTGGAGTGATACCGTGTGACAAAAGCGCGCGGATTCGTCCGCGCGAACAGCATAAAAAAGAGTACCTTGCCAGCCGGGGGCCGCCCTCGTCCGACCGGCATCGTCGCAGCCGCCTCGGCGTCCGGTCGCAGGAAATGCGCCTTTTGCGCGGGCCGAATCGCCAGCCAATCGCCTTTTTCCCGGCCGACGCTTATAATCGGAAGGATGGACCTTTTCGGCCGTCCAACTCCCTCCTCAACACCGCCCAAGTGATGGAAGACGCACCCCAAAACGCAGCGACTTTTTCACTTGGCGACAGCACCTCGGCGAGCGGCCCGGTCGTGCCAACACAGCCAGTGCCGGTCACTCCGCCCGCGGCGGGCGCCGGCCGCCTGCCCAGCCTCCTGTTCGTGCTCGTTTGCAGTCTGCTCGTCCTGGGCGGTCCTTACCTGGTCGGACGGTTTGTCTATCAGGCCAACTACAACCAATTGAAGGCCGGTTACGACGTGGCCACCGCCACGCTCACCGACCTCAAGCCCCGCTTCAACGACCTCGAGCTCGCTTCCCGCCTCGTCGCCAAACGCGTCGAACCCAGCGTGGTGAGCATCCTGCGGCCGGGCCGCGACGGCCTCACCGGCCAGGGCTCCGGCGTCGTGGTCGACAACAATGGTTACATCATCACCAACTACCATGTTGTGGACGGAGTCGATACGGTCGACGTACGGCTCAGCGACGGCCGGCACGCTTCGGCCGCCGTCATTGGCATTGATCCCATGACCGACCTCGCCGTGTTGAAAGTGGAAGCGCCAAACCTGATTGCCGCCGAATGGGGAAACAGCGACGAGCTGCAAGTCGGCGACCTCGTGTGGGCGCTCGGCAATCCCTACGGCCTGGAGCACAGCCTCACGTTCGGCATCGTCAGTGCCAAGTCGCGCCGCTCGAGCAGCAATTTCACGCCCAACCTCTACCAGGAATACCTGCAGACCGACGCGGCCGTGAACCCGGGCAACAGCGGCGGGCCATTGGTCAACATCGAGGGCCAGATCGTCGGCATCAACGCCGCCATCTTCGGCCGCGGCTATCAGGGAATCAGCTTTGCGATTCCCAGCACCCTCGCCCGCGAAAAATACGATGAGCTCCGCAAGAATGGCAAGATCGAACGGGCCTGGCTCGGCATCCTGCCGCTCGACGTGCCCGACACGGTTCGCGAACAACTCGGGCTCGAATACGGCGAGGGCGTGTATGTCGGCAAAGTGCAGCCCGGCGCGCCGGCCAACAAGGCGGGCGTCAAATTCGGCGACGTGATCTTGAAATGGAACGACCACGACGCGACCGACCCCACGCTGTTGAGCCGAGCCATCGCCGCGACCCAAATCGGTTCGACGGCCAAGCTGGTCGTCGCCCGCCGAAACGGCGAGCCGGGCAACTATCAGCCGGTCTCGCTCAACGTCGAAGTCGAGCGCCTGCCCCCGACACGTTAGATTTTCGCTCAACGTCACCCACCGCTTGCGGTTTAGCTGTCATCGGAGGACAACCAGTGACCCTCGGCCCGGCATTCGACGCCAAGGAGCAGGTCCGCCAGGCCGTCGACATCGTCGACCTGGTCGGCAGCTACATCCCGCTCCGCCGCCAGGGCCGCAATTTCGTCGGCCTCTGCAAGTGGCACGACGACAGCCGCCCCAGCCTCAACGTCAATCCCGATCGCCAATCGTGGCGCTGCTGGGTGTGCGACATCGGCGGCGACGTCTTCAGTTTCATCATGAAAGCCGAGGGCCTCGAATTCCGCGAAGCACTCGAACTTCTGGCCGAACGCGCCGGCATCAAGCTTCATTCCCAAAGCGAGCCGGGCTGTCCCCCGCCCCGCCCCGACGACGATAAGCGCTCTCTCTACCGCCTCCTGGCATGGGCCGAGGAACAATTCCACCGCTGCCTCCTCTCTGCGCCCGAAGGCGAGCCGGGCCGCCACTACCTGACCGAGCGAAAAATCACGCCCGACAGCGCCAAGAAGTTTCATATCGGCTACGCACCCCAGCGCTGGGACTGGCTCCTCGAACGGGCTCGCCAGAGCGAATGGCGCCCCGCGCTCCTCGAACGCGCCGGCCTGTTGCGCCGCCGCGAGCAGGGCGAAGGACATTACGATTGGTTCCGCGGCCGAGTGATGTTTTCCATCCGCGACACCCGCTCGCGCCCCGTCGCCTTCGGCGGCCGCGTGCTGCCACAGCTAGCGGACGAACACGCCGCCAAATACATCAATTCGCCGGAAACGGCGCTGTTCTCTAAAAGCCGCGAGCTTTACGGCCTCGACGTGGCCCGCGAAAACTTCCAGCGCGCCGGCGGAGCGGTCATCATGGAAGGCTACACCGACGTCGTCGTGGCCCATCAAAACGGCCTCGACAACGCGGTCGCCGTGCTCGGCACCGCGCTCGGCGAGCGGCATCTGCAAGTCCTGCGCCGCTACACCGATAGCATCACGCTCGTGCTCGATGGCGACGACGCCGGCCGCCGCCGCACGAACGAAATACTCGACGCACTGCTGGCACTGTTTGAAAAAAATGAGGTCGACTTGCGGATTCTGACCTTGCCAGAAGGACTCGATCCATGTGATTTTATTGCTACGCATGGAAGCGACCCGTTCCGCGCGCTGTTGGCCCAAGCGGTCGACGCGCTGGAACACAAATTCAAAACGGTGACCAACGGATTGGACACTCTCACCGATACGCATCGCGCCTCGCAGGCCGCCGAGCAGCTGCTCGGCACGCTGGCCCAGATCCGTCCCGCCGACGGCGGCGCCAATTCCACGGCGCTCTTGCGCGAGGAGCAGATGCTCGGCCGCATCGCCCGCCAGTTTCACCTGCCGGAGGAGAAGCTCCGCTCGCGGCTCAGCGGCCTGCGCCGTGCCGCCCGCCGCCGCGGCACTGCGACTTCAACCGCGGAAGATTCGCCGCCGGCATCGCGCAAATTTGCCGATATCCCTGCTTGGGACCGCGAACTGCTCGAGCTCGTGTTGCTCGATCCAAACTACATCACACGCATCGAAGGTGCGTTTGAGACAAACCCGCTCTCGCCCGTCGCACAACAAATCTTCGACGCCTGCCGCTTCTACCTCGGCGAGGAAAACAAACTCGATTTTGGCCGCCTGCTGGCCGCGTTCGACGATGCCGACGTCAAGGGCCTGCTCGTCCAGCTCGACGAGTCCGCGGCGCGCAAAGCCACGGCCGACCGCGAGCGCTGGCTGGCCGACCTGATCGACACCCACCACCGCCGTCGCGACGAAGGCGACCGCCGCCGTTCGCTCGCCGCCGCCCAACAAAACACCGGCGACGCAGAACAATTGCTCGCCCAATTCCTCGAACAATCCAAAACCAAGCACCGCACCGAATACGAAAGGAGGAAGAAGTGATTTGTCCGTGGTCCGTAGTCCGTAGTCCGTTGTGAGAACGTCACGCCTGTCCAGCAACTGACAACCGACAACCGACAACCGACAACCGACAACGGACAACGGACAACTGACAACGGACATACCTCGTCTTGCTTACGGATGAGCAAGACCCGCCCACTCGCTACCTCGAACCAGCCGCGCACGATGCGCGGGAGGAGCCAACAATGTCGCACGTAGTCGATCACGATTTGCGGAATCTTATTGCCAAAGGCCGCGAGCAAGGTTTTCTCAGCTTCGAAGAAGTCAGCCAATACCTGCCCGATGAAACCGAGGGTACCGAACGGATCGACGCTCTCCTCGCCGCGCTCGATGGACTCGGCATCGAGCTCGTCGACGGTCCCGATGCCCACCGCCGCGAGCTGGCCGAAGAGCCGACGCCCTGTGACGAAGGCGATCGCGCTTTCATCCTCAACGCCGGCCTGCCGAGCGGATCGAGCGACCCGATCCGCATGTACCTCTCGCAGATGTCGCACATCCCGCTGTTAACGCGCGACGAGGAGATCCGCCTGGCGAAGAAGATTGAGCTCACCCGCAAGCGCTTCCGCCGAAACATGCTGCGGTCGTACTTCGCGCTCGACGCCACGGTCAAAACGCTGGAGCGAGTTCATTCGGGCGAGTTGCCGTTCGACCGCACGATCAAGGTCTCGCTCACCGAGCGGCTCACGAAGGAGCAGGTGCAGGCCCGCATGCCGCACAACCTGCCGCTGCTGCAATACCTGATGCAATCGCAGCGCCGCGACTTCGCCGTCATGACAAGCCGGCAAACCAGCCCCGAGGACAAGGCCGCGGCCCGCACCCGCTACATCCGCCGCCGAGAAAAAATGCTGACACTGGTCGAGGAGCTCAGCCTGCGGACCCGCCGTGTGCAGCCCCTCATCCGCGAGCTGGAGCAAATCTCACACCGCATGGACGAGCTCCGCAAGCAGATTAAGGAACTCCGTGACTCCGGCGCACCTGCCGACAAGATCAGAATGATCCGCCACGAGCTCCGCGAGCACATGCTCCGCACGCTGGAAAGCCCGGCCAGCCTCCGCCGCCGCAGCCGCCTGCTCCGCGGCCAGTTCCGCGCGTTCGAGGAGGTCAAGCGCGAGTTATCCAGCGGCAACCTGCGGCTGGTGGTCTCGATCGCCAAGAAGTATCGCAATCGCGGCCTCAGTTTCCTCGACCTGATCCAGGAAGGAAACACAGGCCTGATGCGGGCGGTCGACAAGTATGAGTACCGCCGCGGCTTCAAATTCTCCACGTACGCCACTTGGTGGATTCGCCAGGCGATCACCCGCGCGATCGCCGACCAGGCCCGAACCATCCGCATCCCGGTGCACATGATCGACGTCTTAATGCGGCTCCGCAACGCGGCCAAGAAGCTGCAGCAGGAAATGGGCCGCGAGCCGACAACCGAGGAAACGGCCATCGAGGCCGGCGTCACGATCGAGGAAACCGAGCGCGTCCTCGACATCGGCCGCCAGCCGATCAGCCTCGACCGGCCAATCGGTGAAGGCGATGATGGCTGCTTCGGCGAGTTCGTGCAGGACACGGGCACCGAATCGCCCCACAAGCTGGCCAACAACGGCCTGTTGCGCGAACGGATCGAGGAACTGTTGAAAACCCTGACGTACCGCGAGCGCGAAATCATCCGACTGCGTTACGGCTTGGCCGACGGCTATTCCTACACCCTCGAAGAAGTCGGCCGCATCTTCAAGGTCACCCGCGAGCGCGTCCGCCAGATCGAAGCCAAAGCGGTCGCCAAGCTGCAGAACCCAGTCCGCAGCCGCTACCTCGAACCATTCGTACCCGGCCCCGGCGAAGCCCTCGTCGAAACGCCAGACGAAGAGCAGTCGACAATCACCGCCGCCGCCGCATGATAAGGGATCGAGTGGCACGCCCAGAGCCTCAAGCGATGGGCGTGGTCTGCTCGCCTGCCGATGACCACGCCCTTCGCCGCAGGCTCAGGGACGTGCCACCCGACCAGTCGCCGGCGTCGCCGCGGCCTGCCGCGTCGCGAAATGGCGCGCCGCTCGATCAACCCGCATAAATGCCGGGCCTATTACCGCCTACGGCGGAAACGACCGTAAACGGTCGTGCGTCACAGAAGCCTAAACTGCCGCCAGCCCCCGGTTCCGCCGGGGGTTCTTTTTTTCACCCATTTGGTATGATTCATCTGCGTCGGCCAAACAATCTTTGATAGGTCTTGAAGTGACAAACGGCGAGTTGGAGAGTGGTTATTCATTGGAGTGCTTCGTTGCAGCCACGCGCGCCGTCGGTGAATTGCATAAGCCAATTCGACTAATGGTTCGCGGTACTATGCCTGACAACTTCGGGTTGGGTGACGACCAGTTTTCAGGATGGGTTTTCATGACCGATGAAGACACTCCAGACGATGCAAGTGACACAGTTGGATTCTATTGGTTAAAGAATACTATTGCGCACAATCCAGAAATCGTCGATTACCTTGTTACGCCCCCGCCCTGCCGATTTGAGCGCGATGAAGATTTGCCGTTATTCATTGAAGTTCCGCCGGGCGAATGGGACTAGTTGTGTGTTAGGTTGCTGCTCTCCGTCGCCAATCTGTCCCCCGCGGGATTCCCCGCCCACAGCGGCACCTCCGCATATTTCCCGCTCAAAAAGCCGCTTGCGCCAATCCCACGCCCTTTTTGCGCTTCTACGTCGTTCGCTCAAACGGTAACTTAGAGTTATCATAGAAGTATCCATCCGCCGGATGCGCAACGACGGCATCATCGACGTCATCCGATTGCACCAGGGAGGCCGCGCATGAGCATTACCGCCGCTGCGTTGCGGGAACTACATCGGATTCATCAGCAGTTGGGCGACCTCCGCGACCGCTTGGAGCGCGGCCCCAAGCAGGTCCGCCTCCGCGAGGCAGGCGTCGCCCAGCTCGAAGCCAAGCTGGCCGAGGCCAAGCAGCGGGCCCAGCAAACGCAAATGGGCGCCGACCGCAAGCAGCTCGAGCTCAAATCGGGCGAGCAAAAGGTCGTCGACCTGCGTGCCAAGCTCAACGCCGCCAGCTCGAACAAGGAATACCAGGCTCTCGTCGAGCAAATCGCCGCCGCCGAAATGGCCGGCAGCGTCCTCTCCGACGAGATCCTCGAAAGCTTCGAAAAAACGGATCTGTGTGCGGTTGCCGTCAAGGAAGCCGAAAAGCAGCTCGCCGCTGGCCGAGCCGAAATGGATAAAGCCCGCCGCGCCGTCCAGGACTCGGCCGCCTCCGTCGCGGCCGACATCCAGCGCCTCGAAGCCGAATTGGCCAAGGCCGAAAGCGCGCTGCCGGCCGATCTCAAGGCCGACTACCAGCGTGTCGTCCGCAGCAAAGGGGCCGACAGCCTGGCCGTTGCCGACGACGGCACCTGCACCGGCTGCGGCCAGAGCATCACCCTCAACATGCAGAATGATCTCCGCCTGGCCCGCCTCGTCTTCTGCAAATCGTGCGGCCGAATCCTGTACCTCCCCGGCGACTAACGAAATAGCCCGGCCATCCTGGCCGGATCTCGGGCGAGCCATTTGCTGTCGTGTAGCCCGAGTTCATCGAGTCGCCCAATCACCGACCCAAGATGGGTCGGCTATATCGGTCGCTACCACTCTTTACTTTTCCCACGCTCCCGCCGAAAATACACCTCGCTGTCCGGTCTCCCCCTGAGGGAGGCCGCTTTTTTTTGGTCGCATCAATTTCCTAACAACGTGTCGCCATGTCCGATCGCATCCCCATGACCCGCGCCGGCTACAACAAGCTCAAGGCCGAGGTCGAAGTGCTGCAAAACGAAAAGATGCCCGAAATTGAAAAGCGGATCGCCGCCGCTCGCTCCGAGGGCGACCTCAGCGAAAATGCCGAGTATCACGGCGCCCGCGAGTCGCAGGGCCTGCTCCAGGCCAAGATCAACCTGCTCCTGTCGAAGCTGGCCAACGCCCAGATCATCGACACCGCCAAGGTTCCCAAGGACCAGGTTGCGTTCGGCTGCACGGTCGTGGTCAAAGACCTCGATTTCGACGACGAGGAGGAATTCACGCTCGTCGGCGCCGGCGAAGAGGACTACGACACCGGCAAGATCAACGTCGCCAGCCCGCTCGCCCAAGGCCTCATCGGCAAGAAAATCGGCGATCGCGTCGACGTCGAAGTCCCCCGCGGCGTCAACCGCTTCGAAATCCTGGCCATCCGCTTCGAGGAAGAATGAAGCACCGCGCCGGCGAGCGTGCTTCAGCACGCGGGTAACTGGGTGGCTGGGGTCGAGCGTCAGCGAGCCCCCAGATTCGTACTACGCTGCGTCGCTCCGGTCTGATGATGCCGGCGCGTTGCCAGGTGTTTCATCCCGCCGCACCTTCGGCCGTTTGCCATTCTCCGGCTTACGGCGGTGTGTTTTTGATTTCTTGGCAATCGGTCGAATTGACGTTGGTGCAGCAGCTGCTGTCGATACCAACCCAATCGGTCGATCACGCTCCCGCTGTCGCAAACTATTGATGTCGCAAACCGGCGCGCCCAGCGATCCCAGCCGCTCCGCCGCCTCGCGCTGAGAAGTGAACACGACGATCTGCTGCCCATGCCGGCCCAGATCATCCAGCACGGCCGCCAGCGCCGCGGTGCCTTGCGCGTCCAGTCGCAGGAACGGCTCGTCCAGCAGCAGCGGATACGATACGTCGTGCCGCACGACCGCCGCGGCCAGCGCCAGGCAGAAGCTCAAATACACCTGGTCGCGCTCCGCCGCCGACAGCGCCCGGAGCCCGACCACGGCTCCGTCGCTCTTCCATACGTGAACGCCGCGGCCGTGCTCCACCAGTTGCAGCCGCACCAGTCGGCCGTCGGTCAGCTTGGCCAGGATGTCCGACGCCCGCGGCGAATTCTCCGCCGGCAGCACCGCTGGGCCGCCGACCAAGTCCGATTGCACCGACTGCTGCAGTTTCTGCTGCACCACGGCCAGCTCCCGCTGCACGTGTTCGATCGACCGTGCAGAAAGCAGCGCGGCCCGCTGACGATCCACCGTGGCTCGCTGCGCACGCAGGTCCCGCAGCACACGATCCTGGGCCGATAGCCGTTGACTCAAGTCGAACCGCTGTTGTTCCAATTCCAGCCGGCGCTGCTCCAGTTGCTCGGCGTCCGCCGCAGTCAACCAGTTGCCATACCCCACCGGCTCAAGCGTTTCCCCGACCACGGCCTGATCCACCGCTTGCGGTTTAGCTTCCCCCGCGATGTCGCCCACGTCGCCTCGATATACACGCCGGGCCGGCTGCGCGCCGCGCACAACCGTCTGCCGTCGATCCAGAAAATACTCCAACTGCCGCCCCAGTTCCGCCTGCGACCGCGCCAAATGGCCCACTTCTGTTTCCAGTTCGGCCGCGGTCAACTCCTGCTGCCGCTCGGCGACCAGCGTCGCCAGCACTTCCAATTGCCGCTGGAACGTCTCCACGATCGGCCGCAGCCGCGGGTGGGCGTCCCGACAAACGCACTGCTCCGACGCGCTGGCCCGCGCCAACCGGGCCACTTCGCCCGACAGGTCCGCCGCCAACTGCCGCGCCACCGCCAGCCAGGCCTGTTCGTCGATCACCGTCGCAGCGGCCGCCCCAACACTCGGCCGCACCTGCGCCAGCCGCGACCGTACCGTCGCTTCCCGGCCGGCCAGCTCCGCCAGCACCGTCCGCCAGCGAGCGATCTGCGAGTCGAGCTCCGCCAATTGACCTTCCCAATCGGTCGGAGCCGCTCCCCACCAGGTTCGATCGACGTTCATTTCCAGCCGGCGATACCGCAGCCGCGTGTCCGTTTCCGTAAGCGCCGCCTCGACGGAGCGGAATCGCTGCTCGACAGTCGCCGCCTCGCGTTCCGCGTCGCCAATCAGCCGGTCCAGTTCGCGCCGCCGCGCATCCAGGTCGCGGCTCGCCCGGCCTTCGCCCGCCAGCCGAGTTTCCAGTTCCTTGGCCAATGTGTCGCGCCGCGCCAATAGCTCCGTCGTGCGGCGTTTGTTCTCCGTCGGCGATCCGACGCCGAGCGACGCAAACTCGCGGGCAAACTCGGCGCTCAGCAGCGACTCGATCTGCGCCGGCTGCCGAAAGCTGATCGCGCACAATCGCCGCAGCAGCAGTGGCGACAGGCCGCCCAACATCCGCCGCACCGTGTCGTGGTCGACCGCCACACCGTCGAGCGAAGAAACCGTCAGCCGCCCACCAGCCGCGCCGCTCTGACACCGCCGCAGCCGATAGCGGGCGGCGCCGTTTTCCACCACCGCCTCGCCGTCCGGAACGGCGCGCGGTTCGCCGCTCGGCGCGGCCGCCGGCGGCTGCCCGTACAGCACGTGGGCCAGAAACTCGGCGACCGTCGTCTTGCCGGATCCGGCCGGACCATAGACGACGCTTAGTCCCGGCGCCAGCGGGCTCAACTCAATGCCCGGCCAACCTCCCAGTCCATTCACCGTCAGCGCGGCAATACGCATGGCTCTCGACCTCGCTTCCGTGCGATCAACGTTGCAACAGAACCCGGCGAGAATAGCCAATTTCGGCGATTCGGACAACGCCGGCGCAATCGCCGACAGCAGCGATAGCACGCCCGTACGCGAGCCTCTCCGAGACTCGCGTTTCACCGTGGCAACCGCTTCGAAGCGTACATCGCCCGATCCGCGTCCCGCAGCAGGTCCTCGGGCGTGCGATGCTCGGCCGACGCCTGCGCCACCCCCACGCTGACCGACAAGGTCACTTCTCCATCGGCCAGTGTAATTGGCTTGGCCAGCGCGGCATCGATCCGGTTGATCACCGGCTGAATCTCTGACAAGCCAGATACGTTTTCCACCAGTGCGACGAATTCGTCGCCGCCGAATCGCACGATCAGATCGCCCGTCCGCACACAGCCGGCCAGCCGCCGCGCCACCTCGCCCAGCACGCGGTCGCCAATCAAGTGGCCCTGTGCGTCGTTCACTTGTTTGAAGTTGTCCAGGTCGATGAACAGTACGGCAAACTGCAAATCGGCCGCCCGATCCCCGCGCAGCAATGCCGCCATTCGCGCTAGCAGAACCGAGCGATCGGCCAGTCCCGTCAGCGGGTCACGGCCGATGACGTCCGCCGCCGATTCGCAACCGCGAATGATCATGCCCACCAGCGGCGATTTATCCAGCACGATTCGCCGCAGCCGAATCTCAACCCGCATGGTCGCACCGGCCGGTGGCGCAAGTTCCTGCCGCAAGCTCACGCGCGGCTCGCTGCCGTCAAACACGCGGTCCAACTGTTCGGTCAGCTTGAGCGACCCGGCGTCTCGGAATATTTCATCGATGGGCCGGTCGCTGTGTTCCTTGGCCGTACCGCCGAGCCACGTCGCTAGGACCGAATTCACGTACATCAGCTGCCACGGATGGGGGGCCGCCAAGGCTATTCCGTCCGAGGATTCTTCGAGAATCGGTAACCAGGGCGAATCGTGAATATTGGGCATCTGAGCCAAAAACCCCCGTCTGAGAAGGCCGCGCAAAGCGGGAAATCCTCTGCAGAACCCGAGACCTTTCTGCCTATTTGTCGCTTAACGCTCGCTTTTTCCAGTGATCCTCAACTACCCATCCAATCAGCCTGCGGCCGACCACGGCCGATCGCGCGCTAAAAATTGCGAAATAGCCGTGGAAAAATCGACAAAGCCATTGCCGCAAGTATAATCGGTAACTTATACCTATAGCGTCCATAGTCACCATATTACCAAGTTTACAGTGAATGCACCGGTGCTAGCTGCTCGCTTCGGCAATCAATCAGGGAACTTACGCAACAAGGAGCAACGAGGTTGTGTAAGTGGAATGCGAGGACTGGCTAGCAATCGGTTGTGGTCGGCGGCCACGGCATTGCCGCCGACCGCGCTCCGGGGGTGTGCAGCATCTCGGCCGCTGGGGCCAGCGGTCATGTCGTGCTCAATGGACTCGCCGATGGGATGGCCTCTCGAAGCAACTGGTTGGGGTCTCTCAGGCGCTTTGGAACGAGCTGCATATCGAGCGGCTCAACAGGCTTAGATTTGGCAACCGGATGTCGGGAGACAGTCAACGATGGCCCTTGCACCTTGGTTACGCAAGCTACCTCGCAACATATGGTTTCAAAAACGTTCCAGCAACGGCTATTTCCTGGATGAACAATCGTTCCGACTTGAAATGGCGCGGGAGCGGATGCGGGTCGACCGCAACGGCTCGCCACTCGCAATTCTGACAATCGTTCTGCCACCCGATCGCTCGACGCC
>JBIOWO010000335.1:0-16880 GCA_044868555.1 Lacipirellulaceae bacterium | reverse complement strand
CGGCATTCGCGAGGAGCTGAACGACCGCGTGATCTCGACCGCCGATCAGATCAACAGCCTTGCCGAAGAGATTCGGCTGCTGAACATTCAGATTTCGTCGACCGAGGGCGGCGACACATCGGGCAGCCAGGCAGGCGGCTTGCGGGTGAATCGACAAACGGCGGTGGACGCGCTTTCGGAATTGGTCGGAATTCAAGTGCGTGAGCAGCCGAGCGGTGGATTGGCCGTGTCGATTGGCGGCGAGTTCCTGGTGTTCGAAGGGCAGCGGCGGGCGGTGGAGATCGGCACGTCGAGCGACAACGGGATCGCCGTGGGCGTCGTGCAGTTTTCCGATACTCAGTCGGAGCTTCAGTTGTCGGCCGGCGAGCTGCAGGGGTTGTACACGGCCCGCGACGAGATCACGCAAGGGTTGCTGGATGGATTCGACAACCTGGCCGGCACGTTGGCATTTGAATTCAACAAAGTTTACTCGCAGGGCCAGGGCCTGGTCGGCTTCCAGCAGTTGACGAGCGTGGAATCCGTCACCGACTCGGCAGCAGCGCTGGACGCGGCCGGCCTGACATTCACGCCCGTAAGCGGATCGTTCGACGTGCTGATCCACAGCAAGGACGACAATTTGACGACGACGCACACGATTCTTGTCGACCTGAATGGACTGGATGAGGATACGTCGCTCGACGATTTGGCCGAGCAGTTGAATGCAATTGACGGGTTATCCGCGACGATTTCGTCGACCGGCGCGCTGCAACTGTCGGTGGACTCGCAGGACCTCGAGTTTGCGTTTGCGGGCGACACGAGCGGCGTGCTGGCCGCATTGGGCGTGAATACGTTCTTTACGGGATCGTCGGCCGGTTCGCTCGACGTGAACGACGAGTTGAAGGGGGTCGAGAACGCCGGAAAATTCGCGGCCAGCCTGGGCGGCATCGGCGAAGATTCCGGCAATGCCGAGCGGTTGGCGGCGTTTCTGGATGCGCCGCTGGAGTCGGCCGGCAACACGTCGCTCGCCGACATGTACAACCAGTTGATTAATGGGATCACGCAGGGCTCGTCGATTGCGCAATCGGTGGCCGAGGGGTTCCGCGTATTCGAAGGCACGCTGGACGGACAGAACCAGGCCGTGAGCGGCGTGAGCATCGACGAGGAAGCGATCAAGATGATCACGCTGCAACGGATCTACCAGGCCTCGGCGCGGTATATCCAGACGATTTCGGAGTTGTTGGATATTTTGGTGGATTTGTAGCTGAAGTCGCAAGACTTCAGGGATACGTTTCACAATTCGGAATTCTTGCGAATTCCGCTACGCATATTCGGTAAGCCATGTCGCGTATTATTCCAATTCCGACGACGCGCGTGGGCGATTTTTTTGTGCGCCAGAATCTGGTGCAGCAGGTGCAGAGCGACCAATTGGACCTGTTTCGGTTGCAGACGCAGATTAGCTCCGGCCGACGCCTGCAGTTGCCGAGCGACGATGCGCCGGCCGCGCTGCGGGCGATCAATCTGCAGCGGCTGCTGGACCGGAAGGGGCAGATCAAAACGAATCTGCAGTCCAGCGAATTCTATTTGAGCGCCGCCGAGACGAGCATCGGCACCGTCTCGCAATTGCTGAGCAATATCCGCGGCGAGGCGCTGGGAGTGGCCGGCACGCTGGCCGACGACAAGGCCCGGCAGACCGTCGTCCAGCAGATCGACCAGGCGCTGAAGACGCTCGTGGCCACGGGCAATTCCAAGCTGCAAGGCAGATACCTGTTTGCCGGATCGCGGTCGCAGACTCAGCCGTTTTCATTCGACGGCAATTTTGTCGAATTCTTCGGTAACGACGGGACGCTGCGGAGCTATGTCGACTTGGAGCGTTTGTTCGATACGAACGTCACGGGCACGGAGGTGTTCGGCGGAGTGTCGGCGTCGGTGGAGGGGTCGGTCGACCTGGATCCGCACTTGAATCCGGATACGCTGCTGAGCACGATCAACGGGGGCAGCGGAATCAGCGGCAACGCGGCCATTACCATTACGGTGAGTGACGCCGGAAATAGCCAGACGAGCGTGGTCGATTTGAGCGGGGCCGTGACAATCCGCGACGTGGCCCGGCTGATCGAGGAGGGCGCGCCGACGCTCACGAACGTAACGGCGGAAATAACGGGCAGCGGGTTGACGGTCCGCACCGGTTCCGGCACGATTCTCATCGGCGAGGTGGCCGAGGGACGAACCGCGCACGAGCTGGGCCTGTTCTCGGCGCCCGGCAGCGTGCCGAGCGACACGATCACGGGCACTGCGCTGAACCCGGCCGTGCTGAAGACGACGCGGCTCGGCGACCTGCTGGGCACCAAGGCGCAGGGGCAATTGGTGTCGGCGAATGCGAACAACGACGTCTTAATTACGGCTACGCAAAACGGGGTGGCGTTCAACGGCGTGACGGTGGAATTCGTCGCCGGGGCCGTCGCGGGCAGCGAAGTCGCTACCTATAACAGCGGGACCAACACTCTAACCGTTCAGATCGAGGATGGTGTTTCCACGGCGAAACAAGTGGCAGCGGCGATCAACGCGGAGGCCGGCGGGAACTTCACCGCGGAAGTCGATTACCACGACTCAACGTCGACGACCCAATCGGGTACGAACGCGGTGAGTATCAACAACTTTGGCGCGATTACTTCCGGGGGCGGCGGCACCGTGCTCGATACGCAGTCCGGGCTGCAACTCACCAACGGCGACGAAACCACCACGCTGGATATCAGCGGCGCCGAGACCGTCGAGGAGCTGCTGAACCTGGTCAACGGCGCCGGCTTGGGAATGTTGGCCGAGATCAATGCGGCTCGGACGGGGATCAACGTGCGGTCGCGGCTGAGCGGGGCCGACTTCACGATCGGCGAGAATGGCGGCACGACGGCGACGCAACTTGGCATCCGTTCGTACACGGGGGCAACGGAGCTGGCCGAGTTCAATCGGGGCGTGGGCGTGCCCTTGTCGTCGGAGCTCGAGGTGCTGGACCCGAGCAAATTCGATCAAATTCAGATCGTGGCCCGCGACAACGTCACGCTGACGGTGAACCTGGCAACTGCCACGTCGCTGCAAGACGTTGTTAATTTGATCAATACGGCGGTGGGCAACAACGTCGGCACGACGGCCGTGCTCGCGCGGATGACGCAGAGCGGCAACGGCATCGAACTGGTGGATTCCAGCACGGCAAACGTCAACAACAGTTTGCAGGTAATCGCGCCGCCGGGCAGCCAGGCGGCTGAATACCTCGGGTTCGTCTCCGGCGGAGCGACCCAGAACAGCACGTCGCTCGCGGACACGAACGGCAACTATGTGTTCACCGGGCGGAACGTGGTCAAGAACGATCTGGTCATCGTGACCCGCAGCGGCAGCCGGCTGTACTTCGATCTGGCGGGCGCCGAGACGGTCGACGACGTGATTGCGCGCATCAACGGCAATCCGCTCAACACTTCCGTCGTGGCTCAATTGGCGACGTCGGGCAACGGGATTCAGTTGGTGGATAGCTCCGTCGGCGCGGGGACGCTTGCCGTCGAGGGGGCTGAAGGGAGCCAGGCCGCCGAGTTCCTGGGGTTCCTACCCAATGGCACGGTCAGCGTGGATGGCTCCGGCGCGCAGGTGCTCACCAGCGAGGACCGGCACACGTTGGAGGCGGACGGAGTGTTCAACACGCTGCTGCGCTTGCGGGAGGCCCTGCAAGACGGCGACGTCGAAGGCATCGGCCGGGCGATCAACGTATTGGACGACGACATCAGCCGGGCGAACTTCGCGGCGGCGGAAATCGGCACGCGGTTGCAGAACCTGGACGTGATCGGCATTCGGCACGAGGATGAAAACGTGCAGTTGCAGTCGGCGCTGTCTCAGGACATCGACGTCGACCTGGTCGAGGCCATTTCGAACCTGACGGCCCGGCAGTTTGCATTCGAGGCGTCGCTACGGACGGCGGCCAGCCTGCTGCAAATCTCGCTGCTAAACTTTATCTAAATCCCGCGGGCCGCGCTTTAGTCGTCGGCTTGGCTCGAATTCGCTGGGTCCGGCCAGCGCCGCAGTCCGATTTAGTTTGATAGCGCTGCGGTGCGCGCATTGTGCTAGCACTCCTTCTAATTGTGGACCCTGTTTTCGTCAGGCGGACCAACATGAACCTAACCACGACACGATTCGGCAGCGTGACGATCGAGGAAGGCGACGTGCTGAACTTTGTCGACGGACTGATCGGCATGGAGCAGTGCCGCCACTGGGTGCTGCTGGCCGATGCGTCGAACCCGGCCCTCGGCTGGCTGCAAAGCACCGAGCGTGCCGACGTGGCGCTGGCCGTGGTGAGCCCGCGGCGATTTGTGCCGGGCTATGAGGTGCGAGTGGCGCGGCGCGATATTGAGCCGTTGGCGCTCGCAGACCTCGACGATGCCCAGGTGCTGGTGATCGTCGGCCAGGTGGACGGGTCGCTGGTCTTGAATCTCAAGGCGCCGCTCGTGATTCATCTCGCGGAGCGGCTGGGTCGGCAGATCGTGGCCCGGGACGATCACGCGGTGCAGCACAGGCTGCAAGGGGCGGCTTCGCTGCGGATGACGGGGTGAGGGGGAAGAGCGGAAGAGGAGTGGAGCAGTAGAGGAGTAGTGCGGCAACTGCACGCACCCGTTCGGCTGCACAACACCACTACTCCGCCGCTGCACTACTCCACTTCTGCACTTTTTCCCTATAACCGCTATCTCTTCCGGACCGCTAGAGTCGCTTGCGTCGGCGGTCCGATCAAAGCAGTGTTACGGCGTTATGGCACATCGACCCGGCGGCCCGGGTGCGCGGTGCCTACCATGTTGACGCACGCGCCATCTTTTTCAGCGCCGTGCGTTCCCGGCACCGATTTCTCCCAACGCGACGAGTAGCTCATGCTTGTGCTTTCCCGGCAGCGTGATGAGAGCATTATCATCGGCGACAATGTGATCGTCACGATCGTCGACGTGCGGGGCGATAAGGTGCGGCTGGGCATCGAGGCGCCGCGCGAGGTGTCGGTCCACCGCCGCGAGGTGTACGAAGCCATTCAGCGCGAGAACCAGCAGGCGGCGCAGATTCGCCTGGAGGAAGCGCGGCGGATTCCCAATAGCTCCGCCGACGGGAAATAGCGGACGGGCGGTGCAGGCTTTGGGACTGCTGCGCGGAATTCCCGCGAGCATTGCTCGCCGGCTATGAGGGGCCTGCATCTACTAAGCGCTTCGTGGCCATCGACGCCGCGATGTCACAGCACGTAGACGCCCCTAAGGGCTCGCCAGAGTTCGTTGACCTGGGTGGCCAAAAATAGTTGCTGCAACATGGAGTTCTTTCCACTACACTCGCACGCATTCGAACTGGTGCTTTTCGGCCGTGCCGCATCACGGAAGCGCTCCCGGTGCGCTCGAGGCTCGGAAAAACGCCGCCACAGGGCGCGGCGACACCCCAATTCGACCTGTCCCCTTCGAAGGTGTCACGCTCCGGCCAAAAAACTCACATTGGTCTGCGTGGAAAATACGTCCCCGTACCAGAGAACAATTTCCATGGAAAACTACCGAATCGCGCTGGAAGACTGCCCAGCGGAACGAGCCGCTTCATCACTCAAGCGGCCCAATTACTGCGCAGGACCCAATAGCATGTCAGATCGCCGCCAATGTTGGACTTTGACGGCTGTATCGATGGTGACGGGCTCCGCGATCTTGGGCGATCAAAATCGCGATAACTGCATAAAGACCCCCAAATTCTCAGGTCGATAGCATCGTTAAGGTGTTGTACCGGCGAGCCGTTCGGTGGGCGGCAGAATTTTCGGAGCCAGACCTCCCGGCGCCGTAAACGTAACCTACGCTTGGACAGTTTCCCGCACGCGATTGTCGTACCCTGTTTGGGGAAGGCGAGCGCGTGTGGAAAGATTTGTGCAGGGAAGCGTTTTAGGGGCAAGATCGGTTTGAACGATTTTCGAGACGCGTTGTCTCGGGTCACGAGTTTCTCGGTCACGAACAGCATGGAGCCGGGTACAACGCTTGGCGGATTCCGGCCTGGGTTCGAGTCTGTTTCTGTCCCAAAGGGGGGTTTGCAATGACGCGGATTAACACGAATATCAGCTCGCTGGTCGCCCAAAACGTTTTGAGCCGGTCCAACTCGGCGTTGGAGCAATCGCTCACGCGGCTCAGCACCGGTTTGCGAATCAATACCGGCAAGGACGATCCGGCCGGTTTGATTGCCAGCGAAAACTTGCGTAGCGACATCACCAGCATCAAGCGGGCCATCGGCAATACCGACCGGGCCAACCAGGTGATCGCCACCGCCGACAGCGCTTTGGGCCAGGTCAGCTCGCTGTTGAACGACATTCGCGGTCTGGTGACCGAGTCGGCGAACGAAGGCGCTTTGAGCGCGGATCAGATCGCCGCCAACCAGTTGCAGATCGACTCGTCGCTGGAAGCTTTGAATCGTATCGCTCAGACGACGACGTTCCAGGGTCGCAAGCTGCTGGACGGCAGCCTCGACTTCCTGACCACGGCCGGCACGAACTTCACGCGGTTGAGCGACCTGCAGATTGATCAGGCCAACCTGGGCGCCACGGGCCAGATTTCGGTGGCGGTGGACATTACGACGGCCGCCACGCAGGCCCAGGTGGACATCGCCGGAGTTCCGGCCGCCACGACGGCCACGAACGCCACGGCGAGCCTGTCGCTGACCAACACCGAAGTGCAGGCCCAGTTCCACTTCGACTTCGATACGACGACGACAGTCGGCGTGACGGTCACGGCCCTCAACAACGGTGCCGCGGAAGACGCCGACGGCAACGGCATTACGGTTGTGCTGGTCGACAACAACGACACGACGGGCAACGTGGCTTCGGTGGGTTACGTGGACGGCACGAACACGCTGACAGTCACCGCCGACTTCACGGGCGGCGTGACGAACACCGAAGTCGCTGCTGCGATTGCGGCCTCGAACGGTGGCGCCGACTTTGCCGCGGTTGCCACGGGCACGGCCAATACGGCCCTGGTTGCCGGCGACGCCAATGCCGGCATCACGCCGACGTACCTGGTTGCTGGTCGCGATGCCGGCAGCACGACGTTCACGGTGACGGCCGACGCGGCCGGCACGGCGGCGAACGGCGTGCAAGTCACGATTACGGAAGATAACACGATTACGAACGACAGCGTGACGGCCTCCATCGTGGACGGCAGCCCGGACGTTATCGACGTTCGCGTCCGCGGCACGGTGACCAAGGCCCAGATCGTCGCGGCGATCAACGGCCTGACTGGTTACAGCGCGACAACGACGGCCGCCAGCGGCGACGGCAACTACATCCAGAGCTTGGACACCCCGCCGGGCACACAAGCCCTGGCCGGCGGTGTCGCGGCCAGCGGTGGTTTGGCTCAGGACGCTGTGTTTTCGCTTTCTGGCCAGACTGGCTCGGAGGTTTTCAACTTCGAAGCCGGTTCGTCGATCACGCAGTTGTCCAATGCCATCAATCTGGTTCAAGACGCCACCGGCGTCGTGGCCACGATCAATGGCACCACGCTGGAGCTCCGGTCGAGCCAGTACGGCAGTGCCGCGTTTGTCGACATCGAGTTGATTTCGGAAGCCGCTGGCGGTACGATCCGCACCGCGATCGGCTCGGGTGCTCGCGACGAGGGCACGGATGTCGTGGCCTCGGTCAACGGCATCAGCGCCAAGTCGAGCGGCAACGTGATTTCGATCAACACCGCAGTTTTGGACCTGAAGGCTACGGTGGAGACTGGTTTCACCGGCTCGATCGCCTTCGACATCACCGGCGGTGGCGCCCAGTTCCAGCTCGGTCCGGATGTCGTGTCGAACCAGCAGGCTCGCATCGGCATCACCAGCGTGAACACGGCCCGCCTGGGTGGCGTGAGCGGCAAGTTGTTCCAGCTCGGATCGGGCGGCTCGGCCGACCTGTCGTCCGACACAACGACCGGCGCCTTGATCGTGGAAGAAGCGATCAATCAGGTCACGGGCCTGCGTGGTCGGTTGGGTGCTTTCCAACGCACGTCGCTGGAAACGAACCGCGGCGCTCTGAACGACACGCTGGTAAACCTGACCGACGCCGAGAGCCAGATCCGCGATGCCGACTTCGCCGCGGAAACGGCCGCCCTCACGCGGGCTCAGATTCTGGTGCAGTCCGGCACGACGGTGCTGGCGATCACCAACCAGAATCCGCAAAACGTGCTGGCGCTGCTGCGGTAGGTTGGGAGTGGTCGCTAAGCCGCAAGCGGGGAGCTAGACCGCAATCGGTGGGCGACTCGGGAAAAAGACTATCAGCCGGCTCGGTCCTGCGGGGCCGGGCCGGCTGTTTTTTGTTGGGCCTTTCTGTCGATACATTCGTTAGAGTTTGGCGCCACGGTGCTAGCAGTGCGCGCTGGCCACCAACGTATGTTTTATCAGGCAGCCTATGAGTCGCATCACTTCCGGCGTCGGCCTGATCACCGGCATTCCGATCGAAGAGACGGTCGCCAAATTGTTGGCGATTGCGGCCCGGCCGCGCAATCTGATCGCCGCACGCAATCAATCGCTCACTGCCGAGAAGACGGCGGTGCAGCAGCTCTCATCGCTGGTGCTGGCCTTGCGGTTTGAGGCCGATCAACTCGGCGAGACGAGCCTGTTCACGTCGAAGTCGATCACGTCGAGCGATACGGCAGCATTGACTGCGACGATTGCGGCGGGCGCGAATCCGGCGGTCGCCAATTACCTGTTCACGCCGGTCGAGACGGCGTCGGCACAGCAGTTTCTAAGCCAGAGCTTCGCGGCCGATGCGACGGTCGGCGAAGGTTCGTTCACGTTTCGCGTGGGCGGCTTTGTGGACCAGGGAATTTCGCTCGGCGAGCTGAATGGCGGCGCGGGCGTGCAGCGGGGCAGCATCCGCATCACCGATCGCAGCGGGGCGACCGCGGTGATCGACCTGAGCTTTGCCCGCTCCGTCGACGACGTGCTGCAGGCGATCAACAACGACTCGACGCTCAACGTCACGGCCGTCGCGGTCGGCGATAAGTTCAAGCTGATCGACAACACGGGCGGTTCGGGCAATCTGTCGGTGCAAAATGTGGGAAGCGGATTGACGGCCACCGACTTGGGCTTGGCTGGAATTAATGTGGCGGCGAACACGGCCACGGGCAGCGATGTGTTCACGCTGCACGCGAATACGGCCCTGGCGTCGCTGAACGACGGTAATGGCGTGCAACTGCGAAGTGGGAACGACCTGTCGATCGCGTTCAAGGATGGCACGACGCTGGAGGTCGATCTCGACGACGCGGACACGCTGGGCGAAGTGCTCGACGCGCTGAACGAGGCCGATCCGCTGAAATTGTCGGCGGCGATTTCCGCAGATGGCAACCGGATCGAGCTGACCGATCTGACGACGGGCGTCGTAACGTTTGCCGTGGCGAACGTAGGCACCGGCACGGCGGCCACCGATTTGGGCCTTACGACGACGGCCGACGACGATACGATCGCGGGCCGGCGGCTGGTAAGCGGGCTGCGCGATACGCTGGTCTCCAGCCTGAAGGGCGGGCAGGGACTTGGCACGCTGGGCGAAATCGATATCACCAATCGCGACGGCGTGTTGTCGACGGTTGACCTGGATGGGGCCGAGACGCTGGGCGAGATTATCGACGCATTCAACACGCAGGCTAATGGCGTGACCGCGGCCGTCAACTCCGCGCGAAACGGCATTATACTTACGGACACGACTGGCGAAACGGCCAGCAACCTCGTCATTGCCGACGGCGACGCGAACGAATCGGCGACCGCGCTGGGAATCGTGGCCAACGTGGCGGCCACGAGCGTCAACAGCGGGCCGCTCGATCGACAGACAGTGAGCGGCGCCACGCTGTTGTCTGCGCTCAATGGCGGCGCGGGCGTGACGGCCAATGACATCAAGATCACCGATAGCGCCGGCAACATTGGGGCGGTCGACCTGAATCAGACGGACAACGTAGCCACGACGCTGGGCGATGTGATCGATCGGATCAATGCGCTTTCGATTGGCGTCGAGGCACGGATTAACGACGCGGGCGACGGGCTGGTGCTGATTGATACGGCCAGCGGCTCCGGTACGCTTAAAGTCGAAGACGTGGGCAACACGACGACGGCCAAGGACTTGCGAATTTTGGGCACGGCGGTGACCAAGGAAATCGACGGCGAGCCGAAGCAGGTGCTCGACGGCACCAGCGCGGTGACAGTGACGATCGGCGAAGACGACACGCTGGCCGACGTGGTGGAAACCATCAACGAACTGGGACGCGGCGTCACCGCCAGCCTGCTTAACGACGGCACGGGGCAGCGGCTATCGCTGTCGGTCGATAAGACGGGCCTGGCCAACGCCGTGCTGCTCGACGCGAGCGGAACGGCGCTTCAGCTCGATGAGATCAGCTCGGCCCGCGATGCGCTCTTGCTTTACGGGACGACGACATCGGGCAGCGGCGTGCTCATCAGCTCGTCGACCGACGACTTTGAAAATGTCGTGGATGGCGTCAACCTGACCATCAATCAGGGCACGAAGGAACCGGTGACGGTCCGCGTCAAGGCGACGAATACGGCGTTAACCTCGGCAGTGAGCGAATTCGTCGATGCGTACAACTCGCTCCGTGAAACGATGGACGAGCTGACGGCTTTCGACGCCGAAGCACTGACAACGGGAATCCTATTCGGCACGCGCGAGGCATTGCGGGTGGATTCGGATTTGACGCGGCTGGTCACCAGTTCGTATTTCGGCGTCGGCAACATTACTTCGCTGGAAGCGGTCGGAATCAGCCTCGACGACAAAGGCAAGATGTCGTTGGACAAGGACAAGCTGGCGGCGGCGGCGGCCGCCGATCCGGCGAGCGTCGAAAGGCTGTTTACCGACGAGACGCGGGGCGTGAGCGCGAAAATGAAAAACGCGATCGACCAACTGGCCGGGGAAGATGGCGCGGCACTCGATTCGCGCACCGAAACACTTGCCGACATCATCGAGTCGAACACCGATCGCATTGCGTCGATGGACGAACGGTTGGCGCGCCAGCAGGAGCTGCTGCTCACCCAGTTCGCGCGGTTGGAGTCGACGATCGCCGCGATGCAGCAGAGCTTATCGGCGCTGGAATCGCTGCAGATCATTCCGCCGCTCACCAGCACATCGGGCAATTAAAACATATCGGGCCCATTCCGGGTCGGAATTACGCGGACACCGGCCAAGATGGCCGGGCTATCTATCATGTCGATTGCACAAAACTCGCAGTACCTGGAATCGAAGGTCCTGACGGCCCCGCCGCAGCGGCTGCACTTGATGCTCATCGAGGGTGCGCAGCGGTTCGGCCGGCAGGCGGAGGAAGCGTTGCGAAGGGGCGATGCGGATGCCGCTGCCGCGCCGCTGTTGCGCGTGCTGGACATTGTGGGTGAGCTTCTGGCCGCAGTGCGGGCAAGGAAATCGGAGCTGAACGGCAAGATCGCGGACTTCTATTGGTTTCTGTTCCGGCGAGTTTCGTTGGCAAAGATTTACGGCGACGCGGCGACGCTGGCCGAGGTGCTTCGTTTGTTGGAATATGAGCGCCAGACATGGCAACTGGTGTGCGACAAGTTGGAAGCGGCGACTTCGTCTGCGGCACCGGTTCGCGGCCCGTACTCTTATGCGCCGCGTGCTTCGGCGGCCGGGTTTACGCTGGAGGCGTAGTGGGCATTTGGTGCGTTCAAGGGGGACAGTCCCCTGCCGTTTGACGACGTGCAGTGCCAGGCGCTATCATGCGATGATTGTCCTACAGATAGGAGATCATCGTGAGTGCCACGAAGCAATTGATTCGCGTCGGCCATAGTCCGGACCCGGACGATGCGTTCATGTTCTATGCGCTGTCCAGCGGCGCCATCGACACGGGCGACTACGAGTTCACGCACGAGCTGGTCGACATCGAGACGCTCAACCGGCGGGCGTTCAAGGCGAAGCTGGAGCTGACGGCGGTGAGCCTGCACGCCTACGCGTTCCTGCACGACAAGTATGTCTTGTGCAACTGCGGGGCCAGCATGGGCGACGGGTACGGACCGATGGTCGTGGCGCGGCGTCCAATGACGGTCGACGATTTGAAGTCGCAGACGATTGCGGTGCCGGGCAAGCTGACCAGCGCGTTTCTGGCGCTGCGGTTGTGCCTGGGGCAGGACTTTATCGGCGTCGAGGTGCCGTTCGATCATATTATTCCGGCCGTTTCGGCCGGCGAGTACGACGGGCAGGAGATCGATGCGGGGCTGATTATCCATGAAGGCCAACTGACCTACGGCAAGCAGAATCTGCAACTGGTGGTCGACCTGGGAAAGTGGTGGCAGGGGAAGACGGGCTTGCCGTTGCCGCTAGGAGCGAACGCCGTCCGCAGGAATCTGGGCACGGAAACGGTCCGCGACATCGAGCGGCTGTTGAAGGAGAGTATCGTCTACGGGCTGGCACATCGCGAGGCGGCGCTGAAGCACGCACTTCAATACGGCCGCGATCTGGATGCCCGGCAGGCCGACCGCTTTGTCGGCATGTATGTGAACGATTGGACGCTGGACTTCGGCGACCGAGGCCGGCAGGCGGTGGCGGAGTTCCTAGCGCAGGGACACAGGGCAGGCGTGCTGACGGAGCTGGTGGAGCCGGAGTTTGTGAAGTGAATTGTTAGTCGTTAGTTGTTAGTTGTAACTCGACTTGTACACAACTAACAACTAACCACTGACCACTAACAACAAACGACGTATGCCTACTGACTGGCGGCGCGAAATTGATGCGGCGGTGGAGGACGCGGTGGAGCGAATGATCGGGCTGCGCCGGCATTTGCATGCGCATCCGGAGCCGAGCGGCGAAGAGTTGCAGACCAGTCTGCACCTATATCAGTTGTTCGATGAGCTGGGGCTAGCCGTGCAGATGGGGCCGGAGGGGTGTGGGCTGGTGGTCGAGAGCCGGCGGCAGGATGGACCGCGGCGAATTGCGGTGCGGGGCGACATCGACGCGCTGCGAATTCAAGACCAGAAACAGGTGCCGTATCGCAGTACTGTGCCCGAAGTGATGCACGCCTGCGGGCACGATGTCCACACGGCAACCGTGTTTGGGGCGCTCACGGCGCTCGACCGGCTGGAGTGCGACGAGCGCCTGCCGTGGCAGGTGACGTGGCGAGGCATCTTTCAGCCGGCCGAGGAGACGAGCGGCGGCGCGGACTCGATGATCGCGGCCGGGGCGGTGGCGGGCGTACACGGGATTTTTTCGCTGCACGTCGATCCGACGCGGCGGGCCGGCACGATCGGCGTGCGGCCCGGCGTGTTCACGGCCAGTTGCGATGCGATGCGGGTGACGGTGGCGGGCCGGGGCGGCCACGCGGCCCGGCCGCATGAGTCGAACGATCCGATCGCCGCGGCGGCCGAATTGGTGAGCACGCTGTATCAGTTCGTGCCGCGGGCGACCGATAGCCAGGACGCGGTGGTCGTGTCCTTCGGACAGATTCACGGCGGTCAGAATGCGAACGTGATCCCCGAGCAAGTGGTGCTCGAAGGCACGGTGCGTACGCTCGACCGCAGCGTGCGGGCGAAAACGATCGCTCACATTCGCACGCTGGCCGAGGGCATCGAGAAGGTGACCGGCACGCGACTGGACGTTTGTTTTGAGGCGGGGACGCCGTCGGTCTACAATGACGCGGGGCTGACGAAGCTGGTGAGCGACGTGGCGACGGAGCTGCTGGGCGCCGACAAGGTGACGGTGATGCCGCGGCCGAGCATGGGCAGCGAGGATTTCGCCGCGTACCTGGAGCACGTGCCGGGAACGATGTTTCGCCTGGGGGCGGCGGGCGAGCGGACGCCCTGGCCGGGGCTGCACACGCCGACGTTCGACGTGGATGAGCGGTGCCTGGCGGTGGGGGCGAAGGTACTCGCGCGGTGCGTGGTGGAAGCAGCGCGGGGGGCAAGCTAAACCGCAAGCGTTGCGCCGCGCCTGATGTCCTGGATTCCCTTGTCTTGACCCTCAACCCTCAACTCTCATCCATCAACCTTTTCCATGGCCAAAATCGAATTTGCCCGCAACGACCGGCCGACGGTTGGCATCGAGCTGGAATTGGGACTGCTCGACGGCCAGACGTTGGAGTTGTCGAGCGCGTATGGGCTGCTCAACGCGCGGTTGACGGCGGAAGGGCATCAGGACGAGGACTCGAGCAATTTCAAGCCGGAGCTGATGCAGTGCGTGCTGGAGATCAACACGGGCGTGTGCGAGACGATCGGCGACGCCGAGCAGGACCTGCGCGGCAAAATCGCGATCGTCGAAACGGCGTGCGACGCGCTGGGACTGCGGCTGTGGTGGGGCGGGACGCATCCCTTTTCGACCTGGGCCAAGCAGCGGATCACGCCGGATGACCGGTACCTGCTACTGGTGAATTTGTTGCAGGAGATGGCCCGCCGGCTGGTCACGTTTGGGCTGCACGTGCACGTGGGCGTCGATTCGGGCGACAAGGCGGTGATGATCTGCGACCGCATTATGCGTCATCTGCCGACGCTGTTGGCGCTGAGCGTGAGCAGCCCGTTCTGGGAAGGGCGGCGGACCGGGCTGCACTCGAATCGGTCGAAGGTGATGGAAGGCCTGCCGACCGCCGGACTGCCTACGGTGATGCGCAATTGGAGCGAATATGTGTGGCTGGTGAATCACATGATCGACACGGGCTTCATCAACACGATGCGCGAAATCTGGTGGGACGTGCGACCGCATCATAAGTTTGGCACCGTGGAAGTGCGGGTGTGCGACATGCCGGGCAATCTGACCGACACGCTGGCGATCGCGGCTTTAGTTCAATGCCTGGTGAAATTTCTATCCGACGAGATCGACAACGGCACCTACCGGCACGACAGTCATCCGATGATGGTGCAGCAGAACAAGTGGCGGGCGGCGCGGTTCGGCAATCATGCACGGTTGGTAGATACCTATACATTTGAGTCGGCTTCGGTCGCTCAGGTCGTCCAGCGGCTGGCCGAACTATTGCAGCAGACGGCTGAGGAGCTGGACTGCGTGGAACAGCTCCGCCACTGCGTTTCGATGGCCCGGCTGCCGAGCGCGGCCCAACGGCAGCTTGACCTGTTCGCGGAATCGAACGATCCGCGGGAAGTGGTGCAACGGTTGACGATTGCGGCGAGGGTCAGTCCGTAGTCCGTAGTCCGCGGTATTGGAGTGCAGACGATTGACAACTGACCAAGAACAACGGACAACTGACAGCGGACAGCGGACAATGTGAGACCTGCCGTGGCGACTGTTGCTGCGAGTCCGATCCCGGAACGAGGCACCGCGCCGGCGGTTCGCACTTGCTACGACTTGTTGGAGGTCATGCGGGCCGCGGGCATGACCGATTTTACGGACGGGAAGTACGTCGACGAGCGAAACGATCGGGCCGCGTATCTGGCAGCGCAGGAACGGCAGGCCGAGTTTCTGCTGGATCAAGTGCGCTGCGGGCCCGGCACGCGGCTGTTGGATATTGGCTGCGGATACGGACGGATTCTGGAACAGGCGGCGCGGCGTGGGGCTCGACCTGTCGGCATCACTATTTCTTCGCCGCAAGTGGCCGATTGTCGGGCCCGCGGACTTTCGGTCGAGCAACTGAACTACCGCAACATTTTCAACCGCGCGAACGATTCGTGGGAGCACGCTTTCGATGCAATCGTGGCCAATGGGTCGCTCGAGCATTTTGTGCAGGCGGATGATGCGGCGGCCGGGCGGACAGACGCGATCTACGAGGAGATGTTTGCGATTTGCCGGCGGCTGCTGGCCGATGGGGGCCGGTTGGTGACGACGGCGATTCACTTCCGCGAGGCGGGCCAGTTTGATCCGGTGAAGATTGCGCGCGGCCCGGCGGCACAGGTGCCCGGCAGCGATGCCTATCAATTTGCAATGATCGCCGCGTGGTTCGGCGGCTGGTATCCGGCGCCGGGGCAGCTCGAACACTGTGCCGCAGAGCACTTCGAACTGGCGGCCGAAGAGGACGGCACGCACGACTATCATCTCACCAGCGAGTACTGGTTGGCACAGGCGAGGTGGAAGTTTGCGACCGACCCGCGGGTATGGTGGGCGGTGGCGCGTCAACTGTGGGAGCGGCCGCGGCCGGCGCTGGAGATGCTCCGCTTGCAGTTGTGGGATCAATCGTGGGTCTGGCAATTCCGCGAGCCGGCGCCGATGCGGCTGTGGCGGCAGACGTGGGCGGCGAAATGAATGCAGCGTATCCAAGGAGAAAATTCATGACCAGTTTTCGGCGGCTCGGCTTTCTGTTGATTGCAGCGATTGGCGGGCTCGTTTTCGTCGGTAGCGCCCCGGCTCAGGTTGGCGACCAGATCAAGACGCTCAAACTTGGCGACGTGGCCAAGGATTTTGAGTTTCAGCCGCTGGAGGGAAACAAGAAGGTGAAACTCAGCGAGCTGACGAAGGACGGGCCGGTGGTGCTGGTGGTGCTGCGCGGGTTTCCTGGCTATCAGTGTCCTATCTGCTCGCGGCAGGTGCGCGATTTTCGCGAGCACGCCAAGCACTTCGCAGAGCTGGGCGCCAAAATCGTGCTCGTCTATCCCGGGCCGGAGGAGGACCTCAAGAAACGGGCGCATGAGTTCTTGAAGGACGATGTGCTGCCAAAGCCGATGCTATTGGTGATCGATCCGGCGTACAAGTTCACCAATCTGTATGGTTTGCGTTGGAACGCGGCGGCCGAGACGGCCTATCCTTCGACGTTCGTGCTCGACTCGCAGCGCAAAGTCGCGTTTCGCAAGGTCAGCAAGTCGCACGGCGATCGGGCGAAAGCAGAAGACGTGCTCATGGTGGTGTCGGCGATGAAATTTGCCGAGAAGGCCAAGGGCAAGGAGATTCCCGGCGACATTTCACTGCCGATTCAAACACGCTAATGTGCGATAGGTGCCTGGGGTCGAGGTCCGGCCGAGCCCCC
>JBIOWO010000334.1:0-7480 GCA_044868555.1 Lacipirellulaceae bacterium | reverse complement strand
CGCAAGCAACGCAGCGATCGGTTCCGGCACCGCAGCCAGACTGCCGCTGCCCGCAGCAGCATTCTCTCGCCAGACAACGTAGTCAGCGGCGTCGATTTCGCCATTGCCGTTGCCATCAGCGCCTGTATCGGCTGCCACCGTGTTACCAAAGCTCATCCGCCACACATCGTAGTCTTCCGCCCCAATGGACCCGTTACCGTCGTAGTCGCCGGGCGGTGGCAGAGGAGGAGCACTCCCAAACCACCAAGCAAGTGCATAGTTTTGATCGTCACCAATGCCACCGTTTGGATTGTTATGCACGACCAGTTTATAGTCGTCAGCAGCGGAGATATTGAAGAATATATGCTCCACGTTGTCTTCGAGCGTTATTGACGCCGTAGTATAGGGCGTCAGTTCGGTTGCATCGGCGGGGACGAGATAAAGGTCGAGGTTGTTCAGGCTGTCTTCGACCGTCTGAAAAGAGAACTGATCTCCCTCACAATATGTGTTTGGGCCGCAAGTTTCCGTGCTTATATTTCGTCGATCCCAAACGAGCGTAGCCGCGATGTACCCGCCGCCCATAGGCGAATCGAAAACATATTCCTGAGTGCCAGCACCTCCAACAATGCCGTAATCCCAACCGATGGATGGCACCATTCCAGGATCGTATTCGCCCGGTCGAAGCTGCTGCACCGCACGCTTCGCATTCAGATGGCCGGCTCCCATGATGTCATCTAATGCGGCGCTGTCGCTCGCATACGCTTCTGATTGGGTCCAATCCTCATTGTTGTTATCCCAAACATCGCGCGTAGAGCCGTGTACGCCGGCAAGTTTGTCGGCAGAGTTAAGTAACACAGCCTTCATGGTTTCGTGACGTTGAGAGTTCGGGCCAAACCTCGGGTTTGGCATCGGCAAATTCATTCGCTGTACGGAATATTGCTGGAGAAGTGCCACGGTGCCCGTAACGTGCGGTGCCGCCAAGCTCGTGCCTTCTGCATCTAATAGGTCCACCCGCTCATCGCCAAGAGTAAGAATATCGAGGTTTTCCGCCGGGGCCATCAAATCCACGCTCGTGCGACCGCCAACTGCATCTCCGGTTGTGGCGTTGCCTAGCCACCACTTTCGGTAGACTCCTTCCAGTCTCTCAGAACCGATGACGGTGACGCCGTTGTAGTTATCGGTTGGCTTTCTTTGCATAGGGTGATTATCATTACCCCACGCAACTACGTATAGGACGTCATGCTTTCGCGCAGACCAGTCAATAAATTGCGTGAAATGCGTGTTACCATCGAGATTCTCAACCGGCCCTTGTACATCCCCGATAAAGCTTATATTTGTCGCTTTTACGTCGGCCAATGGCAGTCTCGCCAGCTGATTCAAGGCGAGCGCAACTTTTACGTCATCCAAAACGTCCACTGCGATTGAATGCAGCTGCGCAGTCGGCGCAACGCCAACACACTCAATACATGGGCTAATAGGGCCGGTAGGAAACTGCTTGGCGATCATTACGCCGGCCACTTCCGTCGCATGTTCACGGTCAATATCGCCGCTATCCATTGGGTCCATTCCCGGAAATCCTTCCCGATAAACGCCAACCGGAATTGTATTCGAGGCGTAATTCATCGGGTCGGTGTCGTACATCGGCTTTCCTGGGCGGCTCAACTCTGCTTGACCGATTGCTACTCCCGTTCCTAAAAGATTGGTAGCGATCGAATCGATGCCATTAGGGCCGTTTGAATTTAGCGACGCTCTTGCGGTGGTTGAGCACAATACAAAAGCCATCGTTAGGTAGCGAAGTTTCATTTGTGCACCGTGAATGAAAAGGAATCCGATACAAGCCGCTCCATCCCCGGAATCGGCGGCCTTTCTGCGCCACTTTCTTTAATGGAGTTTTGTTGTTCGATCTTCACCTCCACGACACCTGGCGCGAACTTGCCGATTGGAACTAACGCAAAGTGAATTGTGTTATCCGCCGATGCGTGCCCCACGAATCGATACTTGACCGTGACGAGGCGCTCCGACCTTTCAACCGCGACCAAATGGCAATACTGCCCTGCACTATGCGAAAAAAAGATCAGCGATAAGTTCATATTGGCCGGCACTTCCTCCGTTCTCCTATGTTCCTTTCTGAAAAAGGCGCGCGCATTCTCTAACGCGATCTTCCCCACACCGTCAACCACAAAAGCAGGTGCGGCTCTATCCCCCTTCGGAAGAACGCCAAATCCCTTGAATATATCACGGAGAATCGGATGCTCTGTGGTGCCGCCTATTTTCACTGCATCCAACGTCCCCACGTTCTTCGTGCCAGGCATCTTCCACGCCCAGATTTCATCAAGCGGGACTATTTCCGACTTCGACTCAATATTTCGCGTTTGGGCGAAACTATTTGCGGACACCAGCGACGCAAGTAGTAGCGCGACGATGGTCGGATTCCTGTTCATGCCTACCCTTCCGAGAAAGCCCGCGACCTTGGCGCGAAACACATTGCCCGACCCTAACACAGTTCGTGGCACAATTGCAAACATATTTCCTCCGGTCTTAACAATGCGAATTGCTAGTGGCTACGTAGCCTTTGGTCATTGTGCGTCTCTTGCGACTTCGATGCTACCAGCGTGAGTAATTCTCGACCACTTAATAATGCGCCCCGACGAGATGCGCAGTAAAAGTAGATGCCATTGTGTCGCCAGCAGCCGGTGCCGCGCGGCCAAAAACAGTTGCTGAATTCGCACGCTGTTTCTGGTAGGGTCAACATCGCGCCCCATTGCGCGCCGATATTGCGCCACCAACATACTCATTCGGCGCTTGCGTTCGGGGTGCGCGCACACGACCATGTTCCATCACGCACAAACAATCATTCGACCCAGCCGACGCCAGCCTCCCAGTTTGAACTCACTGGCCACGGCAACACCCACATGCGTACGTGACCCCTTCGAAAGTTTAAGGACTTACGTCGACGCGCTCGTGACCCCTTCGCAAATACAAGGCACTTTGTCGCGCCTACGTTCCACCCCCGTGTCATCTTCGAAAATCAAAGCCACTTTTTGCATGACGCGTGCACCGATTGAGGAATTAAAGCACCACCGCAAAGCCCTGACCCGTGACCCCTGGCCCCCGACCCCTGTTTCCGCCGCGCGGCCAAAAACAGTTGCTGAATCGCAGGCGGCTTTCTGTTACGCTGCACTCACGCTCGATAATGCAGCGTTTGTTCTTTGAAAACTGAAAAAAACCATCGGATGTCGGCCGTCAGCCGTCAGTCAACGGAGACCGTGTGCGCGGTATCAAATTTCCTCGTGCGCACCATGGCGCGCAATTCCAATCAAGATGGACAAAATCCACCCGCGTATTGACCGATTCATGCGTCAGCCCGCGTTTGCGGTGAAGGCAGTTGCGCGACCGCCCCAGTGACAAAACGAAGGAGTTTCGCCCGAAAAAAATGGGACCCGTTTGCCGCGGACAAAACTCGCGCGCAGGAGCGGAATTCGCGAAAACTCCGCTCCTTACACTGGCGATTCTGAAGTCTTGCGACTTCAGCTACGTGCAACTAATTCGGCTGCGGAGGCGTCGTCGCGCCCGTGCCACCCGTTGTCTCCGGCTGATCGAGCCGCACCAGCAGCCATTGCTGCGTCGATCCGTCGGCAAAGTGGACCAGGGCCGGCGCCGAGTTCTCGGTCAAGTTGACGACGCCGGTTTCCATCAGCGGCCGCGTCTGGCCTTGAACGGTCCAGGCGGCCCGCTGCGTTTGCTTGTCGACCATCCCTTCGATCGGCTGGACCTTGCCCGTAGCCGTGTTCTGGATCGTGCCGCTGATGATGCCCTGCTTGCTCACGGCGAGCTGCAGGTACATCGTCGGGTCGGCGCCGTTCGGCTCGCCGTCGGGCGCGAGCGCGAACACGCCGAGCGGCATCCAATCGGTATCGGCCGGCGTGACGTCCGGAACGCTGGTCGCGATTGCTTCCGCCTGCTGCGCGTATTGCTCGGCAGTCGCAACGGGCTGCGTGCCGTAGTACACCTGGTCGTCCTGGTAGTACACGTTATCGCCGTAGCTGTAGTACACAGGCTGCGTCCAACCCCACGGGAACCAGCTCGTCACCGCCGGCCAAGCGGCCCAACCCCAGTAGTTGAAATTGTTGGGGTACCGCCAGCCAACATTTGGGTAGCGGTTCCACCAGTTGCGGTCGTACCAATGGTTGCAGTCGTGCCAATTGTTGTGCCAATTGTTGCTCCAATAATTGTTGATGTCTCTTCGATGATCGCCCCGCCAGTTGTTCCACTGGTTCCAATTGTTGATTTGGCCGGGCCGATGGTGGGCCCAGTTGTTGTCGCCGGGCCGCCACTGCTGACCGCCACCACCTTGGCCGGGGCGAGTAGGGCGCGTGTTGTCGCCGGGACGCAATGGGCGATCGCCTCCGCCAGGTCGGTCGGGGCGAATGCCGCCGCCATCTTCGCCGGGCCGCGTGGGCCGTTGAACGCCGCCGCCACCTTCGCCGGGCCGCGTGGGCCGCTGAATTCCGCCGCCACCTTCTCCCGGTCGACTTGGGCCGAGGCCGCCACCGCCGCCCGGCCGAGTTCCGCCGCCAGCAATATCGCCGATGTCGGGACGACCACCGGGACGTGTCGTGGGTCGGTTGTGCAGGAAATCATTCGCCGCGCCGCCGCCACCGATACCGCCGCCGGGCCGTGTGCCCGGACGATTGAAGCCTCCACCGCCGCCACCGCCCGGTCCGGGCAGACCGAGAAAGTTGTCGAGCTGTCCGGCGGTCGGTCGACCACCACCGCCGCCAGCGAAGTTTCCACCTGGCCGACCACCGCCGCCGGGAAAAGTTCCGCCGCCGGGCCGTGTGCCGGCGCCAGGTCGCGCGCCGCCGCCGCCCGCCAGGCTCCCACCGCCAGGACGAGCGCCGGCCCCTGCACCGGGTCGACCACCGGGAGTTGGCAAGTTGCCGTAATTCGGTCGATTGCTGCCGCCGGGTCGCGCGCCGGCGAAGTTGCCGCCGCCACCGCCAAATCCGCCGCTGCCGGGCCGGCTCATCGATGGAGTGCGTCCAGCGCCACCGCCACTGCCACTGCCACCACCTCGGAACGCGCCTCCTCCACCGCCTCCGCCACCACGCATGGCCGCACCGCCACCGCCACGTCCACCACCGCCGCCGCCGCGACCGCCACCACCGCCGCCGCCGCCACGCCCACCGCGGGCCAGGGCATCGCCGACAATCCACATGCCAATCGTCAACAGCGTCAGGCTGAGCAACACGTATCTCTTCATGGCGTCACCTTCGTTCGAATTCAGTGGTCCGTAGTCTGTGGTCCGTGGTCCGTCGTATTTGTTGGGTGTTCATTCGCCCGCAACTTCGGCCGGCGCACGCTTGACCAGTGCTTCCTCGATGTTTGGCAAAACCTCGCCGTCGACGGTGCGGTCGGTCGATTGCCACGTGAACGAGTCATCATCCACGTACGTGATGATGTTGGTGGCCGTCGACTGGCCGCCATCGGCCAGCGTGCCAACCTGATGGATGAACCAACGATTGCCCTTGCGGGTCCACTTGCCCTCGGAGAAGCCGCCGTCCGAATCGAAGACCCAGGAGCGGATCTGCTTGGTGGCCGGGTCCCAGCCGATGATCTGCATGCCCGACATGTTGATCCGGTCACCGACTGTCAGTTTGAACGACCGCGTGAGGAAGTTCTGATTCTTGGTCCATTCGCAATCGGTTTCGATGTACGTGCCCGCAGTGTCGTCAATCCAGGAGCCGACCATCCACTCCAGCTCCTTGAGCTGCTCGTAATGGGATGGCGGCGGGGCGGGCATCTCGACTTCGGAGACGCGATCGATCAGCCACTGTCCGTCGCGCTTGATGTGCAACGCCGTGTAATCGGTGATCTCCGGCGGATGATCGGAGTAGGTGACAACCGCCCGGCCTTTCTCGATTGCCACGTTGGGCGAGAGGAAGTCGATCGAGTCGATGTCCACTTCCAGCTTGGCGTCCTCGGAGCCGGCAAACGCGTAGTCGAACTGCTTGGCGATCGCCTCGCGGCCGATCACGCCGTCGCCGGTGGTCGGGTCCATGTAGACGGCCTCGGGCGACCACATGGAGGCCATGGTTTTCGAATCGCGGCGATTGTACGACTCGACGTATTTGCCCGCGTTCGCGCGGATGGCCGCTTCCTCGGCGGCAACGTCCACGCCGGCGGGCGGGGCCGTTGCCGTGGCGGCCGGCTTGGTCGTGCCGGCGGCCGGGGCGGCCGGCGCTTTTTGCGAACCGGCGGGCGGAGATTGCTTTGGTACTTGTTGCTGGGCATAGAGACAGCTGACGCCGCCGGCAGCGAACGTGGAAATTGCAAACAGAATCAGGGCTTCGTGTTTCATGGATGTTGCTCCCAATTTTTGTTGGTGCGGTTGCTGATCACAGCAGTCAGACTGACGACGAATTCACCATTCAGTGAGTGCTACAGAAACCGGCCCGGCAGCGGCAAGGGGTACGGCAAACGGGACTCAGCCCGCGGAAGAGTTCGCGTGCCTTCGTGGCGGATGCTCCGGATCGGCCGCCGAAAATGCCAGGATCAGCCGGCCGTCATTAGATCAAACGGCCCAATGAATGTCGAGGACGCGGCAATAAACTGCAGAAAATTGTGGTACGATATGTCGCTGTAAGGTGATATAGAGATTAAAACAAAACCTTTGACATGGAAGAGTTGTTTTGGCTCCCTTTCTGACCTTCTTCAGGAGTCAGTATGGTTCCTCGAATTCTGGTTTGCCTAGCTGCAACTCTGTCGTGCACAATCTCGAGAGCGGAAGAACGCAAGCTCGATTCACTCAAGAATTCAGAGCTCGTGGAATTGCTCGCGTCGAAAAATCCGCCGCCTCGTATGGAGGAAGCCCATCGAGCAACGATTGTGCACTATCCGAAAGGTTACGACCATGAAAAGCAGCGCGTGGTGCTCGCGGCTGCGAACGAACTGAGAAAGCGCGGTGTTAAAGCCTTTCCGGAACTTCTTCGTGCAATTGACGATCAGAGGTACTGTTGCTTGAAAATGGGAGGCGAGGAAGAAATTCGTCATTTGTTGACGGTTGGGGACATGTCGTGGTGCATCATTCAAGACCAAGTTGACGCCTGCCTTTACGCTGGTATTGAATATGGGGACCCGATCTGGTATCTACCGAGCATGCCTTGGCGTGATGAAAAGGACAAACTTACGAAGTGGTTCCAGCTTAGAAAGAACTGGACGCTTGGGCAGTTTCAAAAAGAATCGGTGCAGTTACGGCAGAAAGAGTACGGCGCTGCCGGAGGTGTTGACGACAATGATCCTGACAGAAAAGTCGTTCTTAAGCAGCTCGCGAAGATAAATGAACATTTAAATCAGGATGGAAGTTTTTTTGAGTGGGCCTGTAAATCTTTTTGTGTCAAGCCAGCACGAATGTCAATTGTTGGTTAGTTCGGGTACGCGGCCTTCGTAAAGGATGGCGAAGTGGTTGAGGGCTTCTTTCCAGTGGTGGATCGGTCTGGTC
>JBIOWO010000333.1:0-14208 GCA_044868555.1 Lacipirellulaceae bacterium | reverse complement strand
CGTTCAACGCGATCGAACGGATCAGCACCCGCCTGTCGTCCAATAGCTGGGTCAGCTACGGCAAGAAATCGGCCACGACCGAAAACATCCAGCGGATCAGCAGCCGGTTGAACGGGGCCGTCGTCGAGGTGGTCGTTGACCTGGCCGAAACGAGCATCTCCACGGCCGATCTGATCGGGCTGCGGATCGGCGACATCATCGCCACGGAAAAAGACGTCGAGCGGCCGCTCATCGTCTCCGTCGAGGGCCGGCCCAAGTTTCACGCCCAACCGGGCGCCTTCAAAGGCCGCAAGGCGATTCAAGTGCTCGGGACGATTAGTTGACAGGATCCACGTGCATTTCCTGTCGCGTCGAGTATAATTGTCTTGGAAAGGAACGTGGCACTTGTCGAAGAGAATTTCTGTTGATCCAAAGATCCATTTTGGAAAACCGTGCTTGGATGGTACGCGCATCACGGTACAAAACGTACTCGAACTTGTTCGCGAAGGCGTGAGTTTCTCCGAAATCGTTGAGGACTATTACGTCGATCTCAACGTAGATGATGTTCGCGCGTGCATTCAGTATGCAATTGACGTCGTAGCACTTGAAGAAATCGATCTGGCTGCCACGAATCCATGAGATTTCTGGCCGATCAAGACGTCTACGCCAAAACGGTGATTCTGCTCCGCGATCGGAATCACGATGTCATTTCGGCGGCGGAACTTGGGCTATCGCGAGCCAGTGATCGAGACCTGCTTCAAACGGCGATCCAAGACGGGCGCATCTTTCTGACGCGGGATCGAGACTTCGGCGGACTTGTTTTTGCGCAAGCGATTCGAGGCGGCGTTATCTATTTGCGGATTCTTCCGACAACCTTGCGAGCAGTGCATGATGAGTTGCTGCGCGTCCTAGAGCAATACGACGAGAGTGTCTTGCTCAATGCGCTTGTCGTAGTCGAACCGGCGCGACATCGCGTGCGCCGAATGACTCCGTAGTGTTCGCCGACGATTTATGACGCCATTGCCGGCTTCATCGGCGCCGGCGGCGATTGCGGGCCCAGGATTGCCAACACGGCTTCGACAAGCATGAGTGCGGCCAGCGCGATCAGCACCAACCCGGCCCACGGCACCGGATCGGTCGGCGCGGCGAAACGGCCCTCGCTGAAGAACTTCGGCAGCGTCATCATGCCCAGCGCCCACAGGCTCATCACGTACATGACCACCGTGGGCACGCCGGTGATCAGCCACACCAGCGGATTGCGCCGCGTCCGCCACAGCCAGACGGTCACGCCCAACAGCGTGAGCGCTGCCAGCAGTTGGTTGGTCGCCCCGAACAGGGCCCAAAACACGCGCCAGGCAGGAATGGCCTGGCCCTTCGCGTCGAGCGTGGTCCGCATCACAAAGAACAATGGCACGCCGGCCGTCAGAATCGTTCCCATCCAGCGGCCGGCCGCATTGTGCCAGCCAGTCAGCTCCTGCACGATGTACCGCCCCAGCCGCGTGCAAACGTCGAGCGTGTCGTAAACGAACGTGGTAAACGCCATCAGGCCGAACGCCATCGCAAAACTGGCCGGCACGTGGAACACCTGCAGAAACTGTCCGACGCCATGGGAATAAACAATGTTCGGATCACGGCTCAGGATCGCCGAGCCGGCAGGCAGGATCATCACGCACGACAGCGCGAGTACGGCAACCATCGCTTCCAGCAGCATCGCGCCGTAGGCGATGGGGAGCGCATCGGTCTCGCGGCGGAGCTGCTTGGAGGTCGTGCCGGAGGCGATCATCGCGTGAAAGCCGGAGCACGCACCGCAAGCGATCAGAATGAAGATGAACGGGAAAAACGTCTCGCCGCGCGGGCCAACGGCGTCGAACCCCTTGAAGGCTTCGAATTGAATCGGAAATCCGCCGAACAGCACGCCGACGACGCCGGCCAGCAGCGCGGCATACAGAAAATATCCGCCCAGATGTCCGCGCGGCTGCAACAGCAGCCACACGGGCACCACGCCAGCAATCAGGCAGTACGCCAGCAGCAGCACGTCCCAAATTTTGCGGGCGACTTGATCGGCCGCCGGCAGCGACAACTCCGGCCGAAAGTGTTGCACGATCAGCCCCATGTCCAGTGGCATGTAGCGGCCCAGCCAGATGACCACGCCTACGAGCGGCACGAAAATCACGGTGGCCCACGTCAGCGACAACCGCGTGTAGCGCAGCAAGAGTCCCATGACGAGCGGCAGTACAAGATACAGGATCGACGATGTGGCGATCGCGCCGCCCGTCGCGCCGCCGCTCTCGCTGATCGTCTCGGCCGTCACCGCGGCGGGTTCCGGCACATCCTGCCCGAGCCGCACCGCCTCCGACCCGCCGATGAACGACCCGGCCGTGATGTCGGTAAACGCGACGATGATGTACACCAGCGCAATCCAGATGAACACCAAGAACAGGATGTACGATCGCCGGCTCATGTGATCGCGGACGACCTCGGCGATCGACCGGGCCTTGTGGCGGATCGACGCCGTGAGAGCCGTCATATCGTGAACGCCGCCGATGAGAATCGAGCCGATCAAAATCCACAGCAAGGCGGGGAGCCAGCCGAACATCACGCCGGCCACGATAGGCCCGACAATCGGGCCGGCGGCAGCGATGGCTGAAAAATGCTGGCTGAGCAGGAATTTCGGCTCGATGGGATCGTAGTCGATGCCGTCGCGCAGCTCGACCGCGGGCGTCGGCCGCCGTGAATCGAGCTGCAGGAACCGGCTCAAGAAGCGGCCATACGTGACGTAGGCGACAATCAATACGACGGCCGAACCGGCCACCACGGGCAACAGGCTCATCATCGCCGCTCCTCGATGGAAACCACGGGTGAGGAACTGTCCATAATTCACGATAACGGTGCTGCACGGATGCGGCAAGGCGAACCGATGGACGCACGCGCTCAATGCCCTATAATTGCCGGTCTCACATCTGCGATATTACGCGCCAACAAGGAGGAGCGATTGTGGCGGAAAAGGTGATCATCATTGGCAGCGGGCCGGCCGGCTGGTCGGCCGCGATTTATGCCGCGCGGGCCGAGCTTAAGCCGCTCGTGTTCGAGGGCGCCATCACCGAAGAGAATCGGCTCAACGGCACCCTGCCGCTCGGCCAACTCGCGCTCACCACCGAGGTCGAAAACTACGCCGGTTTTCCGGCCGGCGAGTTGAAGACATTCTTGAAGACGGCGATTTCGCCCGAGCGGCTGGAGTACATGCATATTCTGGAGGAGAAGCACGCCGTCACGGGGCCCGAGCTGATGGAGCTGATGCGGCAGCAGGCCATCAACTTCGGCACACGAATCATCACCGACGACGTGGTCGACGTCGATCTCAAGAAGCGGCCGTTCGTCGTTCGCACACTTGAGAGTGGAGAGCACGAGGCCCACACGCTGATCATCGCAACGGGTGCCCGGGCCAATTATCTGGGGTTGCCCTCCGAGGAGGCGTACAAGAATCGCGGCGTGAGTGCGTGCGCGGTTTGCGACGGCGCGCTGCCCCGCTTCCGTAACAAGCCGCTCATCGTCGTCGGCGGCGGCGACTCAGCCGTCGAAGAGGCGACCTACCTCACCAAGTATGCTTCGAAGGTTCACATGGTCCACCGCCGCGACAAGCTGCGGGCCAGCATGATCATGCAGGAGCGCGCACGGGACAATCCGAAGATCCAGATGGAATGGAATTCCACGCTCGACGAAGTGCTCGGCAACGACAAAGAGGGCGTGAGCGGAGTGAAATTGGGAAGCACGACGGGCGGCAAAGTGCGCGAGGTATCCGCCAGCGGCGTGTTTCTGGCAATCGGACACACTCCCAACACAACGTTCTTGAAAGGGCAGGTCGCCACGAACGACAAGGGCTACATCAAGTGGACCGCGCCCTTCCGCACGTTCACGAGCGTCGACGGTGTATTTGCCGCCGGCGACGTGGCCGACGACTACTACAAGCAAGCGATTACGTCGGCCGGCACAGGCTGCATGGCGGCCCTCGACGCCGAACGCTGGCTGGCGGCGAAAGGTATACATTGACAGCCGATTGCCACAAAAAACACAAAAAGGCACAAAAGGGCGACACCGCAATGCCGCTCCATGAACGTTGAACTCGATTCTTTTTTTTCTTCTTTCTTCGTGACTCTTTGTGTTCTTTGTGGCAAATTCAAAATGCGCTCGTATTGCGCGTGTGATTGAGGCGAGGTAGGGAATGTCTGACATCAAAATCACAGTCGAAAAACGAGTTGGCCGCCAATGTGCGTCGAGTGGGGCCAAGTGGGAGCCGATCATGGGCTACAGCCGCGCGGTCCGCAGCGGAAATATCATTGCGGTGACCGGTTGCGTCGGCATCAACGCCGACGGAACGTATCCCAAAACGGTCGGCGAGCAAGCGGCCCGCTCGCTGGCCATCATCCGCGCGGCGGTCGAAGCGCTCGGCGGCAAGCTGGAGCACATCATCCGCACGCGGATGTTCGTGACCGACGTGAGCCAATGGGAAGAAGTCGCCCGTGTCCACGGTGAAGTCTTCAAGGAAATCCGCCCCGCCACGACGATCGTCGAAGTGGCCCGCCTGATCGATGCCGACGCCTACATCGAAATCGAAGCGGACGCGATTGTGGCTTAGCTCTGAAATCCGCCGACGAGCGATTGTGATATGCGATGCGCCCTTGTTGTTATCTTGATTGCAGCTCCAGGCTGTGACCGACCATCCAGCAGTGTGAAAACCATTCCCGCTGCCCCATCATCCAAGACTGTTCAAGTTCAAAAGGAAATGGCCGCCCTGCCAGAGGCTCAGGCTGCATTGCAGAACGGTGGATCGCCGCATGACGTTGTGGAGACTCACAATGGCCTCACTCGCATGCATGTCGCGGCGCGAAATGGGGACGCCGAAGTGCTCCAATACCTTATTAGCCAAGGCGGTGATGTTAATGTCGAGGACAATAGTGGCAACGGTTGGCGCAACAAGACTCCACTCCACTGGGCCTCGACGGGAGAAATTATCGATATTCTAATCGCAAATGGCGCCGACCAATCGTGGTTAGATGGGGCCGGCAAATCGCCTCTAGCGTCTGCCGCGTTTCGCAATCGATTGTCCGCCGTGAAGCGTTTCGTCGAGCTTGGCGCTAACGTCAATGCACGCGACGACGTTGTTGGCAATACTATTCTCATGTGGGCGTGCACGGGCTTGGCGGCACATTTCGACGACGATCCTTTGTTCAACGACCGCGAGGAAAGGTTGAAGATTGTCCGATTCCTAGTTGAGAAAGGGGCCGACATTAACGGGCTTTCCGCCGGTGGCGAGACGGCATTACACGGCGCGGCTAAGTTCGACGCACAATTCGTTCGGCTCTTGCTCGAGCTTGGAGCAAACGAGGATATCAAGGACAGTAACGGCAAGACACCGCTTGATTGGGCCAAAGAGTTAGACCAGCAGGAAAGTGTGGATATTCTTACTCGTAAGTGAGCGCAGCCATCCTTTTTCCGATGTGAAGTGCCCATGGAAAAGATCACGGTTCAACAGGCGCGGAGCGTCGACGCAATCGGCCAGCCGATCACTTTGCAAGGATGGATCCGCACCCGCCGCGATTCGAAAGGTGGGTTCAGCTTTCTCGAGCTGAACGACGGCTCCTGCTTGGCAAACATTCAGGTCATCGCCGACGCGAATCTGCCGAACTATGAGCAGGAAGTGAAACACCTATCGCCCGGATGCAGCGTGACGGTGCGCGGCGAGGTGAAAGAATCGGGCGGCAAAGGGCAAGACACCGAAGTGCTGGCCCGCGAGATCGTCGTCCACGGCTGGGCCGATCCGGAGCAGTTTCCGCTGCAGAAGAAGCGGCACTCGTTCGAGAAGCTCCGCGAGTGGGCCCACCTGCGGCCGCGGACCAACACGTTCGGCGCGGTGGCCCGCGTGCGGAACCAAATCTGCCGGTCGATTCACGACTTCTTCCAGGGTGAGGGCTTTCTCTATCTGAACTCGCCGATCATCACGGCCAGCGATTGCGAAGGGGCCGGCGCCATGTTCCGCGTCACGACGCTCGACCCGGCGGGCGCGCCGCGGAACGACAAGGGCGACATCGACTACACAAAGGATTTCTTCGCCCGGCCCACGTACCTCACCGTCTCCGGCCAGCTCGAAGGCGAAATCTACGCCACGGCCCTCGGCAAGGTGTACACGTTCGGCCCCACGTTCCGCGCCGAAAACTCGAACACCACCCGCCACCTGGCCGAGTTCTGGATGGTCGAGCCGGAAGCCGCCTTCTTTGAACTGCACGACAACATGGCCCTGGCAGAGCGATTCTTGAAGCGCATCTGTCGCGATGTGCTGCAAAACTGCCAGGAGGACATCCTGTTCTTCCGCGAGCACGTCGACGAAAAGATCATGGGCCGGCTGGAAAACGTCGTCGATCGCGAGTTCTTCCGCCTCACTTACACGGAGGCGGTCGACATCCTGAAAGCGTCCGGCAAGCAGTTTGAGTTTCCCGTCGAATGGGGCCACGACCTGCAGGCCGAGCACGAGCGGTTCCTGACCGAGGAAAAATTCACCGAGCCGCTCATCCTGTACGACTACCCGGCCGCCATCAAACCGTTCTACATGAAGGTGAACGACGGCGGGAAAACGGTGCGGGCGATGGACGTGCTGGTGCCGGGCGTGGGCGAGATCATCGGCGGCAGCCAGCGCGAGGACCGACTGGAAGTGCTCGAAGCGCGGATGTGCGAACAGGGCCTGAAAACGGCCGACTACTGGTGGTATCTCGACCTCCGCCGTTTCGGCACGGTGCCACACTCCGGCTTCGGCCTGGGCCTGGAGCGAATGGTCCAATTCGTCACCGGCATGGCCAACATCCGCGACGTGATCCCGTTCCCGCGCACGCCCGGCAACGCCGAGTTCTGACAGCGTGCATATAGCCGACCCATCCTGGGTCGCATTCCTGCCAGCGTCGCGTTCGTCGTTAGCAAGCGCATTCCAGCCGGCCAAGATGGCCGGGCTATATCGATCGAATTCCATCCGTGACGATTCTACCTGCCGTGCACCCCGCCTGGTCCGACGAATTGTCCCTGGCCGTTAATTTGCGACTCGTCAAATCGTGACCTACCTTTGTATGGCGAGTTGTGGTGCCGATCTACGCTGGCGGACCACACTTGCCGCCACTTTTCCCTCAAACTTATCCTCCGGGCAGAATACATCCACGACCTGCGGGCAGCCAATCGGCTGGCCGGGCTGGTTGTATGCACGCGCCGGGGGCGGAAGCCAAATACAGGCCGATGACGACCGAACTAACACTTCTCGATCGCGACACGCTCCACGCCACGTTCGACACTTGGGCCGCGGCCGAGGAATCGCTCGACGCCCAGCTCAGCGAATCCCTCGAGGCATTGGCGGCGTATCAGTCGCACCTGGACAACTGGCAGCGGCAGCTCGCCGACGAGCGCACCGCACTGATCCAGGCCCGCGAACTGTTTGAGCGCGAGCAAGCTGCCGCCGCGGCGAGCCAGTCACTCTCCACGGCCGAAGCCGGCGCGGAGCTGACTGCGGCCCGGCAGAAGATTGCGGACCTCACTTCCAGCCTGCTCGCCCGAACCGAGGAGCTGCGGACGCTGGACAACCGCCGCGCCGAAGTGGCGACGGAATTGGAGCTGGCTCGGGCCCGCGAAAAAGAGCTGAAAAACGGGCTCGACGAGCAGAAACAGCTGTTGGACCAGGAGCGGGCGAAATGGACCGAGGATTTGCGCTACTTGCGCGAAATGCTGGAACACCGCGGCGAAAGCGCCGAGACCGAAGCGGCCGTGAGCGCGGTTTCCGCGCCAGCAAAACCGACCCTTGGACTGCCGCGAGCCGCCAAACCCACTCGCGATCGCTCCAATAGTGGCGCAGTGCTCGGCTCGATTGTCGAGCAGTTTGGCAAATTACGGCAGCAACGGGCCGTCGATCGTCAAGGTTTGAAAAAGTCGAGGTAACGAACATGAGTCGTCGCTCGTTCCAAGTCGATGATCCTGTTTCGCGTTGGTCGATCGCGGCCGTGGCGACCGTCGTCTTCATTTGCGGCCTGCTCTGGCAGAGCGCGGTCCTGTTGGGCGGCGGAGCGGTCGTGCTCTGCCTGGTGCTGCGGCGCGTGAGCATCCCCGACGAAGAGCGGGCGACATCGGCAACTCACTCGCGGCGTCCATTCCGCAGCACCGACCGAGCCGGCGAAAATGGGCGCGAGTTTAATGCGTCGAATCGAACGTCAACTTCAGCACAATTCCTGGAGCGTACCGACGCCACCGGAGCGCCGAAAAGCACCGGCGCGCTGGTCGACGACCTGTTGAATTCGGGGCGCTACGCGCTCCTCTTGCGGCCCGCCGCGAAGCAACATCTCAGCCAACTCGACGTGGTGCGGGCCGTCCGGCAGCTCGATGAGGCGATGGCCCTGGTGCCGGCCGGGCGCGTGCTGCTGGGACAGCTCGCCGAACAATCGAACTCCGCGTGCGGCGCGGCCGACGTCGACCCGAAGCTCGTCAGCCGCCAACTGGTCAACGTCCCGCCCGTGTATCTGGACCGATACGCGGTGACGAATGAGCAATTCCAACAGTTCGTCGATGCCGGCGGCTACGAGCAACTCGAGCTGTGGCACGAAGAGGCGCTACCGGCCCTGTTGGATTTCGTCGACCAAACCGGCGCCCCCGGCCCACGCTATTGGTACGACAGCCAGTATCCGGCCGGCGAGCAGCGTTTGCCCGTCGTGGGCGTCAGTTGGTACGAAGCCTGCGCCTACTCCCGCTGGATTGGCAAACAATTGCCGACCGATGCCGAATGGACCAAGGCGGGCGCCTGGCCGGTGGAATCCGCGCCCGGCCGCATCGCCCAGCGCCGCTATCCGTGGGGCGAGTCGTTCGATGTCCGCCGCGCGAACCTGTACGGCTGTGGCAATCACAAGCCCTCGGCCGTGGAAGAGTTCCCGGGCGGCATGAGCGTCGGTGGCATCCATCAATTGATCGGCAACGTGTGGGAATGGACCGCCACGCCGCTTGTGGAGCTTGGCGATTCGACGCTTCACGTGTCCGAGTCGGTGATGAGCATCCGCGGCGGCGCGTTCGACACGTACTTCGAGAACCAGGCTACTTGCCACTACCAAAGCGGCGAACATCCGCTCTCGCGCCGGCCGAACATCGGATTCCGGCTGGCGCTACCGATGTCGGATTTGGAAGTTGCTAATGAAGACGCTGCGTCGAGTGACGGCGTCGATGAACCGGTTGCAAACGCGCCCGCGACTGAGGACGCCCTTGCAACTTGTTGATATCTCCGGGTTACTGTTTGAACACTAGGGTCGTGCGGGGCGAGCCCCGCCGCTACATGGTTCGTTGTAAAGTTCGCGGCGACGGCTCCGACCTCCGACCTCCGACCTTTAATCTCTTCCACACACGCACATGTCTCATCTCGCACAAATCCCGTTAGAAACGTACTTGCTTGCGCAGCAGGCGGCGCCGATCGCGTGCCTGGTCTGCGACTATGAAAACTGCTGCTCGGCGGCTCGCTGCCGAAATTGCCAGGCGCCGATGGCCCTGGCGCACCAGACCCAGTCGGTCAAGAAACGGCCCCATCTGATCGCCGTGATTGGCGCCAGCGGAGCCGGCAAGACCGTTTACCTCGGCCTGTTGATGGACATGTTGACGCGGCACGTTGGGCTATTGCGCTCGACGGCCCGCGGACCAATGTCCATCTCGTTGCAACAAACCACGACCACCGCACTCGCCACCGGTTGGTTTCCCGAAAAGACGGTGAGTACCCCCGAACATTGGCACTGGGTGCACTGTCAATTCAATTGCCGGCGGCGACGGAGGCCGCTGGAACTGGTGATTCCCGATTTGTCCGGCGAAGCGCTGGGCATCGAGACGGAGAAAGCGGGCCGGTATCCGGCCATTCGGTCGGTGCTGACGAAGGCCGCGGCCGTGGTCGTGCTGGCCGATGCCGAGCGACTGCAGTCCGGCGACCATTCGCAGGACTTCGTGACGCTGAAGCTGCTTTCACTGATCGGCGAATTGCGCGAGAAAAACGCCCGCAGTCGCCGTCAACGCGGCGTCGAGAGGCGCCCGCTCGCGCTGGTGCTCACCAAGGCCGACAAGGTGGACGGATTGATGGACAATCCGCGCGAGTTCGCCGAATCCCATGCCGGCGCCGTCTGGAACGATTGCCGCACGCGGTTCCCGCATCACGAGGTGTTTGCCTGCTCCGTGACGGGTTCGACCGCCTACCGCGACAGCTACGGCCGGCGGCAACAGGTGCCGCTGCGGATCGAGCCGCACGGCATCATCGAACCTTTTGGCTGGCTGATGACGGCTCTCGACGAAAATTGGAACAGTCCCGGCATGGCAGCGCGGCTGTGTTTGCGCTGAGCCGATCGAACTGTATCGATGGGTGGCATGCTTTCGCGGCGCAGCCGCGTAAGCATGCCTTGGACATGCTCACGCCGCTAACGCGGCGAGAGCATGGCACCCGCAACATTGAATTTAATTAAGCTCTAGTAACTCGGTCACCGATGTCGCCCGAAAACTACCTCAGGATTGATGACACGCCGCCGCCGCTGGTGGATTCCCATGCGGCCGATCATCATGGTGCGCCCCATCCATATCGGGCCAACCACGCGGAGTCGCGGCCGGAGGTGATCGCGCGGCTGGAATGGCTCGACGACCTGATGTTCGCGGCCATCGACGGTGACCCGGTTGCGCTGGAGGCAGCCGTGCACGCCTGGCATCGGACCGTCGAAGAGTTGGGCGCGGAAGCGGTCGAAGAATCACGCCGCCAGTACCTGCGCCGGGCGCAGAGCGTTTGGAACGGGCTGCGACAGGAGCCCGACCCTCCGCCTCAAAAGACGTTCGCCGCAATCGAGATCATCTCGATGCTGGCCGACCGGGCGTGGTGAGCGCGATGAATGGGGTGCCTGGGGTCGAGGCTCCGCCGAGCCCCCAGCGCTTCTCAAACTGGGGGCTCGCTGACGCTCGACCCCAGCCACCCCGCAGTCACGCGTTCGCTGCAGCGCCCACCCGCATCGAGTCGAGGAACCGCCGGAACAGATAGTGGCTGTCGTGCGGCCCGGCCGAGGCTTCCGGGTGGTATTGCACGCTGAAGGCCGGCACCTCGCGATGGGTGAGTCCCTCGATCGTGCCATCGTTCAGGCTGCGGTGCGTTACCTCGAGAGATTCGGGCAGCGTGTTTTCATCGACCGCGAAGCCGTGATTCTGCGACGTGATCTCGACCGCGCCGGTCTGCAAGTTCTGCACGGGATGATTCGCGCCGCGGTGTCCGAACTTGAGCTTGAACGTCTTCGCCCCGCACGCCAGGCCCAGCAACTGGTGTCCCAAGCAGATGCCAAAAACGGGCCGCTGGCCGAGCACGCCGCGAATCGTGTTGATGGCGTATTCGAGCGGCTCCGGATCGCCCGGGCCGTTGGACAGAAATATGCCGTCCGGCTGTTGGGCCAGCACTTCGGCGGCCGTAGCCGTGCCGGGCAAAATCGTCACGCGGCAGCCCATGTCCACGAGGTGCCGCGGGATGTTCCACTTCATGCCGAAATCGAGTGCCACCACATGCGGCCGGAACGAGGTGTCGCTTGTCGTGTGTCGAGTGTCGGAACCGGGCCCTTCGGCCCCCTGACACCTGACACCCGACACCTGACCCCCGCCATTCAGGTGCGTCCACCGGCTCAGCGGTTCGAGCCATTGCCGCGGCTGATCGGGCAGCACCTCGCGCACCAGATCGCGGCCCACCAGCCCCGGGCTCGCCTGGGCCTTGGCCACCAGGCTGGCGTCATCCAAGTCGACCGTCGACAGCACGCCCTTCATTGCCCCGCCCGACCGCAGCCGGCGGACTAGGGCCCGCGTGTCGATCGACTCGATCGCCACGATGCCCGATTGCCGCAGATATTCGCTCAGGCTCTGCTCCGACCGGAAGTTGCTCTGCGTGCGGCTGTGCTCGCGAACGACGAAGCCGGCCAATTGCGGCCGCTGGCTCTCGACGTCCTCGGTGTTTACGCCGTAATTGCCGATTTGCGGATAGGTCATCGTGACGATCTGGCCGCGATAGCTCGGATCGGTGAGGATTTCCTGGTAGCCGGTCATCGAGGTGTTGAAGCACACCTCGCCGTCCACCTCGCCATCGGCACCAATCGACGTGCCGGCGTACACGGTTCCATCTTCGAGCGCAAGTTTGGCGGGCTTGGTCATGCGAGTAATTATAGAGATGTCAGGTGTCGGGTGTCAGGTGTCGGGTGTCAGGTGTCGGGTGTCAGGTGTCAGGTGTCAGGTGTCAGGTGTCAGGAAGCGGGGAGCGGGGAGCAAGGGGCGGGGAGCTGACGGCTAAGAGCTGCTCCGCTACTCCACTGCTCCACTGTTGCTGCCTCTTTGCGCACGTTGAGCGGCGGGCGCTTGGCACCTCGTGACCCCTTCGAAGGGGTCAACGTCGCGAGGGGTGTCGCCGGGTTGTTTTGGCCGAATTTTTGGGACATGGACAGACCGCGACGGCCCGCGCGAACGAGTGCGATCGCGCGGTGCTGCGTGGCGTCCTTCCCGTGGCCGGGCGAACGTCCACAATCCTGGGGCCAGCGTAGCAGAAGGCGCGGCCAAATTCAGCAAGAATTTTTGGCCGGGCCCGGAGTAACTCGTGCAAATTACTCAATTGAAATCCAGCCATTGCGGGCTGCCATTTCATTCCGGTACGCTGGCGTCATGCCGAAATCGGAATCTCTTGATGAACTGATCGCCCGCAAGGCCGTTGAATTCGCGGACGAAATGAAGTCCGTCGCGGCGATGGCGGACAAGGAAGAGGAAATCCGCATCGAGGTCGAAAAACGGCTCGCCTTCATTCAGAAGGAAGCCGGAATCAAGCTCGAAGGCCGGCACGAGTTCACGGTCGCCAGCGGCCGCGTCGATTCGGTCTACGACCGCGTGATTATCGAGTACAAGAATCCCAGCAGCCCCGGCGATCGGATCGGTCCGCGTGCCGATTCGCCCGGAACAAAGAAGGTCGTCGAACAAATCAAGAAACGCTTTTACGACATGCGGACCGAGCACGGCCAGCCGCTCAACACCCTCTTCGGCGTCGGCCTCGATGGAAAGCACTTCATCTTCATTCGCTTCCGCGACGACAAGTGGCAGGTGCAGGACCCGGTCGAGGTCAGCAAGTACTCGTCCGGACGGTTTCTGTGGGCACTGTTCAACTTGGGCCACAAGGGACGACCGTTCTCCCCAGCCTATCTCGCCGGTGAATTCGGGTCCGAGGCCAAGCTTGCGCAAGACGGCATCCGAAGTCTCTACGAGGCGATCGCCACCACGGACCATCCCAAAGCCCAAACCTTTTTCAGCCAGTGGAAAATCCTCTTCGGCGAAGTGTGCGGCTACGACGTGGAATCACCATCCGCGAAGATTCGCAAATTGGGCGAGTTTTATGGCGTACCGACCAAAGGACTGAAGCCAGCCGAACTGCTCTTCGCGGTACATACGTACTACGCGCTCTTCATGAAATTGCTCGCGTCCGAAATCGTCGCCTTCTTCCATCGGCTGCCGACGCCACTGGAACGCATAATGACGGCCGGCACGAGCAACAAGCTCAAGCGCGAGATGGAAGACCTCGAAGCTGGTAGCATCTTCCGCCACCTCAATATCACGAACTTCCTCGAAGGTGACTTATTTGCGTGGTACATATCTGTCTGGACTGAACCAATCGAAAAGCTCGTACGAGACTTGGTCACGCGACTGGACAATTACAATCCGGGAACGTTGTCAGAAGACCCTGCCAGTAGCCGCGACTTGGTAAAGAAGCTTTATCAACAGCTGTTTCCCAAAAGCGTTCGCCACGACTTGGGCGAATACTATACACCGGATTGGTTGGCTGAGCACGTCCTTGATGAAGTTGGCTTTGGCGGCGATCCAAACCGACGACTACTTGATCCTGCGTGTGGTTCCGGAACTTTTTTGGTCATGACAATTAACCGCATCCGGTCTTGGTTTGAAGTAAATCGAGAGAATTGTCAATTTGACGAGGGAGATCTGTGTCGAAAGATCCTCGAAAATGTCGTCGGGTTCGATCTTAATCCATTAGCTGTGTTAGCTTCTCGCACGAATGGGCCTGTAAATCTTTTTGTGTCAAGCCAGCACGAATGTCAATTGTTGGTTAGTTCGGGTACGCGGCCTTCGTAAAGGATGGCGAAGTGGTTGAGGGCTTCTTTCCAGTGGTGGATCGGTCTGGTC
>JBIOWO010000332.1:0-12453 GCA_044868555.1 Lacipirellulaceae bacterium | reverse complement strand
ATGCCGGGCATCCTACGCCTTGGCAGATGGTTCCCAAACCTTCGCACCCGGGGGTAGAATTAGCACTATGAATTACCGGCAACACCGCGTAGCGCTTGCCATAATACTGGCTTTCGCGTTCGCCCTCCCTTCGTCAGTGGCATTCGCCCTCGATCAGCAATCCGGCTCCGAAAAACAACAGCCCGGGTCCGGACGTTCAAGCTGTTTCGCAATCCGTCGTATACCGTGTTTATTGTCTGTTCGTTTCTGATCTGCATTCCCTTGGCCGGCTACTATCAACAGGCGCGGACGTTTGTGGAGCAATCCGGACTGTTGATCTTCAATAGCGCGACGTTCACGATGAGTTTTGGGCAAATGTCGGAAATCGTATTCATGTTGCTGATGCCGCTGTTTTTTGTACGGCTGGGCGTCAAGTGGATGTTGCTTGTGGGCATGGCGGCGTGGGTGGCCCGGTATGGGCTGTTCGCTGCGGCGGCGGACGACAAAATTCTGTGGATGATTTTCCTGGGCGTGTTGCTGCATGGCATCTGCTACGATTTCTTCTTCGTCACCGGCATGATTTACGTTGACAAGAAAGCCACGGCGGACATTCGCAGCCAAGCCCAGGGTTTTCTGGTGTTCGTAACTCAGGGCCTTGGTCTCGGGTTGGGTGCGAAGCTGTTCTTCGCTCACGTTCTCATGAACACGCACGACAGTGCCCCCGACTGGAAGGCGATCTGGCTCTACCCGTGTCTATTTGCCGCGGCGGTGATGGTCATTTTCTTCCTCTTGTTTTGGGATCGCGCGGACAACGGCTCGACGGCCGGGGAGAGTGGGCAGTGATTCGCGTCGGCATCGTCGGATTGGGCTTTATGGGCTGGGTGCACTGGCTGAGCTACCAGCAATTGCGCGGCGTGCGCGTGGCGGCGATCTGCAGCCGCAATCCGCGCAAGCGCACCGGCGATTGGCGAGACATCCGCGGCAACTTCGGTCCGCCGGGCGAGAAGGTGCAGCTCAACGGGGCGGCCGCGTATGCGGAGTTCGATGAACTGCTGGCCGATCCGAAAATCGACCTGATCGACATCACGTTGCCGCCGGCATTGCACGCGGATGCCGCGATCCGCGCGCTGCGGGCCGGCAAGCACGTGCTGTGCGAAAAGCCGATGGCGTTGACGCTTGCCGATTGCCGGCGGATGGCGGCCGCCGCCAGCAAGGCAAAGCGGCAGCTGTGTATCGGCCATTTGCTGCCGTTCCTGCCCGAGTACGACTGGGCACTGAAGACGGTGCAAAGCGGCAAGTACGGCAAGCTCCGCGGCGGCGCGTTCCGGCGGATTGTCGCCGATCCGAAGTGGCTTCATCATTATTGGTCGCGGGACGACGTCGGCGGGCCAATGCTCGATCTGCACGTACACGACGCACATTTCATCCGCCTATTGTTCGGCCTGCCGACGGCCGTGTCGACGGAAGGCCGCGTTCGCAACGGCCTGGCCCAGTTCTGGAATTCGCAGTTTCGCTTCCGCAATCGCGACCTGGTTGTGGGAGCCACGAGCGGAACGATCGAACAGCAAGGCCGGCCGTTCAATCATGGCTTCGAGATTCACCTGGAGCGGGCGACGCTGGCGTTTGAATTTGCCGTGATCGGCTCGACCGGCCGCTATCTGTGCGAACCGACGCTGCTGGACAACAAGGGTCGCGTCGAGCGGCCGAAGATGCCCGATGGCGATCCGATGAACGCATTCCCACCGGAGCTGCGGGAGGTCGTGCGGACAGTGAACGAGGGTAAACCGTCGGAGATTCTCGGCGCGAAGCTGGCCCAGGACGCGATCCGCATCTGCGAGGCGGAGTCGGCGAGCCTGGCGAGCGGGCGGCCAGTGAAGTTGTAGCGCAAATAGCCCGGCCATCTTGGCCGGAGTCTCCGCCCGACCGACCCAGGATGGGTCGGCTATGTGGTCTATTTCCTGCTACAATTCCGGCATGGCGCTCTTGTTGGACGGCTACAATTTGCTGCACGTGACCGGCATATTTGGCGCCGCGGGGGCGGGCTCCGAGCTGCACCGTTCGCGGCTGGCGATGTTGAACTTTCTTGCCGCGTCAATCGTCGAGCGCGAGCGCCGCCAGACAACCATCGTGTTCGACGCGACCGGCGCCCCGCCCGGTTTGCCGACTTCCATGACGCACGATGGCATGACGGTTTTTTTCGCGCGGCGTCATGCGAATGCCGATGAGATGATCGAGAAGCTGCTCGATGAATGTCGGGCGCCGCGGTCGCTCACCGTCGTGTCGAGCGATCACCGCATTCAGCGGGCAGCACGGCAACACGGGGCCGCGTACGTCGATAGTGAGAAGTGGTTTGCCGAACTGCAGGCGGCGAGACGCGAGCGGGATTCGTCGGCTGACGATACTTCGGCAAAACCCGATGGGCAATCGCCGGAGGACATATCGTTCTGGCTCGGGGAATTCACCAAGGAACCAAAGGATAAGACGAAGCCCGGCAAGTGATGGCGTGCACGAGGGGCGGTGCGAAGAGTTCGGGACTGTTTTGCGACTTGCCGCGTCGACTCGCAGTCGTCGTCTCTAGAGCAAATTTCCTTTTTATGTACTGGGTGGCGGGGGCAACGCCCCAGAGATTCTCGGCAACTGGGGCGTTGCCCCAGCCACCCATGAGTACGCAATTTCGAGATTTGCTCTAGTCGCGAAACACTCCCGACCCCGTCATGGCGTCGCGACCGGGTTGATGGTCATGTCGCCGGTGGAGCGGAGTTCGATTTCGTACGCTTTGCCGGGCTGAACGCGGATGGACGGGGCCAGGCCCTGCGCGGCGCGGATACCCATTTCGGCCGCTCGCTGACGGTCGTTGGCGATCGACCAGAAATCGCCCCAGATCTTGCGCTCAAAGTCGGACATCTCTGTGCCGCGGGCGTAAGCGGTCGGTCGCGTCCCCACGTCGTCCAACTGGAAGCCGTCGATCGGTTCCTGGTGTTCGCCGAAGATGCGCTGGAAGAGGCAGAGCGCGGTGGAGCGATCGAGGTCCGATTGTTCGACATATTTGTCGTCGAAGGAGACCGTCAAGTAGTCGACGTAAACCAGGTCGCCGTCGATGTCGAACTGCTTTGGCTTCCCGATCGGGTGACCTTCCTCGTTGATTTCGACAAATTCGATCCGCGTGACCAGCTTCTTCGGAGCGGCCGTATCGGGCTGCGCGGATTCATGCTGGTCGAGCACGGTCAGCCGGGCCAGGCGGTGGCGGACTTTCAGCAGCTGCATCGCCACTTCGAGCCGCTCGACCTGCTTGGTTTTCTCGTCGAGCTTGGTCGTGAGGGCAGAGACTTCCTGTCTGCGGGCGGCCAGATCGGCATTGATCTTATCCAATTCGGCCTGCTTGTCGGCGAGCTGCTTCTTCGGCTCGTTGTACAAATCGTAGGCCCAGTAGCCGCCAAAGCCGGCCCCGGCGACGAGCACGAGCATTAGCATCGTCCGCAGCATCGAGTTGACGTTGCTGATCGTGTCGTTGACGGTTCCCATCGCGCGTGCTCCGTTGAAATCGGATTCGTCAGCATAGCATCCGGCAGAGTGGCACGCCATGAGCGGGTGGCTGGGGCAGAGCTCCAGCGCCGCCCCAGTCGCAGAGTTCTGGGGCGTTGCCCCAGCCACCCGGCCGCGATCACTGATCACCTTCGGCCACGCCGACCAGACGCAGTGCCGGGTGGTCGGTGCCTTGGTTGTCGGCAGCCGCGGCTACGGCCCAGCGCGACAACGCCAAGAGGGGCCAGGCCGCGGCGTGCAAATCGTTGCGGAACCAGCGGCCCGTCCCGACGTCGCGGAGCGTGAACTGGGGCTCGTGCCACCCGCCGTCGCCGTCTTGAGTGTCGATGAGAAATTGGACGCCGCGCCGCGCAGGCTCCTCGCCGGCCAGGCCCGCGGCGACCAAGGCGGCCAGCGCCCAGGCGGTTTGCATCGCGGTTGGGCGACCGATTGCGAAATCGTCGACGTCGGCCGGCGCGACTGGCAACTCGCCCCACCCGCCCGATGACTGCTGGTGAACCACGAGCCAGTTGACGCCTGCGGCGACGGCGTCGTCTTCGGGCGGCACGCCGGCGGCGAGCAGCCCACACACGGCGAGCGACGTGCCGTGAACAAAGCGCACACCCGTGGCGCTCGTCCAACTGCCATCGGCTCGTTGCGCGGATCGTAGATAGGCAACCGCTCGCTCGACGGTTTCACAAACACGCACGCCGCCGCAATCTGCCAAGGCTTCAAGCACCGAGCCGGTGACGTCCGGCTCGCTCGGCGACCGTTTCTCGGTGGTTGGTGCCCAGCCGCCGTCGGCGTTTTGACGATCCAAGAGCTTCCGGACGAAATGCTCCGCAACGCGGCGGGCCCGCCTTTGCAGCGCGGCGGCGCGGACGGCAGTCGCATCGATTGCCGCATCGCTGCCGACCTGAATGTCCGGAGGAAGCGATTCGTCCGCGTCGGCCAGGTCGTCGCTCGCGGCGCGGAGCGTGTCGAGCAGCCAAACAAGCTCCATGGTATTGCACGTCGAATCCAACTGCTCCGGATGTGCCATCCACCTGGTTGCACTCGGCCCGATAAGCTCGCGGAGCGGAATGCCGCTGGCGCGGACCGACCGCAGCACCAGCCCCGTATCGGCCAGCAGGTTGGCGCGCAATTGCGGGCACACCTGATCGCGACAATCGTCGACGTCCACCAGCTCGTGGAGGCGATCGTGGCAGGCGTCGAAGGGCTGGCTGCCGGCGCTATGGCCGAGTGTATCAAGGGCAATCAACCGCAGAATCAGGTCGGGAAAGCCGAGCTGAGCGATAGGATCGGGGGCCAGGTCACGCAGTAGCGTGGCTTCGATGCGGTCGAGTGCGCGGCGGCGAAGCGGGATCCAGCCGCGTGGCTCCAAGTAGGCAAATACCCTGGCGGCGAGGCGTCGCCAGCCGCTGGACGATTGCGCCGGCCAGTCGCCGGGCTGTTTGACGAATAGCTCGCGGACGCCACAGGCCAGGCCCACGTCGCGGACCGGACGGTGGGACCACAGTACCGATAGCGGCGCGAGCTCGCGCCGCTGAGCGCTATCGAACAATGTTTGTTCAGGCGCAAGGACGGGGCAACAGTCGTAGTCGATCTGACCGAGCAGCGCGAGTAAATACCGTGTCGTGACGTCGGCCGCGTCGGCCCCACCGTGGCGGCGGATTGCGTCGCGGGCCTTGCTCAACCGCTCATCGGCTGGATCGTGCCCTGCGAGCTTGAGCGCAAAGTAGGCTTGAACACTCGTGCTCACGTCGATCGGCCCGCCGGGGAATTGGGACCAGCCGCCGCCGGGAAGCTGCATTTCGAGAATCGTGCGGGCCCTATCTTCGGCTTCTTCCGAATGTTCCTGGCCGAGATACGCCATCAGCAGAATCCATTGGCTGGCGAGCGACGCATCGCTCGTGGCAGGCCCGCACCAGGAGCCGTCAGTGCGCTGCGTGCTGAACAGGTATTGCCGCGCCCGCAGGATGCCGAGCCGCGATGGGGCGATGAGCTGATGATACGAAGCCGTTGGGGCGGGGCGGGCCGCGATCGGACGCGGCCGCTCGCCGGTCGACACATAATGAACAAGGTCCGTCGTGTTCATGCTTCTGTTCGCGGTGCGTCAGTCTTCCTTGACCTGCAACGGTCCGGGACCGAAATCCGGACGAGCGCAGCTTACGATAACGCGCCGGCGAGCAACAAGTGCATCAACGTTTACCGATAGCAGCGCTAGCAGTAGATAGCCGATCCATCTTGGATCGGTGGACGAATCCGGCCAAGAGGGCCGGGCTATGTTCGGTCGGCAAGTTTCAGGCGGATAACGATTTCGGCGCCGCCGCCAGCCGGTGAATTCACCACCACCTGGCCGCCGTGGTCGGTGACGATTCGCCAGCACTTGGAGAGGCCGAAGCCCAGGCCGCGGCCCGCCTCGCGCCCGCTGAAGAAGGGATCGAAGATGTGCGGGCGGACCTCGGGCGGGATGCCAGGGCCGTCGTCCCGGACAATGACTTCGGCCCACGACTCGCCGGCCAACTCGGTCGGTCGCACCGTGATGTGCACGTGTCCGCCCGGGCTGGCCGCCTCGATCGCGTTCGTGACGACGGCACCGATCGCCACGGCCAACTGCGTTTCATCGGCCGGCAGTTCGATTGTTGGGTGAGCCGGTTCGAATGCGAGTTGAATTTCTCGTCCCGCAGCCGTAGCCCGCTGTTCGTCGACGACGCGCACGACGAGCTGAGACAGATTGCAGGGTGCCAGCCGCAATTTGGGCGGGCGGGCGAAAAGCATCAAGTCCGAAATCATCTCGTGGGCCCGCATGGCCTGGCGATGAATGGCCAACAGCATCCGCCGCCGCTCCGGATCGGTTTCGTCTTCGAGCAGCGTTTGAGCGCGGGCCGCGATGTTGGCGAGCGGGTTGTTGATCTCGTGGCTCGCGCCGTAGGCCAGCTCTTTGAGAGATTCGAGCTTGGCGCGCTCCAGTTGCAGCTCGAAATCGGTCATTGCGCATATTCTGAACTCTTGCGAGTTCAGCTACTTAAGCGCGGGAGAGGGATTCACGGCGTAGATTCTTAGCCGCGCGCCGGCGTCTCGACTTCGAGCAACTGGCAGATGCGCTCGACCAGCGCCTCGACGTCGAACGGCTTCTTGATGAAGTCGTTGGCCCCGGCGTCGCGCAGCTGCTGAATCTTTTCCTCCTCCACCATGCCGGAAATGCAGATGATCCGCACATCATCCATCGTCTTGTCGCCGCGCACCAACTGGCAAACCTCTTTGCCATTGATATCGGGAAGCATCACGTCCAGCACGACCAGATCGGGGCGGAACTCCTTGATCAACATCCCGGCGCCGAAGCCGTTGTTCACGCTGCGAATTTCGAATCGGCCGTCACGCTGCAGGTGATCGACAATGAGCTCCACCAAATCCTCATCATCATCGACGACGAGCACTTTCCGCTTGCCGCTGTCGAGGGCATCGGTGGGGATCCCGTTGTCGCGCATGAACGCATATAGCTGATCGCGCGGAATGCGTCGGAAGCGGCTGCCGGGCACGCGAAAGCCCTTCAGTTGACCTGAGTCAAAGCAGCGAATGATGGTCTGTTGACTGACCTTGCAAATCTTGGCGGCCTCGCCGGTTGTGAAGACGGTTTTCATGCGCTCAACCACCCCTCTCCCTAGTTGATGGTACGACGATCCATGCCATGTACGTGCCGCCGGAACCGAACGAATCAAATCAATCCCATTGCCCGACTTGCACACGAGCCCAGTGAAAGGGGAGTTCCCCCTCTAACACCCGTCACCCGTAGAACCCTTAGTTCACTGTGTTTTCACAATTCTACGCAGGGCCGCAATCGGCAGTCTTAACCGTATCTTCCGAAGTTGCCTGGATTGCCAGATGACGCGAATTATATCGGACGAAAATGTTACGTCAATATCGACCGAATTAACGTAAGTGATTGTTATGGAAAAGCTTGCGATGAAACGATTGGATTCCCGTAAATTGTGGCTGAATTGGGCGTTTGGGCACTATCCGTATGTTGACACTTGCAGCTTAAGAGCGACCTACAATGGCGTCAATCAACGTGTTCCGGCTGAATTCACGCAAGCTCGCATGTCGGCGTTTTCGCCCATTCTGCCCGTCCATGGGTAGATCGCCATTGCCGCCTCAGCCCCGTCGCCCCAGATGGACCATCAAGAGGGCAATATCGGCGGGCGTGATGCCGCTGATGCGGCTGGCCTGGGAGAGATCGCGGGGCCGAATTCGGGAGAGCTTTTCCCGCGCTTCGGCGCGAAGCTGGTCCAGGTCTTCGTAGTTGAACGCCGTTGGGATTCGCTTTTGAGCGAGACGGGCCTGGCGATCGACGTCGGTTTGTTGGCGGGCGACGTAGCCCGCGTAGCGAAAGTCGCAGAGCACCTGGTGGACGACCTCGGGACTGACGGCGGCAAGTTCGGGGACGCGCGCGACGGCGTCGGACCATTCCACGTCCGGCCGACGCACGTATTTTGCGAGCTGCACGCCGTCGTGCCACGTCGATTGGAGAAACGCCGTCACGCCTTCAATCTCGGCCAGCTTGCGCTCCAGCCGTGCGCGGCGATCGGCGCCGACCAGGCCAAGGCGGTAGGCCAATGGAGTGAGTCGCCGGTCGGCGTTGTCGTGGCGCAACAGGAGCCGATACTCGGCGCGGCTGGTGAACATGCGGTACGGCTCGTCGACGCCGCACGTTACGAGGTCGTCGACCAGCACACCGATGTATGCCTGGTTGCGATCCAGAATGAGCGGCTCGCGGCCGGCGAGGGCCAGGGCCGCATTCGCGCCGGCCACCAGTCCCTGCGCGGCCGCTTCTTCGTAACCCGTGGTGCCGTTGATCTGGCCGGCGAAGTATAGACCGGCAACGCGCTTGGTTTCCAGCGTCGGCTGCAGTTGGTCGGGCGGCGCGTAGTCGTACTCGACGGCGTAGCCATAGCGCATGATCTCGGCCCTCTCTAGGCCGGGGATTTCGCGGAAGAGCGCATCCTGCACGTCGCGCGGCAGGCTGGTCGAGATGCCGTTGACGTACACCTCCAATGTGCGGCCGCCTTCCGGCTCGAGGAAAAGTTGGTGCCTTGTCTTGTCGGCGAAGCGCACGACTTTGTCCTCGATCGACGGGCAATAGCGCGGGCCGCTCGAGTGGATCTGGCCGCTGTACATTGGCGCGCGGTGTAAGTTGGCGCGAATCAGGTCGTGCACTGCTTCATTGGTGTACGTGATGTAGCAGGGCAGTTGTTCGACGGACAACTGGTCCGCCAGAAACGAGAACGGTTGGGGGTCGTCGTCGCCCGGCTGAAGTTCCAGCCGGTCGTAGTCGATCGTGCGGCCGTTGAGGCGCGGTGGTGTGCCGGTTTTGAAACGGGCCAGTTGGAAGCCGAGTCGTGTGAGCGCGCCGCTGATACCGGCGGTGGTCCCTTCGCCGGCGCGGCCGCCGGGCGTTTTCGGTTCGCCCGTGTGCATCAGCGCCTGCAGAAACGTGCCGGTGGTGAGCACGACGGCACGGGCGCGGTACACCGCATCGCCGCGGACACGGACGCCGGAACAGTGGCGAGTGGCGAGTGGCGAGTGGCGCGAAGCCGGGGGTTCGTCGGTTAAGAGATCTTCGACGACTTCCTGGCGCAACGTGAGATTCGGCGCTTCTTCGATCAGTTGCTTGATTTCCGCCTGGTAGGCTTTCTTGTCGGCTTGGGCCCGGGGACTATGCATGGCCGGGCCCTTGCTGCGGTTGAGCATGCGGAACTGGATGCCGGTGGCGTCGATCGCGCGGCCCATCGCGCCGCCCAGGGCGTCGATCTCGCGGACAATCTGCCCCTTGCCGACGCCGCCGATGGCCGGGTTGCAGCTCATCTGGCCGACCGTGTCGCAATTGGTAGTGAGTAGAGCGGTCTTTGCGCCCAACCGCGCAGCGGCGAGCGCGGCCTCGGCCCCGGCGTGGCCGGCGCCGACGACGAGGACGTCGAAATCGTACTTTTGGGTCATGTTTTCCAGCATAACGTCAATGGTTCGGTTGAACCATCGCTGGTCCAGAAGCCTCAATTGGTAGTGGAATCCCGCAATGCTAGAATTGTCGGTAAGGAGTCAATCGATGCAAGTCGATAGCGGTTTAACTTTTCGCGAGATCGTTATGAATGAACCACTGCCGAAGGGAGTCATTCAGCAGGCCGTCATTGATTTTCTATCTGGGCGGGAAGATGCGGCGGTGTTCGGCGCGATGGCCGTGAACGTTTACGTCGACGAACGACGTATGACCGAGGATATCGATGTTGTTTCGCCGCGAGCAAAGGAATTTGCCGAAGAGCTGCGAAGGCATCTCAACGAGAAATTTCATATCGCGGTGCGCGTTCGCTCGGTTCGTGACGAAATCGGGTTCCGACTATATCAACTGGCGAAGCCGAAGAATCGTCACCTCGTGGACGTGCGGCCGACCGAGACGCTGCCCTCCGTCGAGCGCATCGACGGCGTACTAATCGTCACGCCGCCCGAAGTCATTGCCGGAAAGGTGCTGTCGTGTGTCCGACGGAAGGGAAAGCCCAAATCGTTTACCGACCGGCGCGATCTGGCTCATATGCTGCTAAAGTTCCCTGAATATAAGGTTGCGCAGGGAGAGATTGAGCAGCGTCTGCGGGCGCGAGGGGCCGATGAGGAAGTGTTGACTTTCTGGCGACAGCTGGTGGCCGAGGAAATCGTTGCGGAAGAAGAGGACGACGAGTTCTCTTGAGTGATTACGACAAGCAGGTAAGCATCGCGGGAACGAGGCGGTGATCAGCGCGCACGAAAAATCCACAGATCTTATTGATGCTTAAGAGCGACGCCGGTTACGACGTCGTATGCCTCGGCGACCGTAATCGTAAACACACCAGCTTTGCCGGCATCGAAGGCTTCGCGCCAAAGGGAGTAACCTTCCTCGAAGGAAGGTAGCGGCGCCGACGCGAGTTCCAGGGTGGTAACGCTGCGCTCGACGGCGGATTGGGCGAAAGGCAGATGCTGAATCGAAGTTTGGCCGTTGCCATAAGTCACGCCGGACAGCGCGATATGGACGACGGGGCCTAACCGGCCACCGTCCTCAACCCGCAGAACCGTTAGTTTTGCATTCGGTTGACCAGACGGCGTATGAATCGCCCAGACCTGACCGGCGCGAAACTTACTCGCCGAATTCCGGGAAGCGGTTGATTCGTCCAAGTCCTTCGAGCACGAGGCGAAAAGAAATGAAAGCAGTCCCATAAAGACGAGCGATGCGGTTCTCATTTGCGGATTCAAATTGTTAGCGCCGACATTCGATGCCGGCGTGCCAGCCTTGTAAGAGCATGCTGTGCGTTTCGTTGTCGAGGAAGATGTCCGGGTCGAGAAACGCTTCGTCCGCCAGCCGCAGGCCGTTGATCCACAGCACCTGGTAGCCGGCCCGCATCGCCCAGCACTTGTTGAGTCGGCAGACGGCGCTGATCGACGCTTCGTAGCTGTAGGCGATCTCCGACAAATCGCTGGCGTCGATGTTCTGGTTGACCGCCGTCGTGGAAAATCCAGGGTCGCCCGTGCCCAAATCGATGCCGTAGCTTCGCGTCGTCGTGGTGTTCATCAGGTTCGTGTACTTGATCTTGTTGTAATACACACCACCGTTCAGGAATCCCTCGACAGCAAACCGGCTGTTAGGCCGCCAGAAGTCGTGACGGATACCACCCTGAAAACCGAATAGATTGTTCTCGAGGTTGAACAGATTGGTCATGTCGGTGACGGTGACTGAATCCGCGGGATCAGCCGGGAGCGGAAGGACGAGCGCTTCCTGATTGTCGACGATCCGCAATTGATCGCCGAAGCGGAAGTATCGGATGCCGCAAAACGGCTGCCACACCGGGTCGCAGCACCGCAGGATGTTCAACTCACCTGAATAGAAATTCGTTGTGTAGTGCACGCGCCGTTGCGCAGTTATCTGCGAGATGATGGCGTTGGGGTCGTTGGGGTCGGGAATTTCCTCAAGTGTTTGCTTGGGATAGACGATCATCGCCTCCCACTTTTCGATGCCTTCGCCGGCAGCCTGCACCTGGTATCCGGCGTACTTAGGGTGCTTGCCCGTCACGGAGACTCGGCCACCGGCTGCCCAGTCGAACTGCTCGAATAGCTCGGGAATTCCTTGGCCGTCATCCGTCTCGTTCCAGATTTGCTGCAGATCGGTGCCTTCGCGCTTCATGGTCATGCCGTCGACCTGCACATTCCAGATGGGGCCGACGCGAAACGTGTCGCATGCGCCGGGTCCGTTGCGGAACGGCGAGCCGCCGCAGCCCCAGGACCAATCGCTGGGGTGGCCGCCGCCGTAGGGTCGCACGCCGCGGCGGCCTCCCTCGTAGTACTCTCCCACCTCGCCCAATTCTTCGCCGATCACAGGATCGCAATCATTGTTGCCATCGTCCAAAAGGGGCACGGCCTCGTGCTCTCCGAACGTGCGGAGCTCCGGGCTGCGACGCGGTTCGCCGGGAACCGGCGGAATCGTTCCGGGCGGCAGCACTTCGACCGGCTGGCCTTCGACCATCATCTGCAAGCTGGCTTGCGTTGCGTGAGAAGTTTCCGGGTAGTCGATCGACGAAGACGCAATCGTGATCGGCTCACGGCCGAATGACCGACCGGTGATCGACGCACACAGCACGAGCGCGGCCCCAAACATCAGTGCTCGACGAGGAATGATCAAGACGTGCACTCCCGAAGTTTCCCAGCCGCGTTCGTTCTGCCGCGGCCTCCGGCACCGCCTACGGGTGCGGTGGTGGAGTTGCAACGGTTGGAACGCTGGTAACGGACTTGCCGCGCAAAGCGGTTGTAAGGCCCGTGAGGATTGGATCGGCTCCAATGGCGGGGTGACGCCAGAAGCGGCTATCCGCTGGGAAAATCTTGCCTAGAGCACGCAGAGTTACGTCGCCAGTCACCAGTAGCTGAATTCGCAAGAATTCA
>JBIOWO010000331.1:0-18951 GCA_044868555.1 Lacipirellulaceae bacterium | reverse complement strand
GAAAAACGATGTATCTTGTTGGGCTGCGGCGATAAAAAACTTGCCGCATGCCCCTTGACGGATTGCTTGTGTTTGGGGTGTAGGGTCGGTCGAGTTTCACGAGACCCGCCCTACGATTCGTTGTTGTCCTCCTCGGCGATGTCCGGCGATCGAAGTATCGTGTCCTCCAGGTTGGCCAGTTCGCTGGGCAGTTCCTCGGTCGGCGGCTCGTCGGCTGCATGGTCGGCCGTTTGAGCTGAGTCGCCACCGCGCCGCTTCTCTCGCTTCAGCACGGTGAGCACGTCGGCCGCGTCGATCACCACGCGGCGGGCGTCTTCCATTTCCACGAGCACCTGCCCGGCCAGAATTTCCTGGGCCAGCACGCGGGCTCGGCCGGTGGTGGTGACCACGTCGGCGCCCACCGGCGGCAGCTCGCGCTGCAACTCCTGGTAGGTGTCGTACTCGTAGCGCAGGCAGCATTTGAGCCGGCCGCAGCGACCGGAGATTTTGCTAGGGTCGAGCGTGGCGCGTTGCAGCTTGGCCATCTTCATCGAGACGGGCGGCATCTCGCTGAGGTGGGTGTTGCAGCAGACCGGCTTGCCGCAGTCGCCGTAGTCGGCCAACAGCTTGGCCTCGTCGCGGACGCCGATTTGGCGCATTTCGATGCGGGTCTGAAATTCCTTGGCAAGCGACTTGACGAGCTCGCGGAAATCGATGCGGCCCTCGGCCAGGTAGTAGACGACCACGCGCTCGCCGCCGTAGAGGTGCTCGAGATCGACCAGTTGCATGTCGATTTTTTGACGCTCGATTTCCTCCTGGCAGGCCGTGTATTCGCGCCGCTCCTGCTCGAATATCTTGCGGAGATCGCGAACATCGTCATCCGACACGCGGCGGAGGATCTGGCCCTGCTTGGGATCGACCAGTTGGGCGACCACTTCGTCGGTGGCGTCGCACAGCACTTCGCCCGATTCCAGGCCGCGAAACGTGCGGGCAATCACCTGGTCGCCGCGGGCGAACACATCGCGCCCGCGGGGCGAGAACACCCCGAGGTTGCGCATGATTCCGTGGCGGACGACGTAGCGGGGCATGGATGTGACGTGTTTGAGTTCTAATGGGTGGCACGCCCAGAGCTTCCAGCGATGGGCGTGGCGAGTACGATGCGGAATGACCACGCCCTTCGCTTGAAGCTCAGGGGCGTGCCACCCGATGTGCACGTGAGTATATCGCGGTTCGTCGATGGCGCACAATCACGTATGCGCAGGCAAACTCGACGATCCGGCATTTTGTTGCGCGGCTCGACAATCGTGTCGGTGTAACTGACAGCACTTGGCGACCGAAGTGTCACGGTATCAGGTTAAAGCCTGACCTACGGCACTTCCGCGCGCCAGGCGATCTCGGCGCCGTCGATTTTCCAATCGGGGCCGAAAAAGCCCCAAGCGCGGATGTCGGAGGTGCCTTCTGTCAACACTTTCGGGCCGAGAATCATGAGGTCCGGATAGGTGATTCCGGAGACGAACCAGCGGAGCCGATTGGCGAGCCTCATGCCGGCCGGGCCGGTGCCGCCGACCACGCCCACCAGCGCCGTGTCGCTATCGGGCCGCGGGCGGACCATCAGCACGGCCAGGCCGTCGCCCGATTCGTTGCGCTCGCCGACGCGGACTTTGCCGCGCTTGATTTCGACCGGACAATCGGCGAGCAGCGCGGCCCACGCGGAATTGGTGTCCGCGTTGCCGTACAGAATGATGTTGCGGTCAGCGCTGTCTCGAGCGCTGAACTGCGAATCGGGCATCACTTCGAGCGTGCCGTTTGCACGATAGTAAAACGTTTCGGCGTCGAAGCGAGCCTTGGCATCGGCCCAGCGATTTTCCTCGTCAGTGCCTTGCGTGCCGTAGACCAACAGCACGTATTGGCCGATGGCCGCGTTGAACGTGCCGTTTCGCGCCGCGCGCTTCACGTTGGCTGCAGGCGGTTCGGACGTCGACCATTTATCGTCGTGGCGCTCGAACCAGAGTTCCTTACCGTCGGTCGGGCGGCGCAGCCCGGCGAGCTGCTGTTGGTCGAGCATCACGCTGAACATTTGCTCGGCGGGCAATTGCCCGACGTCGATTGCCACCCGGGCCACGTTGATAGTGCTGCCGACGAAGGTGTGGGCATCGCGATCGTGATTCATCGTCACGCGGCTAGGATCAAACTGCTCGTTCTGGGCGTCGATCGCGACCCAGTCGAAACGGGCGGAGATGCCGGGATCGGCCGTGGTGAAATCGATCAGGTTCTGGTCGCGCGATTCGGTCCGCCGCGAATGTTCGAAGAAATCCATCATCCGCGGCCAGTCGTCGGACGAATCGTGTGCGGCCAGCTCGGCGGTCGTCGGTTCCTGATAAACAAAATTGGCGTGGAAGCCGGCTAGTTGCTCGCGGAAAAACCGCGCCTGCTCGACCGGCACATGGACCTCGGCCGAGTCGTGCAGCACGTACACGCCGACGCCGGCGAGATTGGTGAGCAGCTTGGTGGTGTCGCTGGGGGCGTAACCGCGGAGCAGCATCGCTTCGACGGCGGAAGGCCGGTCGTCGAACGCCGCCATGCCGCCGCCATACGACCAGAAGCTGGCCCAGCCGCCAATCGGCCCGATGGCGGCGAACAGATCCGGATAGGTGACGCCCAGATGCCAAGCGCCGTGTCCGCCCATGCCTCGTCCCGTGAGGCATGTGCGGTGCGGATCGCACGGATAAAGTTTTCTGGCGTCGGCGAAGGCCTCGAGCACGTCGATGCGGCTCCAGGATTCCCAATCGAAGCCGTGTGCGCGCCGTCCTTGCGGGGCGACAATGTGGGCCCACGATTTGGGCGCGTAGCGCGCGATGTGTTTTTCGCAGCTGACGCCCGCGTCGTGCAGCGTGAGAATCACTCCCGGCGTATCCAGCTCTAACTCCGATGAGTTCTCGGCCGCGTGTATGGCATACGGTTGCACGCTGCCGTCGATGCGGCTGCGAAACGTGCGGATATGTGTTTCCGTGGCAGCGACGACTTTCAGCGTGATCTCGGTAGTGGCAAGCGGCCGGTAGTCGTCGCCATGAGTGAGCGTGATTTCGTAGCGAACCTGGTTGTCCTCAAGATTCGTGACGACCGGCAACTCGAAGGCAGCCTTGCGGACGGACAGGGGCGGGATTCGTACGAGCGAGGTCGAGCGCGATTCACCGCTCATCGCGCGGCAGACGATTTCAATGTCGTTCAGGATGTCGTCCGTGGTGTTGATGATCGGCAGGGCGGCCCACGCCGGGTTGGCGTCGTCGCGGACGATCGTCGGCAACGTGCGGTCGTCGTCGGCGAAGATCACGTCGTTCGGAGGCGTGGTGAGCCGGGCGGAAAGTTTGCTCGACCCGAGGTGGAACAGGAGCGTGTTCGACCCTTTTTGCACGCGCACTGGCAAACGTAGCCAACCGATGTCGTACGGATCGCCCGTGTGCGGCTGGCCGTTGACGTAGACCGCCGCGTGGCCCGACGCTTCGAGCAGCATGATGCCTGCGGCGGGTGCCTCGAACGTGGTGAACGCGTAGCCGCCGCGCTGGCTGCGCGTGTCGAGCGTGCCATCGCGGGCGGTGACGGCCTGCCAGATTTCCTGCCCGCCGTCGAGTGCGTCGATCGTGTCGCCCGCCGCGGGCGGTTTCCAGGTGCCGGCGACGAGCTGGGCTTCGACCGCGTCGCGATGCAGCGGCAGCCGGCCGTATTCGCCGACCGCCGGCAGCACGAGGTAATCGGTCGGGATGATCGTCGCGGGGATTTGTTCGTCGACCGCGACGGCGGGCGAGGCAAGTGCGGCGAGGAGCAAGCAGGGCGTCCAACGGAGTCGAGTGCGTGTCATGCCGCGATTGTAAGTCGGTCGGGGCACAACGCGAAGGGGTCGGGACGGCATTCCATATAGCCGACCCATCTTGGGTCGATCGTTGTAAGGACGCGCCAAGTCAGTCGAGGTGTGCGCCCACAACCGGCCAGGATGGCCGGGCTATATTGCTTGCTGTCCCGACCCCGTGGGTCGCCACTAAATCATGTGTACCGGCAGCGACACGCCGAGCGCGTCTTCGGCGATCGGTTCTTCAATCGGTCCGTCCGGGCCGTAGGCCCAGTCGTCGCCGCGTTCGATGCGGTCGCGGTAGGCCGCGCTGGCCCGGGCGCGGGCCAATCGCACCAGCTCCTCGTCCAGCAGCGGCTCGCGCTCGTAGCGATACGAATCGACGCGGTAGCCGGGCTCGCCGCCGTACGCGTCGCGGTAAAAATGCGGCCGGTAGGTGCGGCGGTAGCGGCGGAGCCGCTCGCTGCGCGTGATCGCGTCGACGGCCCACTTCGTCAGCACGGCCCGTAACACAGCGATCGACAACCCGCCGGTTTGCTCCTGGACGAACCACTTGGCCTCGCGCCAACGCAAATCGCTGCGGCACAGCTCGACGAACTCGTGCCCGGCGTTGGTGAGCCGCACACACGGCCCGCCGGCCGACGTGCGATCGATCTCCTTCGCCAGCCCGGCATCGACCAGGAGCCGCACGTGGTACTGGGTGCGCTGATCGACATCGGACGACGAGCCGTTGCGCAGCACGTCGAGCGAGCAATCGGCCCCGTGGCGTTCGATGTCGAAAAGCAATTGGCGAATGAAGTCGACGTCCCGTTTCATCGTGGTGCCTCCGTTTTGCACGCATTGAGAATCCTGTTTGGTGTTCGGCGAATTGCCGCGCCCGCGCGGCGAACCGGCATGATCAGCCAACCGGCGGCGGAGGGTCAAGATGAGTTCGCATACGGAGTCGTGCTAGCATCAGGTTGCCTTTGGCTTGACCGCGTAGATCTTCGCACTCGCCGCGTAGTCGTTGACGTTGTATCGCGTGAGCAGCTCTCGGAGTTGGCCATGGAGATCGGTCGAGCAGCCGGAGACGATCGGCAGGCCGTCGGTCATCGCGGGGGAGCAGCAGCCGGATTGGCCTTCGACTTGGGCGTAGGCATTGAGGTCGGTGCCGGTGTCGATGATCTGGATCGCGTCGAAGCCGGCGGCTGCCAGGCCGGTGCGGTAGTCGTCGATCGAGATCGAGCCGGCGATGCAGCCGATGTAGGCCAGGAGGTCGCCCGCGATTTCGGGCGGCAACGGCTGCTTGAGCACGATGTCGCTCACCGCCAGTCGGCCGCCTGGCTTCAACACGCGGGCGATCTCGCGGAACACGGCCCGCTTGTCGGGCGCCAGGTTGATCACGCAGTTGCTGATCACGCAATCGATCGACGCATCGGCGAGTGGCAGGCGGTCGATCGTGGTTTGGTGGAACTCGACGTTGGTGACGCCGGACTGGATCGCGTTGCGGCGGGCGAGCGCGAGCATCTCGGGCGTCATGTCGATGCCGATCGCGCGGCCGGTCGGGCCGACCTTGGTGGCAGCAAGGAACACATCGAGCCCACCGCCGCAACCGAGATCGACGACCACTTCGCCCTGCCGCAGGCTGGCGAACGCGGTCGGGTTGCCGCACGACAGGCCCATGTTGGCCTCGGCCGGGATCGATGCGAGCTCGTCGGCCGAGTAGCCAAACGCCTCGGCCACGGCGCGGACGCCGTCATGGTCGCTGGACAGGCCGCTTGTGGCGACGGAACCATACTTTTCGCGGACAGCATTTTCGATGGACATTTCAATCGATCTCCTTGAGCCAGTTTTTGATGCGAGCTTCGATCTGGTCGCGGACGGCGCGGAATTTTTCCAGCGTGGCGGCGGGCGTGCCGGCAAACGCGGCCGGGTCGTCGAACGGCCAGAACAGGCGGTTCATCATGCCGGGGAAGATCCGCGGGCATTTCTCGTTCGCTCCGTCGCACACGATAACCAGATGCCGCACGGGCAGCCGGCCGAGAAACTCGCCGACGTTTTTCGGCTGCTGGCCGCTGATATCGATGTCTTTTTCCGCCATCACTTGGATCGCCAGCGGATGAACGCGTTCGGCCGGTTCGGTGCCGGCGCTGTGAGCGGTGAACCGATCACCGCCGAGCTGGCGAAGGAAGCCCTCGGCCATCTGGCTGCGGCACGAGTTGCCGGTGCACAGGAACAGGACGTTCGGTTTCGATTCCATCGAAATCTCCTGGGTGGGTTGTGTGGGCTGCGGGCTCAATTCAGTTGGTTTGACAAACGGGTTCCGGCGAAAGATCGTCGTTGTCGCCTGGAAAATACTTGCTCTGAAAGTAACGCGATACACTCACCAGGCCAATCATAACGGGCACCTCGACGAGCGGTCCGATCACGGCGACAAAGGCGGCGCCAGAATTGATCCCGAATACGGCGACAGCGACGGCAATGGCCAGCTCGAAATTGTTGCTGGCCGCGGTGAAGGCCAGCGTAGCCGTCTTCGAGTAGTCGGCGCCGATTTGTCGTCCCATGATGAAGCTCACCAGAAACATCACGACGAAGTAAATCAACAGCGGCACGGCGACGAGCAGGACGTCGAACGGAATCCGCACGATCTGATCGCCCTTGAGGCTGAACATCACGAGGATCGTGAAGAGCAAAGCCAGCAGGGTCAGCGGGCTGATGCGCGGAATGAACACGTGCTCGTACCATTCGCGCCCTTTGGCGCGCAGCAGCACGAATCTGGTAATCATGCCGGCCAGAAACGGGATGCCAAGGTAGATGAACACGCTCTGGGCAATCTGCCCGATGCTGACCTCGACGACGCTCCCTTGCAGGCCCACGAGAGGCGGCAGCCACGTGATGAATACCCAGGCGTAAACGCTGTAAAACAGCACCTGAAAAACACTGTTGAACGCCACCAACCCGGCCGCGTACTCCGTGTCGCCGCGGGCCAGCTCGTTCCACACGATCACCATGGCGATGCAGCGGGCCAGGCCGATGAGGATCAATCCGGTCATGTACTCCGGATAGCCGCGGAGAAAGACCACCGCGAGCACGAACATCAGCGCGGGCCCAATCACCCAGTTTTGCAACAGTGACAGGCCGAGAATCCGCCAGTTGCGGAAGACGTCGGGCAACTCTTCGTACCTCACCTTGGCCAGCGGCGGGTACATCATGAGGATCAGCCCCAGGGCGATGGGGATGTTTGTCGTGCCGACTTGAAAGCGGTTGATCAGCGATTCGATGCCGGGCAGGAGGAAGCCCGCGGCCACGCCGACGGCCATCGCCAGAAAGATCCACAGCGTCAGGAAGCGGTCGAGGAAAGACAGCCGGCTGCGTGGGCAGCAGGCGGAAGCTGAAGCGGGTTGGAGCATTTGGGAAATCCTTCGTCACGCGGCAATGTATTCGCTTATACGAATATAGCGGCTAAAAAAATCTACTGGCAACAGTTCGTGCACCGGCCGAGTGCCTTCGCGTCCTTGGCGAGTTGCGGGAAATCCTGGAAGCAACAGCTCAAGCATTCGAGCAGCTTCTTTTGCAGCGCGTTTCGCGCGGGAGCCAATTTGTAGTGCATCCACAAGCCGTCTTTGCGGGACACGACCAGGCCGGCCTGGCGCAGGTACGCCAGGTGCCGGGACGCAGTCGGCTGCGGGACATCGAGGACACTGACAATCTCGCAGACACACAATTCGCCTCGCAGCAGCAGGCTCAGGATGCGGAGCCGCGTCGGGTCGGCAAAGGCCCGGAAAATGCGGTCGACGGGTGGGGCAGCCATCGTTTTCATATATTCGCCTAAGCAAATATACTCCCAAGTCCAGCGCCGGACAAGGGGCGTTTGAGGCTGCGAAAAGCCGCTATGAACACAGCGGAAAAGTAAGTGCCCCCGGCAGGACTTGAACCTGCGACACGCGGTTTAGGAAACCGCTGCTCTATCCCCTGAGCTACGAGGGCGAGTGGTTTATTTTATCATTGTCGCTTCGCTTAAGCGAATGATATAGCTGACCATGCACGTCCTTGCACGGGGCTATGCTGGATCGAGCAATAGTCTATGGCATGTCGGTCGTTTATCGAATGCCAACGCCGAAGTAGGCAGCCAATAGATTGACGGCGAGGCTGAACGCGACGAGAAATTGCGACACCAGTCGCACGCTCGACGGGGAGCGGTCTACATAGCTCAAGTGGGAAATCAGTTCAGCGATTTGTCGGTTGCTGAGTACAAAGAATGCAATCACATGAGTGAGGAAGACGACTCCGAGCGCGAGGGCTACCCATGGATTGTGAACGTCTGGAGTGAGCACGAAGCCGGGGTTAGAAATGCCACCCATAATTTGGCAGCTGCCAATGAGAACGTAGGGAACTGACAGCAACAAGCCGGTGCTGACAGCAAGAAAACGGCGGGTCCGTTGCAATTCAGGATGCTTTTCCACAACAGCCCGGAATTCCAGATACACGAGTGTGCCGAAGATGGGGCCAATGATGATGCCGAGAAACCAGAAGTACTTTTCCATCAACGTATACTAGCTGGTTTCGGTGACTGCAGGATTACGCGATGGCGGATTCTGTCTGCGGTTCGGGATCGCGTGGTGCGTACTTTTCCAGCTTGCAGTGTACGCAACGTCGAGCTAAGCCATTGTGATAGAGATACGTGTGGAAAAACGGTTTGCCATATCGCGGGCAACGCCAGTTAGTTGCCCGATTGCCAACTACCACCATAGTGATCGCGTAAAATAAAAAGACAACGAACGCCGGAATATCCGACTTGAACAGCACAGTAAGAGGAACGGACAGGCCGAGCACGACGGGAAAAAACATCAACAGCAGGAGCCAACATAGGCGGCAACGGCGACGGTATTCGCACCATTGGAGCCAATAGGGGGCGTCAGGCGTGAGTGCTTTGAACTTCACTGACGTCAACTGGGAGAGGAAATAAAGGGGAGGGGAGTCAATTTCGCATAAACGTAGGCTACCCCCGCTAGCCCAAAACGGCCGTTTCGGCGGGGCTCGGCGGGCACCACCGCCTTTCAAGACTCTATACGTACTGTTACCTGGGGCACGTCGAGCCGGTCGAAGTTTCTTAGGAAACCGCTGCTCTATCCCCTGAGCTATGAGGGCGAGTTGGAGTGTGGAAGGCGGAGGGTGGAAGGGGGAAGGTCGGGAGTTCCCGACTGCGCCATCCGCGACGCGTATTGTAGCAGATCGTCGGATGTGAAGCGATTGGCCCTCGTGGCTGGCACTTGCTTCGCGTGCCGTCTATCAGTGACTGCGGCTGAAGAATAGAATCTGCATCGGCGGCACAAGCGCGTTGTCGGCCATCGCCGCGCGCTCGAGCGAGTACATTTTGTTGCGTATGGGGTGCCCAGCAATGTGGAAGTCCATTTTGATCGGGCTGGGCACGCTGGCACTGATGTTGGTGTGTGGCGGCGTCACCCTGTTTGCGGCGATTTACGGACTGATGGAGCTGGAGCATGTCCGGCAACCGTGTGGCGAGTAGGAACCGTCTCCCGGTCCCTCACCGGGACCGGGCGAGGGTTGATCATCCGTCGTGCCGAACCGCCAACCGCAAGCACTCGGTTGTCAATCGAACGAGTAGCCGGCGAAGTAGATTTCGGACGGCGTGCCGTCGGCGTAAAGCACTGCATACCGGGCGTGGCCGCGTTCGATGTCCTCCCAGTAGTCCTCGGCTTGCTCGACGTCGGCTCGCGTTGGCCGTTCGGTGCCGAAATAGGCCTGCAATTCACCGGCCGAGAAGGGGGCCGCGCAGCAGAAATCAGGCGTGTCGGAGACTTGCATGATGTCCAGAATCGACGCGGTGCCGTCCGCGTCGGCAATTTCGAGGGCCTCTTCGATGGAAGTGGGTTCTTCTTCGGCGTAGCGGAAGCGACCGGCTGCAAATTCTTCGCCACGCAGCTTGTCGAGCGCCCGCTGGATGTTGGAGTCAAATTTGGTGAAGCAGGCCCACGGTTCGGCACCCATATGAGTTTCTCCTGTGCATAAGGATGTGGCATGAGACGACCGGCATCGGTGCTGTTGCTTCACAGCGCCGTCCGCACAAAGCAAGTCTAACTCATGAAGACCCGCGCGGCCTGCCCAGCGAATTGTGCAGAAGAAATTGCTTCAGTCGGCAGGATTATTTCGATAGAAAGGGGCATCGCTTCACGACATCAGCGCGGTGTAGCGGCGTTGCATTTCGTCGGGCAGAACATCCTCCATGTGCTGGCCGAGCAGCCACTGGTGGCCGAAGGGGTCCTGCAGCTTCGCGGTGCGCTCGCCGTAAAATTGTGTTTTCGGCTCGGCGATTATCTTGGCGCCGGCGTCGGCGGCCCGTTTGGTCATTTCGTCGACGTTGGCAACGTGCAGATGCAGAAACGAGCCGGTACCGCCGTAGGCCAACGGGCTCAGCACGTCGCGTTCGGGCTGCTCGTCCGCGAGCATCACGGTGGTCGCGCCCAGTTTGATTTGTGCATGGCCGATGCGGCCACTTGGTTCCGATAGTCGCATCGTCTCTTCGGCACCGAATACCCGCTTGTAGAACTCGATCGCGGCTGGGGCGTCGCGAACGATCAGGTACGGGAACATTTCGTCAATCGCGTTTTCCGTGTGGTCAGTCATTGTTCAACTGCCATTGCCCGCTTGAGGATGGGAGCGAGGATTTCGTTCCAGACGGAGTAGCCTTTGGCGTTTAAGTGAAGGCCGTCCTTCAGGAAAAGCTCCTCGCGCGGCTGGCCGTCGGGGCCGAGCAGCGGCGCGGCCGTGTCGATGAGTTCGAGACGGTCGTCGCGCCGGTCGAGGTCGGCGATCAGGGCATTGGTCTGCTGCATTTGCGGCCACTTTTCCCAGCGGGCAAGGCTGGGCTTGATCGGCAGGCAGATGATGCGTGTATCGGGCAAGCTCTGGTGTACTCGGCCGACGAAGTGGGCGAATTCACGAAAGATAAGTGCCGGCGATTTGCCGGCCTGCGTGTCGTTGTCGCCGGAGTAGAAGACGATGATTTTCGGGCGGTACTTGGTGACGACCTCGTCGAAGTAGTGGATGACGTCGGAAATTTGCGAGCCGCCAAAGCCGCGGTTGATGATGGGCAGGCCGGGGAAGGCTTCTGCGGTCGGCCAATTGCGAATACTCGAACTGCCGACAAAGAGAATCGCATTGGGAGGAAATGAGTTCTTGCGATCGCGGGTTTTGAAGCCGTCGATTTCGGCTGCGAAGCGCGCGGGGTCGGGATCGGAGGCGGCCGCGGCGGCTACGGGTTCGGCGCCGCGCGCCTGTGCAGCTAAACCGCAAGCGATGACCAGGAACGAAACTACGGATGTGAGTTTCATCGATCTACTCTTCGGTGATCGTGATTTTTTCCATCTTGTCGCCTTGGCGGATGGCGTTGACGACTTTTTGGGTATCGTCGATGACGCGGCCGAAGACGGAGTGCTTGCCGTCGAGCCAGGGAGTGGCCACGTGGGTGATGAAGAATTGCGAGCCGTTGGTGTTGGGTCCGGCGTTGGCCATCGAGAGGACGCCGGGGCCGTCGTGCTTGAGGTCTTTATGGAACTCGTCGGGGAAGTTGTAGCCGGGGCCGCCGGTGCCGGTGCCCTTGGGGCAACCGGTCTGGACCATGAAGTCGGCGATGACGCGGTGGAACGAGAGGCCGTCGTAGAAGCCGTCATTGACGAGCTTCTCGAAGTTGGCGACGGTTTTGGGGGCCTTGTCGTCGTGGAGCGCCAGACGGATGTCGCCGCGATTGGTGGTAATGGTGGCAGTTTTCATAACTAGATAGAAGCGCTTAATGAATTGGGTAGCTGGATTCGCAAGAATTCAGCCAAACTGAACTCTTGCGAGTTCAGCTACGGCAGGTGTCAGGCAGAGACTTAGCATAATGCAAAACCGGTGCCGCGGCTATTCCTTGAGGACCATGTCGATGCACATGACGGCGGCCAGGATGAGCTGCCGGATCTGGCTGTCGAAGGGGACGTTGTCGGAGATTTCGAGGATGTAATTATCGGCGCTGGTGAAGAATTCCTTGCCGATACCCATCCATTTCTTCGAAACCTTAGCCAGCTCGTGCTCGCCCTTGAGGAAGCGGAACTCGAAGCCGGTCCACTTGCCCTTGAGGTGGCAGACGGGGTGATCGTGGGCGTCGAGGACATGGAACGCGCCGCCGATCGAGAAAAACTTCTGCTTGAAGCCGCCAATCCGCTCGTTCGTCTGGCCATCGAGGACGTCGACCGAGGATAGGATGAACGAAATTCCGCGGCGGACGTGGACGACGGGCTGGCCATCCGGCGTGCGGATTTCGATGTCGAACGGCGTCATCCGCTTGTAGTCGGTGAATCGCAGCAGCTTGGTGAGGATGCCGAGTCGATCCTCGCGGCAGCAGAGGATCATTTCGTTGGTCTCGGGATCGTAGATGTCGTAATTGTTGGCGGCCTTGAAAATGCCGAGATGCTCTTTCACCAGGAACAAATTGCGATTCAATGCGGGGTACATGGGACGACCTCGAAAGCCACGGTGGATGAATCCATCGCCACTCGGTAGCCGGCAATATGACGTGTGGCGAGGAGTGCGGCAAGTATCGCGCTTGGCGAAATGGGCAGCAGGCTTCACAATCACGGGGCGACGCGAGGATTGCAGGAAGGAAGCGTGCCATGAGCGTGCTGCGCAATTTTCTCCGGCGGCTGTATGAGGCCGGCGTGCGGTTTTCGACGGATGATGGTCCGCTGGTGGCGGCCGGCGTGGCCTATTATGTGGCGCTGTCGTTCTTTCCGCTGCTGCTGGTGCTGGTGGCCGGGTTGGGGATCGTGCTGCAGTGGACGGCCGTGGGGCAGGATGCGCGCGTGGAATTGATGGAGGCGATCCGGCAAACGGCGTCGCGCGATCTGGCGGACGAGGTGGATCGCGCGCTTTCGACCGTGAGCCAGCGTGCGCCGACCGGCGGGCCGATCGGGTTCGCCATTCTCGTGATCTCGGCGATCGCGATCTTCACGCAATTGGACGCCGGGTTCGACCGCATCTGGGGCAAGCCGATCGATCGACACTTCGGTTGGCGGCAGTGGATTGCCGAGCGGGTGCTGGTGCGGCTCAAGGCGCTAGTGATGCTGGTCGGCGTAGGCGGATTTGTGATCGCGGTGATGGTGGCATCGATGATGTGGTCGGCGATACGCAACGCCGTGGCGCCGGCGATCCAGATCGGGCCGGGGCTCGACTGGGCGACAGGCCTGTCGATCAATCTGGTGCTGAATTGGATCGCGCTGACGGCGATCTATCGGATTATGCCCAAGGCGCGGGTGCCGTGGCTGGACGCGCTGCGGGGCGGGCTATTGGCCGCCATTCTTTGGGAAGTGGGTCGGCAGGCGCTGTCGGCTTATTTGCTGCACCTCAATTATCCGAGCGCGTACGGGATCATCGGGTCGTTCATCGCGATCATGTTGTGGGCGTATTACGCGACGCTGGTGATTTTTTTTGGGGCCGAGTATGTGCGCGTGATTGGGGAGGGGCGTGGGAAGATATAGCCGACCCATCATGGGTCGTGAGGACGCTGCGCATTTACGCGGCCAGGATGGCCGGGTTATTTACTGCCTGAGCGCGTCGAGCATGCCGATGGCGATGGGGGCGAAGATGATTACGGGCAGCCAGGCGGCGAGGGTTGGTTGCAGCCAGCCGGAGGAGCCGAGCGATTGGCAGGCCAGCTCGACAATCATGAAGATCGTCACGACCGTGAGGCAGACTCCGATCGAGATGAACAGGTTGCGGTTGGTGCGCGTGATGACAAACGGCAGGCCGAGGAAGAGCAGCGTCGTGTCGAGGAAGGGCTGCATGAGGCGGGCGTGGATGGCGACGCGGACGTCGGCGCCGACATCGGTGCTGGGGCTGCGGAGCTCGTGGATCAGCTCCGAAGTCGAAGCGAAGTCGCGCCAGGTGGAGCCGGCGGCGAGAAATTCGAAGGATACGCCGCTGGTGACGAACACCTGGTCCGGCTTGAGCCAGGATGCGTCGGGCGGCGTGATGACGATGGGCCGGCCGTCGAGCGCGAGGGACGGCTGCTTCAAGAGAGCCTTGGGTGCGGTGACGCCGGAGAGCAGGTAGCCGCTCGGCTGGTCGCCCTTGGCGGGCAGGTATTGGGCTTCGCGGGCGACGAGCTGTTTGCCGTCGCGGTCGAGGGCACGGGGCAAGACGAAATTGGCGTCGATGATTTTTTGCTGGGCCGGGACGACGCGCTCACCACCGATGAGGATGTCGGTCTGACTATCGAACCGCGACTGCATCAGCGATTGCTGGTCGCCACCAAGGTTTTTGTAATCGGTAGCCAGGCGCTCGCGGATATTGGGCATGACGACTTCGCGGTTGGCGGCAGTGAACAGGCTGACGCCAATGGCCGCGATGATCACCGGCCGCAGCACGCGCACTCGTGTGACGCCGGCAGCGAGCAGGGCCGTCATTTCGTTGTGGCGCTGGATCCAGGTGACGGTAAACATCAGCGCCACGAGGGCCAGCACGCCGCTCAGGCGATCGACGAACCACAGCGCGCGGTATCCGTAATAGCCGGCCAGGATGCCGAGCAGGCTGCCGTGCTTTTCGGAGTAGTCGACGAAGTGGTCGAGGTGGCTGAAGGCGTCGATAACTATGTACAGGCCGACCAGGCTGAGAAAGCAGATCACCAGGACCTGAACGAACTGGCGGAGCAGGTAGCGGTCGATGATGGTGGGCATTGGGAGGGAGGTCGGGGGTCGGAGGTCAGGGCTGCGGAGGGTATCGCAGGCGGTTTGCGTGGGTCAATATGTATGGGCGGGCGGCGCTCCCAGCGCTAATGGGTGTTTGATACAATCGGGGTGCTAGCAAAATCGAATTTGGTTGAACGGAAGTGCGTCGAATGGCCGGCGAGATGGGAATCTTGATGCGGGCAGGCTGGTCGCTGCCGCTACGCCGCGGTTTGATCGATTTGTTGTTTCCGGACGTATGCCTCAGTTGCGGCGCCGAAATGGCTGCGGCCGAACCTGCGGGACGCGACGTGCCGTTTTGTGCCGACTGCCTCGACTCGTTGGAGTTGTTCGACGGGCCCATGTGTGGGCGGTGTGGCGTGCAGCTTTCTGAGTCGGGGCGGTTTGTCGCGTTCAAGCGCGGCGGCTGCGTTCATTGCAGCGGGCGAAAACTGTGGTTCGATGCCACGATTGCGGCGGGCCACTATGCGGGTCGGATGCGGGAGTTGCTGTTGCGGATGAAGCACGCGGACGGTCAGGCGCTGTCGCTGGCGATCGGGCGGCTGGTCGCTGAGAGGTGTCGCGAACGATTGAGCGCCGTGCGGGCCGACGTGGTGGTGCCGGTGCCGATGCATTGGCGACGCCGGCTGACGCGGGGCGCGAATTCGGCCGCCGTTCTCGCGGAAGTGTTGGCCGGGCAATTGCGGGCGCCGCTGGCCGAGGGGCTGTTGCGGCGACGGCGAAATACGCCGCCGCAATTCAGCTTGACCCCGCCGCAACGCTGGGAAAACGTAAGGCGGGCGTTTTCGGTACGCCCGGGCTATCATTTAAGAAAGGCCCACGTGCTGGTGGTCGACGACATCCTGACCACGGGCGCGACATGCAGCGCGGCCGCGCGGGAGCTGCGACGGGCCGGGGCGGAGCGAGTTACGGTCGTGGTGGCGGCGCGGGCTGTTTCGGAATTTGGCAGGGTTCGTGGCGAGTAACCGGTGGCAGCGCGATGAAATCGGACGAAACATTCGTGAAGCCTGCTGTGCCGAAGAAGAAACGTTTGGGTCCGTTTCGTCGCGCGGTGCTGCGCGGGTTGGGCGTCCTGCTACCGCCGCTGTTGACGATCGTCATCTTGCTATGGGCCGGCAATACGGTCAACGAATACCTGCTCGAGCCACTCGTGCGGTCGGCCCGCTGGGTGATGGTGGAGAAATTCGCCGACATCCGGGACGCGGATACGGTTCCAGTGGCCGACGTGGTACAGGGGATTACGACGATCGATGGCGAGGAATTCCGGCAGACGGGTGACGAGAAGTTCATCCCGCTCACGGTTTATTCGCACGTGCGGGAGCGGCTGGGCAATTATCCGATGCCGACGACGGCGCGGGACATTTACACCCGCTACATCAACCAGACCTGGCTGCAGCGGCAGTTTGTGGTGCCGCTGTTTGTGTGTGTTTTCTTGCTGATCGTATATCTGCTGGGCAAGTTTCTGGCGGCGGGCATCGGGCGGTTTTTCTGGAATCAAATGGAGCGGCTGATCGATCGCGTACCGCTGGTGCGAAACGTGTATTCATCGGTGAAGCAGGTCACCGATTTTGTGTTTGCCGATTCCGAGATCAATTTCACGCGGGTCGCGGCGATTGAGTATCCTCGGCGGGGAATTTGGACGCTTTGCTTCGTCACCGGCGACGGCATAAGCGATATTCGCACCGTGGCGAACGAGCCCGTGATGACCGTGTTCGTGCCGACGTCGCCGATGCCGTTTACCGGTTTCGCGCTGACGGTCAAAAAGAGCGAGATGGTGGACCTTTCGATCAGCGTCGACCAGGCGATCCAGTTCTTCGTCAGTTGCGGCGTGGTGATTCCGCCGCCGCCCGAATTCTTCGGCCCGGAAGGGAGCGCCGCGCTGGAACGGTTCGCGCTGGCGGCCGTGGCAGACGATGACTGATCGACACTCGCCACCGCCACCGATGCCGCTGCGGATCGGCACCCGCGGCAGCAAATTGGCGCGCTGGCAGGCCGAGTGGGTGGCCGAGCGGCTCGCGGCGCTGGGAAATGCGGTCGAGATTCGCGAGATCGCCACGCGCGGTGACGCGGAACAGATCGTTCCGGTCGCTTCGATCGGCTCGCCCGGTGTGTTCACAAAGGAGATTCAGCGGGCACTGTTGGCCGGAGTGATTGACGTGGCCGTGCACAGCTTGAAGGATTTGCCGACGGAGCCGGTGGACGGGTTGGTGCTGGCCGCGGTGCCGGTGCGGGAATCGCCGGCGGACGTGATGGTCGTTCGTGGCGAGTGGCGAGTGGCGAGTGGCGAGAGTGCGTTGAATGTGCTGCCAGCCGGCGCGCGGGTGGGAACGGGTAGCTTGCGGCGGCAGGCGCAGTTGCGGCATGTGCGGCCCGAATTGCGCGTTGAGGATGTGCGCGGGAATGTCGATACGCGGCTGCGAAAGTTGGATGAAGGACATTTCGATGCGCTGGTGCTGGCTGAGGCCGGGCTGCACCGATTGGGGTTGGCAGGGCGGATTACTGAGGTGCTGCCGTTTTCGGTGATGTTGCCGGCGGTTGGGCAGGGGGCGCTGGCGATTGAGTGTCGGGCGGGGGACGCTAAGCCGCCCTTCGACAAGCTCAGGACAGGACAAGCGGCTGTTGGGGCGCTGGATGATTGGGCGACTCGGGCGGCGGTTACGGCCGAGCGGGCGCTGCTCGCGCAATTGCGCGGTGGATGCTTGGCGCCGGTGGGCGCTTGGGGCCGAGTGGAAGGACAGACACTGCATTTGTCGGCCGTGGTGTTGAGTGCCGATGGCGTGGAGCGGCTCGAGGCTAGCGATCAGGCGACACCTGCCGAGGCGGAAGCGCTGGGGCGGCGCGTGGCGGAGTCGCTGCGGGCGCGCGGGGCAGATTCGTTGATTGCTGCCGCACGGAGCGCTGTTGGATGATGGACCCGGAATGGCGAACCCTGTTTGACGAGCAGCTCGAAGAGTTGCTGCCGGACCTGCCGCAGCAGGTGCGCGACTTCATGGAGCGAGTGCCGCTGGTGGTCGAGGACTATCCATCGCCGCAGATCATGCGGAAGATGCGGGTACGGCATCCGTCCCATCTGTGTGGGTTGTATACGGGGATTCCGCTCAACAAGCGGAGCGTCGAGCAATCGGGCGTGCCGTCGGATGTGATTCATATCTATCGGTTGGGGATTCTGAGCCAGTCGCGGCGGCGGGGCGGTGGTTTTGATGAGGCGCGGCTCCGCGAGGAGATTCGCCGCACGATTCTGCACGAATATGGGCATCACGTGGGGATGACGGAGCGGGAGCTGCGCGAGATGGGGTATGGGTGAGAGATTTTAGTCCCGGCCGCTGAAGCGACCTCGCCTTCGCGCGGTTATTGCCGATCGAAGGTTGGGGGATCGGCATCTTTCGCCGAATGCGGTGTGGTAGCGCATGCTGGCGCTCGTCGTGCTATCGAAGGTGACAGGCGTCGATTCTGGCTTGTAAACGGCGGCGTTCTGAAGTCTTTGCGCCGCGGACCCGGCGGTTGGCACGGCCGTTGCATGGCATGGGCCGCACGCAGGGGGGCGCACCTGCGACTCTTCGTTGGCCATGCCGTACGGAATGTACATCTCGGCTGAAGGCGCGACTGCCCAGGCCAAGCGGCTGGAAGTGATCGCCAACAACATGGCGAACGTCGACACGGCCGGCTTCAAGCAGGACGTGCCGACTTTCCAGGCCCGCTTTGCCGAGGCGATTCAAGACGGCTTGGCCCGTCCGCACGATCGATCGATCAACGATGTTGGCGGCGGCGTCAAGCTGATCGATGTCACCACCGACTTCTCGGAAGGTGAGATGAAGCACACGGGCGACGAGTTCGACATGGCGATCAGCGGCAAGGGCTTCTTTCAGATTCGCGGCGCGGACGGCAAGCAATATCTGACGCGGGCTGGCAACTTCATGCTCAATACCGAGGGCTTGCTGGTCACACAGAACGGCCAGCGGCCGGTGCTCGACCAGTCGGGCAGCCTGATCGAGATGGACAACTTCGCGCCGTGGACAGTCTCTCAGGACGGCTTCATATCGCAGTCGGGTACCGTGTTTGCCCTGGGTCTGTCGGAGCCCGATACGCTCGACCACCTGATCAAGGTGGGCAACAACCTGTACGAGCCGCTGGGCCGAGTAAAGCCAGTGCCGTTGGAGGAGCGCAATTTGCGCCAGGGTTATTTGGAAGTGTCCGGCGCCAGCCCGGTGCGGCAGATGCTGGCGATGATCGAAACTACGCGGGCGTTCGAAGCCAACACGCGGATGGTGCAGAATCAGGACACGATGATTGGGGCGCTGATCGGGCGAGTGTTGAAGGCGTGAGTGGGTGAGTGGGTGAGTAGGTGAGTGGGTGAGTCGGTGAGTAGGTGAGTAGGTGAGTAGGTGAGTAGGTGAGTAGGTGAGTAGGTGA
>JBIOWO010000330.1:0-14272 GCA_044868555.1 Lacipirellulaceae bacterium | reverse complement strand
TTCCTGAGCCAACTCCTCGGCCCGCGATTGCAGTACAGAATCCATGCGTCAGTCTCCTTCTGCAAGAATGGGGTATTATACCTACACGCTTCTTGCTAGCTGACACAAGATTTCTTACAGGGCCTTGCTAGGCACCTCATCGCGCACGGTTAGGACACGCCTTGCTCAATTTCCTCGACGTTCACACTAGGAAGGCTTGCCGCCGCCTGCGCGTGCTCAATTGTCATGCTGACTAGATTGCCATCCCTGTCCAATTCGACGTAGATATTTTCGCTGATCTCCCGAGTCTCATCGACCGGCCGATTGGAGAACTCAAGCAGTGCCGTATCAGTCTCTCGAAAGTATTTGATGTTCATGGCTTGAAGTTACGATCGAAAAAAGCGTTGTGCACCGTCTCGCCGTCATCTAACACAATGACTCGCAGGTATCTTGATTCCGCATCGACGAACGTCCATCGACGAATTCGGCCGTCCGATTGCCGCTCTTCACGAACTGGCCGCTCAATAGCAGCCGTTATCCACTCATCAAGTATACGTGCCCGGTCCGGCCTCGTCCTGATGTACCGGAAATACTCCGTGGTTTTCAAAGCGTTCGCCCCCTCCGAACGTGTTACTCGATGGAAAAAACCCGTATCAGCCGGGCAAATTGAGGAAAGTCTTCAATAAGCCGATTGAAAAGGTCGTACGATCAAACTCAGGTGCCCGCCCTCATTTCTCCGGATCGCAGTCCAGTATGCCGCTGCGCCGGAGAAACGCCAAACTCGCCGTTGAGCTGGCGCGTTAGCTACAGCGACTTGTCAGGCGGCCGTGCCTTGGAACGGCTAGGATACTTCCATCATCGGCCGCGTTCGCGCGGCTGGAAGTTCCCGTCCGGTTTGTTGAAAGTGATCGATGATCTCTTGAACGACTTCCGCAAGTTCCTTGTAAACCTCGACCGGATCGTCGCCATGAATTCCCGTGATCAGATCGGGACACTTGCCAATGTAAACTTGGTCCTCGTCGCTCCATTCAACCCACCGATGGTACGCGTCGATTGGTTTCATCTTTCCACTTCCTCGATAGCGCGCTTCACTTGTTTCTCTTGATATTTCTTGGCATCATCACCGTACTGACCGCTGAGGGTCACGGCCCCCTCGTAGTTCGCGTGCGTGAATTTTCGATGCGACCCCTTTCCAGCGCCAGGCACAAGCGTGAAACCCGCGTCCCGTAGCTCTTTAACCAACTCGCGGATTTTTCTTGGCACGCTATCTATCCACCATAATATAGACCAGGCAATGCAGCGTGAAGACTGCCGCCTGACGACAAAGCGCAGCTGCACGCTCTCATGTGAGCGGATTGACGACCAGTATACCGCTGCCGAGGGAGAAACGCCAAATTGGCCGTTCGGCTGGCGGGGCTACTGTGGCGCCTGGCTAGGTGATTCGAAACGAGCTACTGATCACGTGTTACCATTCGCAGCATTCTCAACCTCTGCGGTTTAGCTGGTTTTCCCGACTTGGCGATTGCAGCGCGGAGTTTCTGCAATGCAGCAATTTCCTCATCGGAAAGCCGGTGCCACTCGCGGGACTCATTCCTACTGCGATCAATTGCCCACTGGATCGCCTCAACCTGCAGTTCCGCGAGGCTGCGGCCCTTTCGCTTCTCCAACCATTCCTTTGTAATGGGAAAGTTGTAACGGTTCCACTGTGCCGCATCGTTGAAGCCAATTTCATCTCGATAGATCTCCAGCCGAGACGCAACTACGTCGCGGCAGATATCACCAACCGACTCGTTATAGTAGGCATCGCCGTCAGCCCAATTGATGGTCATGCAGTAGCGCTTATCGTCGAACGCCTGAGCGAGATAAGGGAGGGCGTTCTCGATGTCGTCGTAAAGAGCCTGGCGTGCTGCTTGAATTCGTTGTTGCGCTTTGACATCGTAGTCCAACTGAAACTTGATCGACGAATCAGCGCCATTTTTGGTCGTCGGCGCTTTGTTTGGGCTAGCAAGTTGCGAAATCAGTTCGGCGTAGCGATTTTTCGTTCTGCTTTTCGACGGCGATTCCTCACCGATTCCCGGCTGCGCTAAAATCAGAACGATCCACACTCCAAGGAAGGGCGCCATTGGCATGAACCCTGTCATACATGAACTCCTCGGCGATTTGTAGAACCAGAAACGCTAGACTTGAGCGGATCGACGACCAGTGTACCGCAAGACATTTGACACGCGAACCCGAGTACTGTGCCAAGGTTTCAGGTGCTGGTCGCCGCAGGCAGCTGCCAAACGTAGCTGGAGCCTGGGCCGGGTTTGCCGTGGCGGGCGGCGACGACCTTTGTGAGGCCTTTGGCCCGCCACAACGTGCGGTGGGCGATGCCTTCGTTCGCGGCCTGGCGCTTGATCCGAACCGCCGGCACAGGTCCATCCGCCAGAACGCCTGCCAGCCACTCGCACGCTTCAACGAGTCCTGAACTGACGGGCGCGCGCTCGTCCTTCGCCGCCGCCGGGTCTGAGAACTTACGACACGATGGGTCAGATCGCAGCCTGGCAAAAGCTGGATGACCACTCAGAAGTTTTTTAGCCGCCGACGGACGAAGTTGGCCGCGCGTGACGTGAATTTCGGCCCACTAAATTTTTTTCTTTTTTCGGCGAGGCGAAATTCGGCCGATTTCGCCTCACCTCGCGGTCGCAAATCGTTGGTGGCCCCTAGGTTCGAGAGTGGCAGTGAGGCGATAGTCGCTGGGTTTCGCCTCGGGGGGTGGACAAAATCCCCCCGGGGTGAGGCGTTATTCATCGCTTCGACGTCGTGCGGCCGCGCGAAACCTTGATGAGTTGATGCGCGCAGTGCGATCCTTCCTGGCCGCGAGCCAATTGCGGACAGAACGAGTTTCGAAACCGTGGGCTAGCGCCCAACGGCTGATCAGATCAGCTGCGACGCGCTAGCATCCGGTTGCGTCTTTTCAGTTGTCAAAGAGCAAGTGCAATTGTTTGCAGCATCGACCTTAGCAGAAACGCGAAGCGACTTCAGCAACTATTTTTGGCCACCTTCGGCACCATACGTCTGGCAAGCTGCCCGCCTGTCACACTCAGCTACCGCACATCGCGTGTACGCAATTTTGGCGGTAAATTTGCCGTATTTTTGCGCAAAAATCAGCCGGCGGCGCATGTCAACTGCCTAATGCGCGCACACTCCGAACTCCTTGCTCCGATTGAGGGCGTGAACGATACTGGAGGAGCGGCGAGCGGCGAGTGGCGAGCGACGAGAAAGAAATCTGACTATTCGCCACTCGTAGCTCGCCGCTCGTCGCTTGCACCTTCCAGTTCACCTCGCGCGGGCAGGTTCTATTGTGGTTGCGCTGCGGTTATCCTTGTGCCTCGTCCTGCTCGGCGGCTCGCTCGCGGCCGCGGCCGATGTTCCCAGTTTCAATCGCGACATCCGGCCGATTCTCTCCGAGCGGTGCTACACCTGCCACGGCCCGGACTCCGGCGCGCGGAAGGCCGACTTGCGGCTGGATACGCCGGAGGGAGCCACCGACTGGGCCATCGTGCCGGGCGATGCCGACAGCAGCGAATTGATCAGCCGCGTAGCCAGCGACGATCCCGACGTGCGGATGCCGCCCCGCGAATCCAAGAAGCCCCCGCTCACGCCGGCGCAGGTCGAGCTACTGCGGAACTGGATCAACGCGGGCGCCAAGTACGAGCCGCACTGGGCTTACATTCCGCCCCAGCGCCCGAAAGTGTCTGACGTCGGGTGGCTGGGGTCGAGCAGACCATCGCTGCGCGACGGTGCCCTCGAGCCCCCAATTGCACAAGAAACTGGGGGCTCGGCCGGGCCTCCACCCCAGCCACCCATTGCGCCGCGCAACGATATTGATCGCCTATTGCTCGCGAAGATGCAAGCACGGGGCGCGACGCCGTCGCCCGCAGCCGACCGGATCACGCTCGCCCGCCGCTTGTATTTCGATCTCACCGGCCTGCCGCCCACGCCCGCCGAGCTCGATGAGTTCATCGCCGACAAGCGGCCCGATGCCTACGAACAGCTGGTCGACAAATTACTCGCTTCCCCGGCGTTCGGCGAGCGGATGGCCACCTGGTGGTTCGATCTGGTGCGGTTTGCCGACACGGTCGGCTACCACGGCGACCAGGACCATCGCATCACGCCCTACCGCGACTATGTCATCAAATCGTTCAACGACAATTTGCCGTTCAACCAGTTCACGATCGAGCAGTTGGCGGGCGACCTGCTGTCCAATCCGACCATGTGGCAGCGGATCGCCACCGGCTACAACCGCGTGCTGCAAACCACGCACGAAGGCGGAGCGCAGGACGCCGAGTATCGGGCGAAGATGCTGGCCGACCGCGTGCGGAATTACAGCGAAGTGTGGCTGGCTGCGTCGATGGGCTGCTGCGAATGTCACGATCACAAATTCGATCCGTTCACCACGGAAGATCACTACAGTCTGCAGGCGTTCTTCGCCGACGTCGACAAGTACGGCTCGTTCGAGGGCGCGGCCGACAACTCGTTGGTCACGCAGCGGCCGCCGGAGATGTTCGCCTGGACCCTGCCGGTGTACGAGCAAATGCAAAAGCTCGACGCCCAGATCGCCAAGCTCGACGAGTCGCTGGCCGGCCCGCTCAAGGGCGACTGGGAGAAGCGCCGGGCCCGCCTGATCCGGCTCAAGCGCCAGCGCGTCGACCTGGAAGGCCAGTTCGTGCCGACGCTGGTCACCGAGGCGGTGCCGCCTCGCGAGATACGCATTCTGCCCCGCGGCAATTTCCTGGACATGTCGGGCCAGGTGGTCGAGCCGCACACGCCGCACTTCATGAAGCAAATCGAAATCGACGATCAGCGAGTGGCACGCCCTGAGCCCCAAGCGAAGGGCGTGGCTGAGGCGGCGCTCACCACGCCCATCGCCGGAGGCTCTGAGCGTGCCACCCGCCGCCCGAACCGTCTTGACCTGGCTAAGTGGACCGTGTCGCGCGACAATCCGCTCGCCGCCCGCGTCGTCGTGAATCGGTTGTGGAAGATGTACTACGGCGTCGGCCTGTCGAAGGTGCTCATCGACATGGGCTCGCGGAGCGAACCGCCGCCCCACCAGGAGCTGCTCGATTGGCTCGCCGTCGAATTCATGGACAGTGGCTGGGACATCAAGCACATGGTCCGCCTGCTGGTGACTGCCAATGCGTATCGGCAATCGTCGCTGCCGCGGCCGGAGCTGGAGGCGATCGATCCCGACAATCGGCTCGCCGCCCGGCAGTCGCGGTTTCGCTTCGAGGCCGAGCAGATTCGCGACAACGCGCTCGCTGTCAGCGGCCTGTTGGTGCGCAAAGTGGGCGGCGACATCGTGCGGCCGTATCAACCGGACGGATACTACGCCTCGCTGAATTTTCCCGAGCGGGGCTACACGGCCTCGACGGGTGAAGACCAATTCCGGCGGGCCGTATACGTGCATTGGCAGCGGCAGTTCCTGCACCCGTGGCTGATGGCGTTCGACGCGCCGAGCCGCGAAGAGTGCGCGGCCGACCGGCCGATCTCCAACACGCCGACCGCCGCACTGGTGCTGTTGAACGATCCGAGCTTCGTGGAAGCAGCGCGGGCGCTGGCGGCCAAGGCAATTGCCGAGGCCCCGCAGGATGACGTGGAGCGCATCCGCTGGATCTGGCGGCGCGTGCTGGGCCGCGAGCCGGACGCCACCGAGGCCAAGCTGCTGGCTCAGCTATTGGAAAAACATCGCGCCCAGCTTGCCACGGGCACCGCGGCCGACGCAATCACGTCGATCGGCATTTCGCCGCGCTCGCCGGAAGTCGCCCCCGCCGAATTGGCTGCCTGGACCTCCGTCAGCCGCGTGCTGTTGAACCTCAACGAAACGATCACACGAAATTAGACAGTATTTATACTCACCACAGAGTGCACAGAGTACACAGAGAATATGAAGCCAAGAGGAATGATTGAACAGGAGGAAACGGAGGTAACAGAGTTGCATTTCTCTGTTCCCTCTGCTTCCTCCTGTTCAAGAATTTTCCGCATTCTCCGTGCCCTCTGTGCACTCCGTGGTGAAATAATACGAGCAATTGCCAAGTAGACGATGGACGACCTCCATATCCACAACGACTTGCTCGCCCGCCGCACGTTTCTCGGCCAGGCATCGCTCGGATTGGGCACGATGGCGCTGGCGAACCTGCTGCCGGGCGCTGTATGGGGCGCCGCCGCCAGGCCGCCGCTCGGCTTGGGCGCCGTCAATCCGCTCCACTTCGCACCGAAGGCCAAGCGCGTGATCTTCCTGTGCATGGCCGGCGGGCCCTCGCACCTCGAATTGTTCGACGAGAAGCCCAAGCTGGCCGCCATGCACGGCTCGCCAATGCCCGAGTCGTTCACCAAGGGTCAGCCGATCGCCCAGTTGCAGAATAAGGCGCTGCTGTGCTTCGGGCCGCAGGCGAGGTTTCGCAGGCACGGCAAATCGGGCCAGGCGATCAGCGATTTCCTGCCTCACACCGCCACCATCGCCGACGACATCTGCATCATCCGCTCGATGCAGACCGAGCAGATCAACCACGACCCGGCCCACACATTCATGAACACGGGCACGAGCATCTCGGGCCGGCCCAGCATGGGCTCGTGGGTGACGTACGGGCTGGGCAGCGAGTGCGACGACCTGCCCGGCTTTGTCGTGCTCACCAGCCGTGCCGGCACGCGCTCGCCGCAGCCCGTTTCGTCGCGACAGTGGCACAGCGGCTTTCTGCCCGGGAAGTACCAGGGCGTGCGGTTCTACTCGACCGGCGACCCGGTGCACTACGTCGGCAACCCGCCGGGAGTCGATCGAGCGCGGCAGGATGACGTCGTCTCGACCGTGAACCAGCTCAATGGACACCGCGACACAACCGAGCACAATCCGGAGATCGCCACGCGGATCGCCCAGTACGAGCTGGCCTTCCGCATGCAGATGAGCGTGCCCAAGCTGGTCGACATCAGCGACGAGCCGCAAAGTGTGCTCGACATGTACGGCGTGGCCGGGCCGGACGGCTCGTTTGCCTACAACTGCCTGCTCGCTCGCCGCCTGGCCGAGCGCGGCGTGCGGTTCATTCATCTCTACCACCGCGACTGGGATTTCCACGACGGCCTCAAAAAACACATCACCGAGCTGTGCCAGAGCGCCGATCGGCCCACGGCCGCACTCATCGGCGACCTGAAGCAGCGCGGCATGCTCGACGACACGCTGGTGGTCTGGGGCGGCGAATTCGGCCGCACGCCGATGGCCCAGAACGACGTGAACTCCGCGAACGCCGGCCGCGACCACCACATCCGCGGCTTCTCGATGTGGCTAGCCGGCGGCGGCATTCGGCCCGGCATCAGTCACGGCGCGACCGACGAGCTCGGCTACTACGCCGTCGACAACATCGTCCACGTTCACGACCTGCACGCCACGATGCTGCATCTGATGGGCATCGACCACGAACGCCTCACCTACCGCTACCAAGGCCGCGACTTCCGGCTGACGGACGTGGCGGGGAAAGTGGTAAGCGAGATTCTGGTGTAGTGACGTGGACACCATTCTTAGTTAGCGGTCGGCTGCTGTGACACGTCGATTGTTTCCTCGGATGTGGCTGGTTGTTCAAGCCAGTTGTAATCCTGGCCGTTCGCCACGATGCGGTGCGACATGACAACGAAAACGTCATTGCCGAACCGAATGCGGAAATCACCCGGCAAAATTGTCGTGTCACCATGCTCTATGACGGCACTCGGAATCGTCACATGGCGGGACGACAGTGCGGCTTGAAACGGTTGTGAAATCGTCTTGTTTATCTTGAACATCGGTGACACGCTCATTCTGCCGTCGAATCCCATCGGCTGGATAAACTGCACGACCGTGGTTCCGGCGGTCGGTTCCAGGACGATTAAGAACGGCGGACGAATCACGAACTGTCTGACAACAATGGAGAGCCCTATGAACCCAAGCAGGATCAATACGGCAATTGTCAGGACATGTATCAAGCGCGGGCTAGCCATGCTGGCCGATTATACACCATCCCAAGAATGCAGCGGATGCCGACGGATGGGCCGCGTCGTGGAGTTTGTCGTCGTTCAGTTCGGCATAGCATACAATCCCGAGCCGGCGTGCTTGAGACGGCCCTCTCGGACGAGTTCTTCCCACACGGCCCGGGGAAACTCTCGGGGCCCTTCGATGCCGACGATCGCGGATTTCGAACCAGCACTTAGCGGCCCGCGGCCGATCCGCGATTCGTAATCGAGCCGCGTCAACTTCCAACGTTTCTTGAAAGCGGTGTGCGCCGCCTTCAGTACTTCGCGCGAAATCGCCGCGTCGCCTGGCGGCGCGGCCTCGCCTAGTGAATCGTTCGACGGTGGAACGACAGGTGGTGGCAAATGGTTATCGTTATCGGTCATGCGCAAGACTCCCGTGGCATTTCGCTCCAGTCTATGATAACCTCAAGGTATGAGCCAGCAAGTCGATGCGATTTACGATGACGGAGTATTTAAGCCGCTGACGCCTTTGTCGCTGCCGGATAAAGTGCGGGTGAAGCTAACGGTAGATGCTGCGCCGACGGCTGAATCCGACGACGTGCTCGCAAACCAGAACGTAGCACTTGACGAGTTGCTGCGTCCGGTTCGCGAAGCGTTCGCCGCTTCCGGGCTTAGTGAGGATGAGGCAGCCGAACTGTTTGAAGCAGAGAAGCACGCACTTCGCCAGGCGCGGCGCTAGGAGATTACCATGGCCATGACAATAGAGGAGTTTGCGGACAAGTATCCGGGCCGCCCCAAGCCGATTCCATCGGAATACGCCGGTCAATGGATCGCGTGGGACGCCAACCACCACGAAATCGTCGCCCACGGTTCGGAAATGTCGTGGGTCCGCCGCGAGGCGATTGCCGCCGGTCATCCTGAGCCAATTCTTCAACAGGTCCCTCGCGGGCCGTTTGTTGGCGGTGTATGAGATTTCCCTATTCGGCATTTCTTTCTCCTGCTCCGGATAGTGGCGAAGAGGTCGTTATCTTTCGTCCGGAGGTTCCGTTGCGCATTTACGGAGCGAGTGGATCGACTGTGCATATGGCATTGGTCGATACAGGTGCGGACAATACGATTCTGCCACTCTCGATCGCTCGCGAGTTAAACATCACCACGCAGAAAGCCAAAGGACCGGGCGCGACCGCATTCGGTGGACAACAGATTGTATTATCATTTGCCGACGTTCAATTAGAGATTGCCGAAGGCAAGTTCATGCTCCGTTGGCAGGCTCGTGTGCAGTTTTTCGATTTTCCCGATGCTGAGCCGGAGACGCTTGTGGTCGGTCACCAGGGGTTTCTCGACTTCTTCACTGCGGTCTTCGACGGTGGACAAATGTCGCTCGACTTAGAGCCGAATGGCGACATGCCACTCGTTGGTGCTCTCGCGTAGTTGCCGTGACCGATTCGGCATCGAACACGAGTCATAAAGGGCCAAGCCATGCGAGCCATCTTGACCTTTTCCCGCGGCTGGAACGCCCTGGCCGCGGCGCGGAGCCTGGGGCGGCGCGGCATCGAAGTGATTGCCGGCGATGAGTACGCCTGTTCGCCGACCAGCTTTTCGAAGTACACCATCGCCAGCTTCATCTATCCGAGTCCCGACCGCGATCCGGCCGGCTTTCTGGCAAAGCTCGAGGAGATCATTCATCAATACGCAGTGCCGGGGCAGGACTACGTGCTGATGCCGTTTCACAAGGAAACGTACGTCATCGCCCGGAACCGGGCCCGGTTCGAGCCGCTCATCAAGATGGCCATCCCAACGATCGAGCAGATCCTGCAGGTCGACGACAAGGGATCGCTGGCTCGGTTGTGCCAGCAGCGCGGGCTGCCGATTCCCGAAACTGTCGTCGCCGATTCGGCGGACGAGTTTCGCTCGGCGGCGGAGAAGTTCGCGTATCCGGCATTCGTGAAAGTGCGGCGATCGGCGGCGGCGGTCGGCGTGAAGCAGGTCCGTAGCGCGGCGGAAGCGGTCGCGGCGGCGGACGAATTTACGAGGCGGTTTCACCTGGGGGCGGACGAATACCCGCTGTTGCAGGCTTCCGTGCCGGGCGACGATTACTGCACGACGTTCCTGTTCGACCACGGCCAGTCGCGGGCCACCATGACCTATCACAACCTGCGGACCTACCCGGTGAAGAGCGGCACGGGAGTGCTGCGCGAGACCGTGCGATCGCCGGCGATGGAAACAACGGGCGCAAAACTGCTGAGCAGCCTCGGCTGGCACGGCGTGGCGGAAATCGATTATCGCTGGGACGGCGGGACACTGGCGGAGCCAGTGGCACGCGAGCCACTCTTGATCGAAGTCAATCCACGATTCTGGGGCGGGCTGCCACAATCGGTCGAGTCGGGCTGGGATTATCCGTACCTGCTCTACCGACTGGCGGTCGATGGCACGGTCGCGCCAGTCGATTCGCACGACTCCGACGTAAAAACCGAAACGCCCGTGATGGCAATGCTCGCAACGCTCGAGGAGATTGTGAGCGATAACACGAAAATGGATGCGCTTCACAAAGCCTACCAAGAGCTGCGAGCGAAAAACCATGCAGGCAATCGAATTGCCGCGCTCCACGACTTCTTCCGCAATCTACCCAAGGCCATCAACATGCGGGAGCGGTGGGAACATGCCCGCAAGCTGCTCGACGACCACCGCGGCACGGTCTCCGACGTGTGGCGTTGGAACGATCCGCTACCGGCGCTGGGCGTCCTCTATCCGCTCGCCGTGTTCATGAAAAACGGCAAGGTGTCGACCGAGCTGCTCGTCTCCGAAGAGCCGTCGCCCGCAACGACTTAGACGTCTTGACGAAAAAAAGTGACGGTTGCGGCCGCGTCTTGCCGTGTCATCGATTCGATCAATTCAATCCAAAGAACGAATGATCGAACGTTTCCTCGGACCAGGGAAGATGCGAAAACCTGGCCTTCGCAGGGTTACGACAATCCACGGCAACCTGACGCACCTGATCTTCGTGCGGCCGCATCCGTCACGCTATTCGACAGTGCAATCAATGTACCACTTCAAGTTGCTTATCGTGGAGCGCGCGAGGACGGCTTCGGCAGATGCCCGGTGACTCGCTGCATGGTCGGCGAGTGCGCGACCTGGGCCCCATCGACCCATGTGCTGAGCCCCGCGCCGCGCTGGTAGTGCGTGCCGTCGCGGTCCCAGACGATGGTCACGTTGCGGCCGTGGTAGGGTACGCCATCGAGGCAGAACCAGTCCCAAGCTGGCTTGCCGTTTTCGATGTCGGCCGGCAGCAACGGATCGACTTCGATCGTGTCGTCGGCCCGCGGCACCAGGCCCACCAGGCCGCTGATGACCAGGTCGCAAAACGTCGAGTGATTGTAGTGGCGGCTGCGCTCGGCCTTGGGGCCAGTGATCAGCCACGCGCCGGTGAGCTCGTCGTGATACTCCCCGATATGCGGCTTGCCGTTTAGCTGATGGGCGCGGGCAAAGGTGAGAAGTTGATCGAAGTAGTCGCGGCGCGTGACGAACGGCTGCGCGGGACCGCGCAGCACGCGTGCCAGACCGGTCAGCGTCTGGCTGGTCGCGAACGGCCACACGGCTCCGTCCCATTCGCACGTGCCGGTGCCGTGCGTGCGGAAGTCGGCGTGGCGGCGCTCGGCCGTGGTCAGGCCGCAGGGCGCAACGAACCCGGCCGGGTCCTTGATCTCGCGCCAGGCAACGACCTGCTCCGGCTCCGCCAAATCGAACATCCATGGAATAAATCCAATTGCCTCGCGGGCGTCGGAGAGGGGGCCGTCCTCGAATCGCACCTTGAAGAACTCGGCCTCCGGGTCCCACAGCGCGGCGCTCATCTTGCTGCGCAGCTCATCCGATTTAGTCGCGAAGCTGTCGGCCACGTCCGAGCGATCGGCCAGCGCAGCGATCCGGCTGATCGCACGCGCATTGGCCGCCATGTAGCTGTTGATCGTCGGCCGAATGTTCTTTGCCGTGCGGCTGCCGGAGATCGATTCCTCCATGCCGTCACGAACATCGTATTGCCAGAACAAGCCCTCGGGCCGGCCACGCTCCGCTTCCCACACGGCGTAGTCGGCAATCAGGTCATTCAGCAAGTCGACCACAAAATCACGATCCAGCGTCACGAGATATCGGTCATACAGCGCGCTCGCGGCCCAACTGCTGTATTTGTGAAAGTGCGCCGCCGGCGTGCCACCAGGGCCCGAGCGAAACCAGAACCGCGCGTATTCATCGAGCGGCTTCTGATCGCGTAGCCAACGACCCTCCGCAAGGTGGTGCCCGAACGCGCAGGAAATCGTATTGTGCGGCCCGGCATGGTTCACCGGCGCGAGAAACTCCGTGATCACGCGACCATCGGGCGTCTGGCGAATGTGCTTGCGAAACGTCCACCAGCGAAAGTAATACGTCTGCTCGAACTGTTTGTCCGGGCAATCGAACAAAGGCACATTGCCGGCCATCCACTCCCACGCGGACGCGTTGGGAATGAGGTTCTCAACCGGCTTCGCGTCTTGCGCATTGAAGTCGGCCACGTAATGCGCGTATTCGGCCGGATTGAGAATGAGCGGTTGCGCTACGGCTGAGTTAGCGTGGCTCGATCCCCAGAGCGTCAAGCAAGCCCAAGAGAAAGCAACAATTGGCCTCATGATGAGAACAAGCAATTCGCGATGGTTAGCCGTTAGTTTTCAACTGTGGGAAACTGTTCGGCAGGAAGGGCTTCGGCCCAGATCGCAACAAACTCGTCGAGCAGGTCAAGTTGCCCACACCAGCGCAGCAAATAATCAATGCCGAGGGACGCGCGATTGGCGCGCAACAAATCGACAGCATCGGCCCGGTCGATCAGACGACCGGCACACAACTTGAGCAGTATGAGATCCTCGCAGGAAACGACGGCTGCATCGACGCCCAGCTCGGTCGCCGGGAGGCGTACGCGTCGAGCGATGGCCTCTTTCTGGAGCGGCGTTCGAGCCAGCATGAAATCCACTTGGACGTCGATGAACGTGTCTGGCGGTTCATACCAAAGCTGGACAAATTCGGCGTCCTGCAAGTGGATCAACGGATCACTGCGCTTCGATCGAAAACCGGCGTGTTGCAATCGGCGGATTAACTCCTCGACCGGCGTATCGCCCGGGTCAACCAGCAGATCGACATCCTTGGTCGCGCGAAACCGCTTCCATCTCACGAGCGCCAAGCCACCCATTACCGCCATCGGTGCATTTAATGGCTCAAGCGTCTTCCAAGCATGGTCAAGCGTCTTGATGATGGCTTCGGTCGACACCCTGGCTCCCTGTTCCCTCTAACCTGGTAAGCATACGAATCACCGCACGATCGTGGTCTTTACACCACTCAGCGTACCACTTTCGGTAGGCGGCATGAACATCGCCGTCAGGACCAACTTCGGCTCGCAACCCAGCTAACAAGAATCTATCACACGTGCGCATCAGATCCAGCCAGACGGCGACGCACCGATCCGGCGCACCCTCATCCGACCCTTTTCCCGGCAATTCTGTAGGCGGCAGGAGACTTGCTGACATAGACTGAGCATACACCGGTTGAAGAAAGAATCGTCTACACCAATTCTATCTCATCGGCCGAAAGATGGAAAACCCGAAGAGCAAAAAGGTGCTCATCCGCGCTGGTCGGATGAAGACACGATGCCATTGAGATACTCTTCAAGATTTGTAAACCCGTCGCCGTTGGCGTCGAGATTGCCGTCGGCCGCATCGGCCGGATTCAAGCCGTGCTGCCTCTCCCACTCGCTCGGCATGCCGTCGTTGTCGGTGTCCCAGTCGGCCGGGCGGTGATCTTCGGGATAATCGTCCCAACCGCCGACGTCGGCTTGCGAATCGGGCAGCCCCGGCATGCCGGAGATGCTGCCCTTGAACGTCGTCGTGCCGCTGCGAGTCTCTTCGATCACGCGGCGGTCGTGGTCGTCCAGCGTCGGCACGTTGCAGCCGACGTCGGCCAGCACGTTCTCGTATGCTTCGGCGGCCGATTGGGTCGTTACATACGGTTCGAAGAATGGCTCGTTGACGAGAAAGTTCTCCAACGGCTCGTTGCGCGGCGCTTTCACGCCGGCCAGCGGCTCGTCGGCCCCGTACTTGCCTTCCATCACGTTGCCAGCGACGAAGTAGTCCTGCGGCCCGAAACCCTGGATGTTGTTGCGCTCCGGCATCAACACGTGGAACACCCGCGACGAGGGGCCCGGCTTGTAGTAGTTGTTGACAAAATTCACCTGCATCGCACCGCCGTCGGTCGTGCGATGGCCCCAGTTGTAGACCACGTTGTTGCGGATATCGAGCCGGGCCGT
>JBIOWO010000329.1:0-19354 GCA_044868555.1 Lacipirellulaceae bacterium | reverse complement strand
GCGCCGTGAATCGGTCAGGCTGCGGAGGTCTCAAGCTCCAAGCCTCAAAGAGATGCGCATGCGCCTCATCCCACTTGTCTTTGCCCGAGACTAAGCACAGACCGGCGTAGTTCGCGTGATTGACGGCATCCTGTTGGTCCGCTTGCAGGGCTCGCAGGTAGAGAACCTGAGCAGAATCGAAATCCCTTCGCACGTTCTGAAGAAAAAACGCATAATTGCCTAGAGCAACAAAATCTGTTGGCGATTGCTTTAGTATTCTTTGGTATTCCGTTTCCGCCGCGTCGAAATCACCCTTAGCTTCAAGCAGCTTTGCGAGCGTGTTGGCAGTTGCGACGGTCTCCGCACCTTCGGGGCCGAAACGGCGTGTGCGATAGTCCAAAATGTCTCGATAGACAAGCTCGGCTCCACTGAGGTCGCGCTTGGCCTCTAAGACGCCAGCAAGATTGCCTAGCCAACCAATTGTAGTTGGATGGTGTGTCCCTAAGACGCGCTTCGCGGTCTCACACACTCTACGATAGTGCAATTCGGCTTCGGCAAGGCCCCCTTTCTCCCCCTTCATTGCTAATAGTCCGGCAAGATTGTTCAGCCAGATCAGCGTGTCTGGACTCTCAGGCCCCAACACCCGCTCGCCAGTCTCAAATGCTTGACGAAACAGCCGCTCGGCTTCCGAAAGATCGCCCTTGGCCTGAAGCAGCCCAGCGAGATTGTTCACCCACACCAACGTGGCGGGATTCTCGGGCCCCCACAGTCGCTCGCCAGTCTCGACCGCTCGCCGGAAGAGAGATTCAGCGGCTCCGAGATCCCCCTTGCGCTCTAGCACACATGCAAAGCTGTTTAGGGCAATTAGAGTATCCCGGTGGTCAGGACCATATACTTTCACGCATGATAGAAGCGCATTTCGAAGCAGAGGCTCCGCATCCGAAACTTTTCCTTGCTCCAAGAGGGCCGTGCCCAAGTTGTTTGCGCGCGTTAGGGTCTGCGGGTTGTTCGCGCCAGATCGCCTCATCACAGCTTGCATAACACGCTGATGTTCTCCGACCGCGGCGGCGAAGTCGCCTTGATGTTTTTCAAGCGCACTTGCCAAGTTTCCCGCAAATGCGAGCGACGTTCTGGCTTCAGGCCCGAACAAAGTCTCCGAAACCTGTAATGCTTTGCGATATAATTGCGTTGCATCGGCATAGCGCCCGACGCGAAATAGAACATGGCCGATTAGGATAGCGAAGTTAAGACCGTAGCGACCACCTTTGTCTAGAAGGCAAAGTGTGAATTGATTGATCGGCTCGATCTCCCAACAGTCTGCGCGTTCTGGCCATTCCTTTTTGCAAAGCCATACGGATCGCTTGAACACGTGACTGTGAACAGCAAAGACTCGTGGCGACAGTGAGGTTATCCACTTCCGGGTGATCTTCGATAGAATCCGATACAATCCATCGAGGAGACGTCGAACGAATCCCCAGCGATGCGTGTCAGAAACGCATTGTTGGACTAGCCAATGCATCCGCACGACGAGCGGCTGTCCCTCGGCGTCATTAACCCCGGTGACTTTCAACAGGCGAAGACTGAAGAGGGTGCGTAAGAGATCCATCCATGGGTTTGTATGTCCTGGCTCGGCGTCCTTTCCGAACTCGGGGTACTTCCTACCCACCAATGCCCGAATCCAAGGCAGCGGTATTTGATCGGCAGGAAGAAGTACCGCATATGTGAGCGCGAGTCTCGTGGGTTTATTCAGACGTTGCAACATCGGTCCGAGGGTAGCACTCACGCGTTTTTCCCCATGGCGGACACCTTCGTTGCTCTCTCCGGCTGCCAGCTCCAGTCCTTTCAAGCCTTCTTTCTTCAAGCGCGCCAGAAACGCCGCGCAGTTAACGTCGGCAGCGAAATGCCCCAAATAAACTGCTGCGGTCTCGACCGCGAGCGTAAACCGCCCCAAGAGGGTAACGATTTCCCGCGCCGATTCGCGCTCAACATCATCGCGGAATTGATGGTTCGGTTGGTAGTTTTCGATCAGTGCAAGAGCTTCTGCCTCGGGGAGTTCGTCTACGGGCACGAAGGAGCGATCTTGGTGAGTCTTGTAGAGTTCGTTCTCGCCAAGCTGCGTCGTAGCGATCACATGTAGCCAGTCGGCACTAGGCAAGAACTGTATCTGCGCTGGTTCGAGAAGAGCTGGCCTATCCACGTTGTCAAGAAGCAGCAAACATTGGTGTGGCTCAGTGGCCTCGGTCAGGCGGCGGAGTTCGGCCAGCACACGGTGAAACTTGCGGTTCTCGTCGCCGTTCTCGTAGTCGGTAAACTGTATTCCCAACGGCTCAGCCAGCTCAGCAAGTGCCGCGCGGAGGTCTTTCTTACCCTCGCAGAGCACTTGCCAGCGTCCACCACCGTATTCGTGCGCATACTTGTGCGCGTATTCGATCGCGAGTTCTGTTTTTCCCATACCCCCAAGACCGTGAAGAACGGTAAGTACGTCCACACGGTCGGTGCTGAGGGCTTCACGAAGTCGATCTAGCTCGCCCTTGCGACCGACGAACTGCCTGTTGCGATCGTAGATATTTCCAAAGCCGGTTCGCAAGCGCCGCGCATGTCCATCATAGATCTGGGTTAATAGCTCGAAAGCGAAGGCGCTGGCATTGCGGCACGCCAGCTCTTTACTGCCTTGAGCATTGACAATTCTCTTGTCACCCTCAATAAGATCAGAAATCCCGCGAATGGCGATGGCCATCACTTGGCCACTATGGGCGTGAGCAGCTTTTAGAAAGCCGTGTGTTTCGGTATCAACCGCGAGTGTTTTAACATAAAGCAGGGCCTTTATCCATGCCACGTCTTCTGCAGACATCTGCGTCAGTACTTTTTCGCCAGAGGCGATTGTACCGACCTGAACCGGAAAACCACCATTCTTCGTATTAATGCGATTTGCAGCAGTAAGTAATTCATAGCTGGATCTATACACGTCAGGAGCCGGTTGAAAACTGTTACCAATCATGCGCCCCGACTCGTAGTTAAAGACCTGTTCGACAATAATGACATCGCCGAGTTTGACTTTCTCCGACAGACCACCGGCTGTACCAATGAAAAGGATAATTGTCGGTCGAAGCGCTTCAATCGCCTTGGTTGTGCAGTCGCTTGCTGGCTCATTTCCAGGTCTGGTTTGAAGGACTACAATCTTCCAGGCCCGCTTCTCGTCGATGCGAAACACACCGCTTTGTCCTGGCACGGTTACGCCGAGAGCAGGCTCGCGCTCTTCCAGGCATTCCAGGACCGCATCGCGCTCCGGATCGATTGCCGTTAGGACAACTGCCAGAGGAACCGAGTGTAGCATTTCATTCGATATCGACGGAACAGACATGCGGTTTTGGACCGCTCCATAAAACTCGCTTAGTGGCCGAACGTCATATTTTCAAGGAGGAGGGTCGTTTCTCTCTCTTGAACTCCGCGAAAGTCAGGAAAAGAGCGAAAAGAAGGGGAACAAGGATCAAATCCAAAATAAACAACAACTTTCCCGCGCTTGCGACCTCCGACCAGCGTGGCCCGTAGGACCAAAATGTATAGAGAGCGACTACGCCGGAGCCAGGAAATGTTATCACGTCGATGGCAAACTGCGTCACCCGACGAAACATCCGGTACTCATCGGTGCGGTGAAGATATTCCCACCCCAATGGAGTTGTTCCCGGGACATCGACTAGTTGTTCTAGCTGCCTTGTCAAGTCCTCCCGAATATACCGCCCCAGGGCCGAAATGCGATCGTCGTTGATCAAGTACGTCCACCCAAGGATCAGGCTGACCGCCGGGATAATCAGCAAAGGAAACAATTCAAGCCGAGTTTCAAGACCATGATAGAATGTCCAAGCGATTATCCCTCCGACGATTACCAACTGAATGTGAATCATGTGGTCGCGAAATTCAATCCGCTTGATTTGCTCATCCTTTAGCTTCACGTACTCAAGAAGATGCACGTAGCCCGCGCGGACTTCCGTCAACTGAGTCGGTGTCCCTTTTGGAGCATCTGTCATGGTGGCGGCTCCATTTGTTCAGCTTGTGGATTGCTTCGACGTATTCTATCGGTGACCAATTCGCCTTGCAAATCAAAGGTCGCAGGGGGCGCCGGGTTCTACTTAAGCTTTCGACTGAATGCTGAACCGACCAGTGCTTTTGCGCAGTGCGCTGCCTCCAGACAGCTTCTTGACGGGCGCTTCTCATGCTCGTTTCGCCCGCGTTCCGGCTGAGTTGCGCGCGTCGGCGATGCACTCCGACATCCGATAGAAAACCATTCGAGGTTAGTGACAGCCACTTTCCTATCGCACAGTCAAAATGACACCAGATGACCTCATTGCGTGCCCATAGCCGTTGGAAGAGCAGGCCAGCGGCATACGACGCCACGCGAATGCATAAGGAGGGCGCGTCATGCGTCCCTCAGCCCTGGTCCGATTCCGCGCACGCGATCCCAACCTCGCCCGCCTCGACACCAGCCCTGTCAAGCCTCCATTCTTGGCCACCAGTGCGCTGCGCCGCGCCGCGCCGTTCCCCGGCAATCAGAAACGTTCACCTCGCCTCGCACACCATATCTCGTCGCGCCGCCTCTCCAGCCAATTCCCTCGCCCCGCACTTTTTTCTTGTTTTTGGCCACCTCATCCGCTAGGCTGATTGCGGTGTTACTGTACACATATTCACTCAATCGCGAGGAACTGCCATGTCCGAACCAGGCCGGCCCAAAGCACTCGACGACGCCAAACAGGCCTCCGTCTGCTCGCTCGTCGCCGCCGGCGTCAGTCTCCGCCAGGTGGCCCACTTCGTCAGCTGCGATCCCAAGTCCATTCGCCGAGAGGCCGAGCGAAACGACCGGTTCCGCGCCGAGCTCGCCAGGGCCAAAACCGAGGCCAAGATTCACCCCTTGGTGGTCCTGCGCCGGGCCGCCCAGACCGATTGGCGAGCCGCCCTCTGTTGGATGGAGCGGATCGACCCCGACCGATTTGCCCGCCCCGACGCCACGCAAGTCACCAAGCGCGAGGCCAACCAGTTCGTTCGCGACCTGGTCGAATCGATCGACCGGGCCGTCTCGGACCCCAGCCAGCGCGAAGACCTGTTCCAGCTCTTGTCCGCCGCCATGCCCGTCGCCATGCGCAGGCGCTGGGACGGCGGCCAAGCGCGTCGTCGCCTGCAACAGGTCACGCGTGATTTTGACAACCGGACAAGCGAAGGCCTGCCGAATTGCGCCTCACCAGGCGTGGATTTTGTCCCACCCCCGGGGCGAAATCCAGCCGATATCGCCCCACCGCCACCCGCTAAGCTTGGTCCGGCCAACGACTTGCCGCGACCCGACGAGGCGAATTCGACGGAATAACGCCTCGCGTCAAAAAAGAAAAAAATTCGCCGAGGCGAATACCATGTTCCAGACGCCGCAAAACCACCGCTGGGCACGGGTGGTCTGTCAGTCTTGATTCGATGCGTAGCTGAACTCGCAAGAGTTCAGGGCGTTCGAGCAATCTGAATTTCTTGCGAATTCAGCTACCATCATTTCATCGCTGACACTAGTACAATTCATTGGAGCCATCTTGCTCCGCGAGCTGAATTTTCCCGTGCCGAGCGAGCTGACTACGCTATTTTTCCAAACTGTTCCACGATTCGCCGCAGTTGTCTCTCTCGGCCCGCGGCCGAGATCGGTACAATGGGATCGACGCTTGCACCGCCACGTCGCGCGGGCGCCCGGCGGAGGCCCGGTATGGCCGGAAATTGCTCTCCGGGTGTCGAGTCGTTGCGCAGTCGCCAACAAACTTTTCACCCTCGCAGCTCAGGAGATAGAATTGGGGTGAACATTTCCCCTGATCGAAAGCAGGTGCCATCATGCCTATTGCCGAAGACAAAATCCGCGAAGCGCTCAAGGCGGTGGTCGATCCCGAGCTGTTCGTCAACATCATCGACCTGGGCCTGATCTACGACGTCAAGATCGGCGACGAGGTGGATGGCAAGTCGAACGTGGCTGTCGAGATGACGATGACCAGTCCGGCCTGCCCGGCTGGTCCGCAGCTCCTGAGCCAGTCGCAGGACGCGGTGCGGCGGCTCGAGGGCGTCGGCGAAGTCGACGTGAAGCTCGTTATGGAGCCGCCCTGGACGCCCGACCGCATGACCGAGGACGCCCGGGACCAACTGGGCATCTTCTGACGCCGTGTTGCGACACGGGGCGCCGAATTCCGCTTGCGGTTTAGCTGCAGACCTTCACCTGCCATGCGCATCTTCCTCTACGAATGGGCCACGGGCGGCGGGCTCGTCGAAGAGCCGGGTGCGATTCCGGCCGCGCTGGTGCGCGAAGGCGCCGCGATGATCGGCGCCCTGGCGGCCGATCTGGTGCGAGTCGAGGGCTGCCGCGTCGTGGCGCTTCGCGATCCGCGCGTACTGCAGCTCGCGCTGAGTAGCTGTGAAGTCGTCGACGTGTTGAGCCGCTCCTCGCATTGCGACGAATTCGAGCGACTCGCGGCCGAAGCGGACGCCACGCTCCTCATCGCTCCGGAATTTGACGGGATCCTGCGAAAAGCGGCGCACTCGGTGGTGACCAGCGGCGGCCGGCTGCTTTCGCCTTCGCCGGAATTCATCCGCATTGCCGGCGACAAGCAGCGAACGTGCGATACGCTCGCGGCGGCCGGTCTGCCGGTGCCGCATGGCGTAAGGCTGGCCGGCGACGAACCGCTACCGGCCGAATTCACCTATCCCGCGGTGCTGAAACCGACCGACGGCGCCGGCTCGCAAGACACTTACGTGGTGAGTGGCCCGCGCGACTCGCCGCCCGCCTATGCCTGGCCCCGGCGCTTGGAGCGATACGTGCCGGGCCTGGCGGCGAGTGTCGCAGTGCTATGCGGTCCGGCTGGCTGCGTGTCACTCGCCCCCTGCAAGCAGCGGATTTCCGACGACGGCCGGCTACGCTACCTGGGCGGCGAATTGCCGCTCGCCGCCGGATTAGCAACTCGGGCGGCAGATTTGGCAAAGCGGGCGATCGCCGCCTTGCCCGCCGCGGTTGGTTACGTCGGCGTCGACCTGGTGCTCGGCCGCGATCCGAACGGCACAGAGGACTACGTCATCGAGGTCAACCCAAGAATGACGACTTCGTACGTGGGTCTGCGCGCCGCGGCAGAAAGCAATTTGGCCGAGGCCATGATGTTCGTCGCGGCGGGGAACGTGTGGCAAGTCGCGTTTTCCGGCCGGCCAATTGAGTTTGACCCCAGCGGCAACGTGAGTTTCATGGCATGACCTGGCTCGGGCTCGACATCGGCGGTGCGAATCTGAAAGCGGCGCTTAGCCGGGGTTGGGCTCGCACTGTGCCGTTCCCGCTATGGCGCGACTCGGGTGGTTTGGCAAACGCATTGACTGTCCTGGTTTCCCAAGCGCCAGCGGCCGATCGTCTGGCCGTGACGATGACCGGCGAGCTGTGCGATTGTTTTCGCACCAAGGCCGAGGGTGTGCGACATATTTTGGCGGCCGTCGAGCGAGCGGCAGCCGGACGCGCAATTCACGTGTATCTCGTTGACGGCCGGTTCGTCTCCGTCGCCGCAGCATGCGACCAACCGCATCTGGCCGCGGCCAGCAATTGGCACGCCCTGGCTCGCTTCGCCTGTCGCTACACCGAGGGTAGGGCAGGGCTGCTCGTGGACATCGGTTCGACGACCACCGACCTGGTGCCGCTGATTGACGGTCGGCCCGCAACGACGGCGCTGACCGACACCGATCGGCTCGTCGCTGGAGAGCTCGTGTACACGGGCGTCGGCCGGACACCGATCTGCGCAGTGACGCGCACGCTTCCCTGGCGGGGGCAGCAGTGCCCCGTGGCCGCCGAATTGTTCGCGTCCACCGCCGACGCCTACGTGGTCCTCGGCAATCGCCCCGAGCAACCGGACGCCGTTTGGACAGCCGACGGCCGGCCACTAACCAAGGAACTCGCCCGCGAAAGAATGGCGCGAATGGTGTGCGCGGACGCAACCACGTTCAGCACCGAGGATGCCCAGCGTGCCGCCGAGTGGATCGGCCAGTCCCAGACCGCCCAATTGCGTGCGGCCTTCGCCCAGGTAATCTCCCAGATGGCACAACCACCCGCCGTCTGCGTCACAAGCGGCAGCGGCGAATTCCTGATCAGCCGATTGGAAACGGCCGCAGAAATCGTGAGCTTGCGGTCGAAACTGGGGCCGGACGTAAGCTCAGCCGCCGCGGCCCACTCCGTCGCGGTGCTGGCTGCGGAAACGGCCGAGAATTAGCCAAAAATGAGTCCCGGCCGGCCCCTGGTTGCCATGCCGCCAGGCAGGCAAAAATCGCCAAAAACCGGGCAAAATTTTCGCTAAACGCTTGACGGCGCCTGGACCCCAAGTACACTTAGTGGTGGTATCGCGTTGGAATGGCCCTCCGATTGAGGCAAGATCCAATTTTTGACATTGGCTGCAAAGCCACCGTAACCGGGTAACGCTAATCTAAGAGCAACGATTGAAGTCTTTCCGCGTGCGTCCGTTGGCGATGCCGCATGAAGGGTTTCAATCGTTGCTTTTTTTGTTGGATTGAGCGGCTTCGCGGTAACGTACAGACTTCTGAGGCAACGCTAATAACGTTTTGACGGCGTTTGGATTTCTTCGCTTGGTATCGCGCGGGGCGCGATCCGAAAGCGAGCAAATCCGATCGCCGTTTTTTGTTGGTCGGAAGTTGAATGCCAGCGACTCACCGGCCTTGGGACACCACGAATCGACACAAGGGGTAGCAACCAGGCAGCCTTGGCTGACTTAGAGGTAAGATTCAATGAAGTATATCAGTGCAGTTTCAATCACCATTCTCCTTCTCTCCGCCGTCATCATTTCGCCGGTTAATGCGGCGTTGATACACCCGGACGTCATGGGTTCGACGGTCTGGTTTCGATCGATCGAAGAGAGTTCTCCCACGGGCGACCCGTTGCCACTCTACGGCCAGCCATCCGCCAACGGCGACGAGTTGTTGTTTCCCACAACGGGCAACTTCTCCGCGAATTCGCTCGGCGGTGGACTTCCCGACGCGACCGACGGCAAGCTGACGCTGATGATTGTGGCCAAACCGGGCAACGTGCTGGATACCTTGGAGTTCGCGGAAAATGGATTGACCACCTTGAACGCTCCCTTTGGGGGCGATGCCTTCGCGGAAGTCGTCTCGTTTGCCGTGGTCAAGGTGGCGGAGATCGCCGGAGTGCCGGTCAATTTGCCGGCGGTGAACTTCTTTTTCAATATCAATCCCCTGAACGGCCAATACAAGCTCTCGGTCATCGGCGGCAGTTCCTATGCCTCGGGCTGGACCGGCGCAGGGCATCTATTGCTTCCCGAAAACACCACGAAAGTGAACGTCGCTTTGGACAACAACCTTTTCGCTTCCACATTAGGAGGGGGTACGCGGGCCTTCATCGACAAGAAGTTCTTCGAAATCGATGTCGACACCCATTTGGTTCCAGAGCCGTCGACTTTCTTGCTCGTGATGTTGAGCGTGCTGTTCGGGGCCGCTGTTCGCAAGCGGATGTGGCGATAGGCGCGTCGTGTTTCTCATCCAAGGATTGGTCACACATTGATTCTCGCTGGAGAATCCGGGGCGAGGGTGGACGGCCACCTGCGCCCCATAGCGGGGGGCCAGAAACCGTGAAGTACGTCTGCTGCACGTTCGTCATCGCGATCATTGCGATTCTTGGCGCGGCGCGCTCGACATTGGCCGCCACCATCAGTCCACTGCTCGGACCGGGCGATTTCCTGTCGCCCATCACCTATATCAACAACTTCGAAGTCGGCTTGCCCAATACGGCTCCTGCCAACACCCCTCAGGTCACTTTCCCGAGCACGGCCAGACTCGGCCTGGCCCAGGCGTGGACGGACGGCATTACGCCGTCCGGCAAGATGGGGCTCGTGGAAGACGTCGTCAATGAACCGCTGCGATTCGTGTTTCCCACTCCCGTCCTCGAAGTCGGCATGTACTTCGGAAATGACGACTTTGGTCGCCTCTTTAATGCGACGCTGGAGCTCTTCGATGCGGGCGACGTCTCGCTCGGCTCGGTCCAGGTGCGGTCGAACGGCAACGACTTTGCCGATCAATTCATCGGCGCCCGCAGCAGCGTCGCGGCCAAATCGGCTGCCATCTATTACGAACGCCCCAATGCCCAGTCGCTCTCCATTTACATCGACGACCTGACCGTCGGTGGTCTGGTTCCGGAGCCATCGGGCATCGTGTTGGCCGCGTGCGGAATTGTCTCTCTGGCAGCCGGTGGACGTCGGGCACGCCGCGCAGGGTTGCCGGGGAGAACGAGCAAGCGATCGACGCTCCGGCCGCGTTAGAGCGCGTTGCATGAAAATGTACCGTCGCTAGCATGTTATTTGCTCGACGATCATTTCACAGCTGTCATTAAAAAGTCGCTACAGCAAACGGTTGCACGCATTAGTTATGAATCTCCCGTTGCTTTTCCCAATCTGCGTTCTAACAACCTAGAGGATGTTCAAATGAAAGGATTTTTGATAGGTGTTCTGGCAATCGCGATGGTGGCAATGATTGCCGTCGGTGCACAGGCAGGCTCGTTCTCATTGGCGACTAGAATCGCCGCTGCTTTTGATCCCCTAACATTTGCGCAGCTGCCTACAATTCCTAATCCCATTGACACCAACCTCGCTGGTCCCGTCGTTTATCAGGTCGAGGTTGTGATGACGGTCAACAGCTTGGACTCTGGTGAGCGCAGCTTCGCCAACACGGGCTTCAACATTGTCTTTGGTGGTGATACTCATGATAGCGGTGAAGCTGGCTGGCAGCCTGACACCCGTTTGGGTGACTCCAATGGTGCTTCCCCTGGTGGTGCTGTTCCCCTGTGGTTCGCCAATATCGATGCGGGCATTCCTGGCGACGAGCAAGGCATCTTGGTCGCCATCGCTGGTGGCTTGACCGGCCTCAACGACAACCGTCGTAACATCGGCCAAGTACCTGGCTCGCAGGGTGCTATTACCGGCACCAATCCTTATCCCACCGGTGAGTTGGGGTCCTTCTTCGTATTGTGGGACGGCACGGCTGGTCCTGGTCTCAAGGATCCAGCGAATCCAGAAGCCGATTACTTCGAATTGAGCGGTATTCTATTCCAATCGGCTAACAATGCTGGCCAATTTGGCAACACGACCGAGGGCGCGACCGTTCGCGTATTCTTTGGACGTTATATCCCCGAGCCAAGCTCTTTGGTTCTCATGGGTAGCTGCTTCGCGGGCTTGGTCCTGCGTCGTCGCGCTGCCTAGTGCGCGTTTCATGAAGGTGTAGCGTCGCTAGCATGTTACTTGCTCGACGATCAATTCACAGCTATCACTAAAAATTCGCTACAGTAAACGGTTGCACGCGTTAGAAGCGGTCCAGCGTATCGATCCAGCGGGCCAGTTCTTCGCGTTCCTCGTCCGAAAGTCGGCCCGATCGATCCAGGTTGGTGATCGTCGTGACCGGATAGCCCGCTTCGGCGAGCTTTTCGAGGCCCTGCGCGATCTGCGCGGTGGTGCTTTCATCGCCTGAGAGGCCGGCGAAAACGGCCAGGCGCTGGGCCGGCTCGTTTTCCGGCACGCGGACTTGGCGCGGCAGTGGAGCGGCCGTCGTCGCGACGCCGCGCAAGATGTCGCGGCTCGACAAGGCCAGCAGCCAGGCCATTGCCCCGCCGCCCCCCTGGCCATACACGACGACGCGATGCGGATCGGGCTTGTACTGGCGGACCACCTGCTCGCAGAGCCGGCGTAGATACTCGAGCTCCGTCCGCTCCCAATGGCCGGCGTTCGCCGCCGTCGGCACGACCAGCACGAGGCCGTCGCGATCGCAAATCGGCTGCCAGGCGGCAATGATCTCCTTCGCGTCGGCATCCCCAGGCGCGTGCAGCCACAGCAGCATACCGAGCGGACGCCCCGCCGCCGCTGCCGCCGGCACGTAGACCTCGCACGATTCTTTGAACTCGGCCAGCTTCAACTTGCGAGTTTTGCCTTCCGCCGCCGCAGGTGCCTCCGCGGCTTTTTGAGCCGCCTCGGCTTGTTCCTTTGGCGGTGCGACCTGTTCATACGCTGCCGGCAATTGTTCCGGCACGCCCGTTGGCAGCCGCGCGGCGGTGAGCTGGAAATCCTTCGACTCCTTCGCGCGCAGCACGTGCACCGCTACCTCGCCGCCGGGCGCGACGCTATTCAGCTCCGTGATCGCGTCGTCGATGCTGTCGATGCCGGCCTCGTTGATCCGCACGATACGGTCGCCCGCCTGGATGCCGGCCTCCGCCGCCGGACTGGCCGCGTACACCATTCGCACGGCAACGCCTTGTGGTTCCTTGTCATCGCTCGTTTTTTCAACTCCTTCGTTCGAGCCGTCCTCACCGCCGTTAGTCGTTTCGTCCGCTTTCGCTTCGTCAGCGTCATCGGTCGCGTCGGTCCTTGCTTCGTCTTCCTTTTTCGCGTCTTCGTCCGTTACGGCCGGCGGCGCGCTCATCGGCCGCAACGGCAGGATACCTAAAAACGCATGCCGAAACGCCTTGAGCTTCCCGGCGAGCGTGATGGTCTTTTCGATCCGCTCGTCGCCGCGCATCGCCACCACGCGCACGCTCTCGCCGCCGTAACGCGGTCCGAGCGAAAATCGCAAATCGGTTTGCGTCTTGATCGGCCGGCCGTCGACCTCGACGATGCGGTCGCCCTTCCTGAGCCCCGCGACGCCGGCCGGCGAATCGGGCCGCACCGCCGCCAGCTCGGCAGGGTCCGAATGTGGGCTCTTCGCGGCCAGGCCGATGCCTAATATCCCGGCATGTTGATCATCGCCTTTCTTCATCCGCTCCAGCGCGCCCGCGATCGATCCCAGCGGCACGGCGAAACCGATGCCCGAATCGTACCACTCGGCGCCCGCGACCTCGCCGGCGCCCTGCGGGGCCATCGGCACGAGCACGCCCAGCACTCGGCCGCGAACATCGACGAGCGGACCGCCGTAGTTCGCGGTCGATACGTCGGCGTCCGTCTGCAACACCTTGCCGAACATCCGGCCGGTGGCGCTGACAATTCCCACCGACACATTGGTCCGATCGGCGCGAAACGTCCGCCCCACCGCGACCGCCCACTGACCGACGCGAATCTCATCCACCGGCACCAGCGCCGGCACGGCCAGGTCGGGCAGGTTGTGCACTTTTAGCAGTACCAGCATCCGGCTGTCGTCGGTGGCCACCAGCTCGGCCGGCACCTGCTTGCCGGAGCCGAACGTGACCAGGATCGACGCCGGCTGCTGCGAGAAATTGAACGTGCTGGAGACGATGTAGCCGTCCGGCGAGATCACGAGCCCGGACGTGGGGCCGCTCGCCGGCAGCACGCTGCCCGCCGTGTCGAGGCCGCCGATCGCGCGAATCTGCACCACCGAATCGGCCACCCGCGCAGCCGCGGCACGAAGCGCCGCCTCCTCACGATCGCCGAGCGAGGCGCTGTGCTGAGCATTTGAAGAAGCAGCAATTGCAAATTGCAAAATAAGAATTGCAAGTTGCAAATTGAAGACTCTCCCCGATTTGCAATTTGCAATTTGCATTTTGCATTTTGCAATTTTTCTGCCGACGAGACTCACCACTATCTCTCCTCTCTACTCCGCTCGTCCGCTCCCGCCTTCAGCGTCACCTCCAAAAACTCCTCACCCCGCAGCACCGCCACGCGCACCTCCACGTCCTCGTCGAGCCGACCCACCAGTTGGACCGTGTCGCGGCACGAGGCGGCCACCTGCGAATCGATCATCACCAGCAAATCGTCCGGCCGCAGTCCGGCCCGGGAGGCCGGCGAATTCGGCAGCACGCGGTCGATGTACGGCGGCGTGCGCGTCACCACGTCCGGCACCAGCACGATGCCCAGCGCCGCGAGCGACAGCGGATGCTCCGGCTGATCGGCCTGGCTCAAATCGGGCGGCGTGAACCGGCCGGCCCGGATGTCCTCGACCGTCGGCGCGATGGCCGCGATCGGCAGCGCGTAATTCAACCACGTGCCAGTAAGATTGCTCCGCAATTCCTTGCCCAACAGGCCCAGCAGCCGGCCTCGCGAATCGGTCAGCGCCCCGCCCGCCGCGCCGGGGTTGTTGGCCGCCGCGTCGACCACGTACACGTCGCCGTGAAAATTGGTGGCGAACGCGCCCCGGCGGGCTTCGAGCGGCGCGACGGCGGATACCACGCCGTGCAGCACGCTCACCGGCTCGTCGCCCGTTGCGATGCCGAACAAGTTGCTCAGCGCCAGCACCCGCGTTCCCGGTTCCGCCGTCACAGCCTGCGACAGATCGAAGTGCGGCAGCGGCTCGTCGCCCGCATCGAATTTCAGCACGGCGATTTCCGTGAGCGGATCGGCCGCGACGTGCTTGGCGTCGAACCGGCGTCCGTCGTCGAGCACGACCGTCACCTCGTCGGCGTCCAGCACATAGCTCAGCACCGTCAACACATAGCCGTCGCCCGAAATCAACAGCCCGCTCTGATAGGCCTCCAGCCCGCGGAGGCCGCCGGCACCGTACAGCTTGACGACCTTCGGCTGCACCTGCCGCGCCACGTCGACAAAAGACGCCGCGCCGTCGCTGGCCCGCGCGTCGAGTGCCCCGCCAAGGAGGCACACGACGGCTATTACCGCAACGGCGCGGACGTGTGCGGGGAAATAGAAATTGCAAATTGCAAATTGCAAATTGCAAATTGCAAATTGGGGCTTGCCTTCAATCTGCAATTTGCAATTTGCATTTTGCAATTTGCAATTCTGTACCACGGACATGCCCTACTCCTTCTCCTTGTTCACGCCGTCGACACGGTCTGCCAATTCATAGGCGCCAATCGTCATTTCGGCAAACACATCATCCCCATGCCGAACCGTCCACCGATGCGGCAGCGCCCGCCCGTCCACCTGCCGAATGTCGGCGAAATAGACTTCGCACGGGTCCTGATCGTCGGACGCCTGTAGCTCCAGGCCGATCAAATCGCCCGTGTCCGGCGCGAAGTAAAAGCGGGCCTCCACGTCGCCGTACGTGCCGACCAGGCAGTCGGCCAATTGGTCGTCGCTCGTCCATGGCACCGCGCCGAGATAATAGACTTCACCAAATCGGCGCGGCCCGACAAGTAACATGCGTTGCCACAAATGCAACGCGGCCAGCAATCCGCCAGACCGCGGCGGGCTCGTGGCCTGACTGAGCGACAGGCCGAACTCGGCTTCCGACTGCCCGTCCGGCATCACGATTGAACCGTTCTTTTCCGCCAGCGCGATCCGCACGTCGTTTCCGAGCGCGTCCTTGGCATCGATCCTCCAGTTCCAGCCGGCATCGGCAAAATCGCCGCGGGCCAGGTAGGCGTTCCACACCCGCTGTTGATGATACCGATTGAACCAAAAGTTGGCATAGCCGGGCGACTCTTCGTAGAACTTCCGCACGGCCTTCGGCAATTGCACCTTCGGTTTCGCGCCGCGGGCCGGACGACGACCCTCGCGCGGCTTCGGCTCACCGGGCTCCCCTGGCGGCTTCGGCTCATTCGGCTTCCGTGGCTCGTCGCCGGGCTGCGGCTCGTCGCCACGGCCTGGCCGATCCGGCCGAGGTTGCTCGTCCTCTTCGCCCAGGATCGCTTCGAGTTCACCGGCCCGGTGCATGGTCGCCAGCCGCACCCGCCGCTCAAATTCCTGGCCGTCGCGGCGAAATGTGATCGGCACCCGCCAGCCACTCGGATACGTCCCCAGCACGTTCTTCAGAGCGTTCACCGTACCAATCTCCCGCCCGCCGAACCGCACTACTTCGTCGTCATATCGCAAGCCGCGGCGATAGGCGTCGCTGTCGTCCAGAATATCGTTCACCACCACGCGGCCGTCGGCGTCGGTCGTCACCGTGGCTCCGAGCGTGGCGTGATCCACAATCCGACCGCTCTTCAACAGCCCCACGAACCGCTTGATCTGGTTGATCGAAATCGCGTAGCCGACGCCCACGTTGACGCGGCCCCGCTTCTCGAACGAGCCGCGGCCGTTAATGCCGATGAGCCGGCCCTGGGCGTCGAACAGAGGCCCTCCCGAGTTGCCCGGATTGATCGCCGCGTCGGTCTGCAGGCAATCGGCATACTCCAGCAGCGTGCCGGCCGGATACTGATAGCGGTGCACGCCGGAGATGATGCCGTAGCTCACCGTCGGTTTGAAGTCGTCCGCCAGCAGAAACGGGTTGCCGACCACGTACGCCCACGAGCCGGCGCGGACCGTGTCGCTGTCGCCCAGCTCGGCCGCCGGGAATTCGCCCTCGCCAATCAATTTGATAAGCGCAACATCGCCGCCCGGGTCGAGCCCGACGAGCACGGCGTCGACGAGTCGACCATCCGACAGCCCACATTTCATCGCCGGACCGGTGGGCCCGGCGACGTGAAAATTCGTCAGCGCATAGCCGTCCGGCGAGATCAACACTCCCGAGCCGCCTCCCTGGCCGCTGGAATCGAAAATCGCCAGCGTCGGCCGGCAGATCCGCTCAATGACCGCGACCCGTTCAGCCTCGGCCGCAAGTACCGTGTCATCCGGCAAATCGGCCGCCATGGCGGCAGTGTCCCCCAGCAGCATCGCGAGCAGCAGCACAGCGGCTCTCAATCCGCAATCCGCAATTCGAAATCCGAAATCGCAACCGCCGTTCACTTCACCATTCTCACGTCGCACAGGTTGACCCAATCGCCCGTGTCGAGATTCGGGCCGTAATCCACGACGATCTTCAGCCGCTTGACACCCGTTATATCGAGTTCCACGTCGAGGGGCGACGTATTGCCCGTCAGCTCGGCGTCCAGCAAAGAACGGTCATCGCCCGTGATGGTCAGCCGCGCCGATCCGTTCGCGCGGGTGGCCGGCTCGATTCCGGCGACGCCCAACAGCCGCGTGAAGCCTCGCGGCACACGATATACCAATGTCGTGCGGCTCCGCACCGCGAGCCCGCTGGCAAACGATTGCGCGTGCCCGGCCGGAGCCAGCGCATCGGTCCCCGGGAACCACAGCGTCAGCGGGCCGCCGAAGGCGGACTGATCGCGGCGGGGCCGGCCATACGCGGCCGCCAGCGTGGCACTCGCCGGCGAACCCACCAGCGGCGTGCGTTCCTCGGTCGCCGGCTCCAGATTGCTCAGGAACACCACTTTCCCCGCCGAGAAGTCGGCCGACTGCACGTCGTCGAGCGGCCAGCTTAATTTCGCCCCGGCCACAGTCGACATTCGCACCAATCCGTCGCGCAACGACACTGTCGCCACACTCGCCCGCAACCCGTCGCGGCCGCGGAGGACGCACAGCGGCTCGGCGTCGGGCGTACGGCTGGTGCGATAAAAAATCACGCCGGCCACTTTACTGCGCTCCACGCGCCGCATGTCGTTTTCCAGCTTGAATTCGATCCGCTCGGCCGTCACGTCGCCAATCGCGCCCTCGACGTAGTCCAGGCTCTGCCCGCCACGCTTCGCGAGCACCAGCACGTCGCTGGGAACTCCTTGGCTCCGAATCTCTTCCCACTGTCGTGCGGTCGCATCTTGCAACGATTGGAGCCGCGCAGCCGCCACCGATCGATCCGGCAATTGGACGCTCTTGAGGCCGCTTGGCATGGCGCCGCGCAACGAGAGCACGGCGACGTTGGCTTGTCGGCGAAAGTCCTCGATCGGGAGAATCGTCCCGTCGACCAACTCCACCGCGGGCTGCAACGGCGTTTTCTCGGTCTTGGCCCCGGCCGGTGCCGCCGGCAACCAGCGCAGCGACAGCAAGTCGGCGGCCGAAAGCGGAACCGGGCCGTCCTTGGTGCTCACCACCAGCGCCTGGCCGTCCCAGCTCGTAAGCTCGCCGACGACCGTCGTCCCGTCGAGCCGGGTGGCCGTCGCCTCAGCCGCCGCGGCCGACGCTGCCGTCATCAACAACGCCAGGGCGATGATTAGGCTCTGCACGCTCGCACGCTCCGCAGCGTACTCCTCTCGCTCCGTTCGACTGAGCTCACGGCCGAAGCCGCGAGAGGAAATTCATCTCGCGGAGCGAGATGAGTACACTGATTTGTGCCGCCCGGTGAGGATCCTTCCAAATAGGGCAGGGGAGAAGTGTAAATAATCTACCTGCGGCCAATCCGCAACCGGTCGTTCAAGGCTTCTCGGCCGACTCCTCGGCCGCCAACCGGCGAAAGTATTCTTCGATGACTTCACGATAATGGGAAGGATATTCGCGACCGATGTCCTGCAGCGCCTTTTCGCGATCCTTCTCGGGCAGGTTGCCCCAGCCCTTGCCGTGACCGATGTCGCGACGCTCCACGTCGCCCGGCGCCTTCATCGATGGAAGCTGGCTATCCTGCATCGGTTGCTGTGCTTGTTGCCCGCCGGAGGGCGCCCCGCCCTGGCTCTGTTGCTGCTGCATCTGCTGTTCGGCCTGCTTGATCAGCTTGTCGAGCGAAGCGACCACGCCGTTCTCGATGTCCTGCACACGCTGGCCCGAGCGGCCCTGCGCCAGCCGGCGGCGCACGTCGTCCATCCGCCGCGAAATATGATCCAGCGAATCGTCCTGCAACCCGGCCAGGTCCTGCTGCATCAGGGCGGCCAACTTCTGGTACCGCAGCGGCAGATCGTCCTGTCGCTCGAGCAGCCTGGTCAGCGCGGCATCCGATTTGTCGGATTCGACAATCTGTTGATAGGCGATCGCACGATAGAACAACAGCGTTTCGGGCGACACCACGTCGGCCGTCGTCAGGCCGTCGGTCCACGCCAGCGCCTCGTCGTTGTAACCGTGCTGCACGAGCCAGCGAGCCAGGAACAGTCGCATGTTATGCCGCACCAGCGGCGGCGTCTCGCTGTCGGCCAGCCAGGCAAATTCCGGCACGCCCGGCTTGGTGTGCACCGCCCCGCAAAAATCCAACAACACGGCCACCCGGTCGTCGGCCTTCGCCAGGCACGCGGCCAGGTGATCGAGCAGGTCGCCGCCTGCCGCCTCGGACCCGCCCGATTTCGACTGCCACAGATCGCGGATCTCGGCCTGCTGTTCGGGCGCCAGGTCGGCCGTCTTCAGGTATTCGTCGAGCCCGCGGAAAGCGGCCTCGGGAGCCACTTTCTGCCAGGTGGGCTCGCTGAAAAACTCGCCGTCGCCCTGCGAGGCGGCCGCGAGAGCCAGTGTGACGAAGACCGCAAGATGGGGGAGCCAGCGGGCTGACGGTCGATCGATCATATTTTGGACATTCCTGCTCATGAGGTTAGTGGGAAACCACCCACCGCGCCCCGCCCGGACTCTCCTTTATTATTCACCGTAGCAGCGGTCTGTCCAACAATCCGCGCTCCAACCACTGGTTTTCATCGGCATTCGCCCGTGATTCCCCCTATTTGGACGCCAAAACGGGAAACTTTGTTCCACTCGGCATCCGTTTGGGTGGCTGGGGTCGAGGCTCGGCCGAGCCC
>JBIOWO010000328.1:0-2545 GCA_044868555.1 Lacipirellulaceae bacterium | reverse complement strand
TACCAGCGCGAGGCGGTGGTCGGGCATCGTCCGACCTGGAAGATGGGCATGAACGGCGGCAAGCCGACCGGGCGCTCGCGCGCGGCGCGGTTCGGGCCGGCGTTCGAGGGCAACGACGATCCGTTCGAGCTGTTCGGCGAGGCGCAGAACGGCGAGCATCTGCGGCGCCGCGAGACCCGCGTCATCCGCAACGCCGAGCGCAAGGCGCTCGACACCCTCGGCCTCGAAGGCGAGGCCACCACCGCGCAGATCAAGGTCCGCTTCAAGGAGCTGGTGAAGCGCCACCATCCCGACGCCAATGGCGGCGACCGCTCCTCGGAGGAGCGGCTGCGGGAGATTATCCAGGCGTACAATTACCTCAAGTCGGTCGGGTTCAAGTGAGCGGCAAGCAGCCGCATGCCAAAGCTCAGAGAAAGAGTATTTGTCTTCGTCCTGCTCGGTGTTGTTGCCGTACCTTTGCTGTTTTTCTCTTTCCAATTTGTTCGAACTTGCTACGGCACGCGCTGCCTCGATCCGTACAGAACCACAGACGGTTCCTATCAAATTCCTGGAATAGCGTGCTTCCAGCCGCCGTTCCTATATTCAGCCGAGGAGCACCACCAGTATCCAAGGTTGGCGCGGCCGTATTTTCGTACTCAATATCTTCTGCTCGGTGACCTCTACAGCCTCGTGATCTATTCCAAAATCAGGATCGATACATTGTCATTCATTGGCGGGATCGCGCGAGGATTCCGGCACTACGGGACCCGGATTTCTGCGAATCCGATTTCAGATTTGAAATCCAATAGCACGTCGCGCGTCATACCAGTTGGGCTCCACTGAGCCGGCCCGGAAATTGTGATGTCCGGGCTCACCAATATCCAGAATTATGTTGATATAACATGCTACTTGTGACATAAACTAGTCTCCGTGACTAGAAAGGAAGAGCAACATGAAATCAGCTCGGCGTGCCAAAGTTGGCGGCTCGCGGTCCGGGGGCAACCGCTGGCGGCTCCAGGACGCTAAGGCGCGCCTGAGCGAGGTTGTGCGGCGAGCTCAGCAACGTGACCCGCAGCGGGTGACCTTGCATGGTCGCGATGCCGTGGTCGTCGTCCGCGCCGACGAATTCGACCGGATGCAACGCCCCGTTTCCGGCCGCGACCTCGTAAGGGTCCTGGCTTCGTCCCCGTTGGCGGACGTGAGCATCGAACGGCTTTCGGTCAAATCGCCGGTGCGGGACGTGAGCCTGTGAGAGGCTGGCTGCTCGACACCAACACCCTCTCCGAACTGCGCAAACCAAAGCCCGATAGAAGAGTCGTCGAGTTCATTGCCACCCAACCCGGCGATTTGTTGTTCACGACCGATATCACCTTCGCTGAGATCAGGTTCGGGATTGAACAATTGGGAGACCCGGGCCGCCGCGCCGATATCCACGTGTGGCTCGAGCGGGCGCTCAGGCCGTTCTTCGCGGGGCGCGTCTTCGGCGTTACCGAGGACGTTTTAGTCCGGTGGAAGACGATGGTCGTGGAAGGGCGCAAACGGGGTCATACCTTTAGTCAGCCGGACCTGTTTATCGCGGCGATTGCCGCCTTGGAGGACTTGGTGGTGGTCACCCGAGACGTCGACCAGTTTGTGGAGGCCGGGGTGCCGGCGTTGGACCCGTGGTCGAGCGTTGTGCACGCGGCTGGCGCGCAGATCGTCCTTAAGGCGCCAACGACCATCGATGCCGTTGTTCAAGCGGTATCCGACAGGCGGTCGGGCTGACTGCCACCCTTGGCCGTTCCGCCGTCGCCGCCCATATAAGCCCCATGCCATGCGGCCGGCGCAGGCCCCCTGCGCAGGCTTTTTTCGCTGATTTGCTTGAATTTTTGGCCGTTTCGGCCGATCTGTAGGCGGCTTCCGAACCGCTGCCGCATTTGCTAGGTTCGCCCCGATTTCCGGCCGCATTCTCGAACGATTCGGGTCTCGCGTGCGTACCGAGACCACGGAGGAGCAATGACTGTTGCAACACAAGAAGTCGCCGGCCTGCCGGACATGAAAGTGTCGGTTCGTCAGCTGTTTGGCATCGACAGCGACATGGAGGTCCCGGCCTATTCCGAGCCCGACGATCACGTGCCGGATATCGACCAGGACTACCGTTTCGACCGTCCCACCACGCTCGCGATCCTCGCCGGCTTCGCCCATAACCGCCGCGTCATCGTTTCCGGCTACCACGGTACCGGCAAGTCGACCCACGTCGAGCAGGTGGCGGCCCGGCTCAACTGGCCGTGCGTGCGTGTCAACCTCGACAGCCACATCAGCCGTATCGACCTGATCGGCAAGGACGCGATCGTCATCCGCGACGGCCAGCAGGTCACCGAGTTCCGCGACGGCATTTTGCCGTGGGCTTATCAGCACAACGTCGCGCTCTGCTTCGACGAGTACGACGCCGGCCGCCCGGACGTGATGTTCGTGATCCAGCGCGTGCTGGAATCGTCCGGCCGGCTGACGCTGCTCGACCAGTCGCGCGTGATCAAGCCGCATCCGGCGTTCCGCCTGTTCGCCACCGCCAACACCATCGGGCTGG
>JBIOWO010000327.1:0-3505 GCA_044868555.1 Lacipirellulaceae bacterium | reverse complement strand
TTCCAAAGCTGGGCCCGTCCGCCCACCGAGACGCTGCCGCCGTTCGCGACGTTCACCGCGCCAGTTCCGCCGGCCGCGGTGATGCTGCCGCCGACGAACAGGGCCGAGTTGGTCCACGTCGAGCCGGCGCCGGTGACGGTGACGGTGCCCTGTGAGCCCGGATTGGTACCAACAACGCCATTGCTGTTCGACACGTCGCCGCCACCGGAAACGAGCATCGAGCCAGTGCCGCCAACGCCCACCGACAAGGCGGAAGTTACGGTTAGGTCTGAGCCGCTGCCGGTAACCGAAACATTTCCGTTGCCGCTCGGATGGTTACCGACAAGGGTCTCTCCCACCGATTTAACGAGCGCCCCATTGTCCACCAACAGAGTGCCGTTTGCGGCGTTTCCGACGACCAATTGATTGGCGATATCCCACTTGGAACCGGCGCCAGTCACCGCGGTTATGCCGTTGGGGTGGTAGCTTCCGGCCAGATTGTTGCCGATGTTGCCAAAAGTGCTTACGGCAGTTGCTCCGTTCGATATTGTCAGCGAGCCATCGCTGTCGCTCCCAACTACCAAGTCCACCGCCGCGAGCGTTGAACCGGGGCCTGTGACAAACATCGAACCACTGACGCCAGGGCCGGACAAAGAGCCGACGCGAACGGTCTGCGAGTTGTTGATCTTTCCGCCGGATTCCAGCCGTAGTGTGCCGCCTTCGACATGTGTGTCGCCGCCATAGTTATTGCTGCCGGTGAGTCGCAGCACGCCGACGCCAACCTTGGTCAGCATGCCGGGACCGCTGAGTTGGCCGGAGTACGTGCTATCTAAGTTCGTATACCCCACAAACAGGTTGATTCCCGTCGACGGCGCGCCGTCCTGCTGCAGAACGATGTTGCTCGAGCCCTTCAAGCCGCCGATTCGATTGTTTAGGGGCGCGAACGTAACCGCCCCGCCGGCCATGTCAAGCGTGCTGTTGGAGATCGAATCGCCATTGCCCAACAGCAGCGTGCCAGCTTCAACGCGCGTATCGCCGGTATACGAGTTGGCGCCATTCAGGATCAACCGGCCGGCGCCGATTTTGGTCAGCGAGCCGTTATTGCTGAGCGAGCCGCTGTAGGTGGTATCCGTGTTGTTATTTCCGACGCGCAATTCCATGGGCGCGGAACCGTTGTTCAAGCTCAGGCTCTGGTTCCCTTCCAATCCGCCAAGCGTCACGCTGGTGACGCCTCCAAATCCCAGAATTCCTCCATAGCTGTTGTAGTCCAGCGTGCTGTTCTGTAGCGCCGACGAATTATTGATCAGAATTGCGCCGCCGAAGATCCTGGTCTTGCCCAGGAATGTGCTGGCGCCGGAGAGGGACTGTGTACCGGTGCCTACTTTATTGAGTGAGCCAGGGCCGCTGAGCACGCCGCCGTAGTCGTTGCCGCTGACGTTGCTGTTTCCGATGCTCAGAGCCACGGCGCCAAATCCACCGTTCGTTAGATCAATTCCTCGCGTGCCCGCCAGGCCGCCCAACGTGGCCGAGTTCAACCCGTCAAACTTCAGCATTCCTGAATCGTCGGCGTGCATGTGGAGCGTGCTTTTCGAAAGCGCATCGGAGTTCGCCAAAATGAGCCCACCCGAGGCGATGCGTGTGTCGCCCGCAAAAGTACCCGCGCCGGCCAGCTTAATTGCGCCGGCAGTGGCCAACGAACCAGTTCCCGAGATCGGCCCGTTAATCTGACCCAGCAAGTCGGGCGGTCCGAAGCGAGTGATCGAGGTGGCGCTATTGAGCACCATGCCGCCGCCCCAAATCGTGGCCGAGCCGCTGCCCGCGTCGAGCATCTCCAGGCTGCCGCCGTTCATGACCAGTTGCTGTCCCGGAGCGCCGTAACTCCCGAACGCACCCAGAACGACCTTGGCGCCGGCCGCAACCGTTACGTTTCCCGTCGTGGGCATCGGCATCGACGATCCCGCAATCGAAAAATTAATGGCTCCCTCGTTGATAAACGTTCCGCCTGTGTAGCTGTTACTGCCCGTCAAGTTCAGATTGCCCGCGCCGGTCTTGGTGAGTGAACCAACATGACCCAGAATGTCTTGAAAAGTTCCTGAAAAGATCGGATCCTTGGTGAGGGGGACGTCGATCGTACCGCCGGACGTGCCGAGCGTCACGGCTCGGTTTGACGAAAATGTTGACGACGACATTTGCAGCCTGCCGCCGTTAAATTGCAGGCCGCTCGTCGCTGCACCCAGATTGAAGTCCGCACCGACGATCAGTGTCCCGGCGTTGAGAAATGTGCCAGTCTCGTAGCTGTTATTGTTGGTTAGCGCCAGCGTTCCAGCCCCGATTTTTGTGAGTGAGCCGGGGCCGTTTACGAAGCCAGGCACGGTAAAAGTTACTCCGCTGTCGGTATTGATCGTGCCGCCAGGCGCGTACACGGTAATGTTACGGCTCAGCTCAAACCCGCCCGAAATCTGCAGCGTGCCGCCAGTCATCGCAATCTGGCTCGTCCCACTGCCCAAGGTGTAGTCGGCCCCGACACTGAGCGTCCCGCCGTTAATGAACGTGCCGGCTCCATAGTCATTGTCATTGAAGAGCGTGAGAGTCCCACTGCCAATCTTGGTGAGCGATCCGGGGCCGTTAATGAATCCCGGGACGGAAAGCGAGTTGCCGTTCGTATCGAAGGTCGCGCCCGCGGCCGTAATCGACACTTGACGCCCCACTTCGAAACTATTCGCCGCCTGAAGCGTTCCCCCTGCAAAAGTCAAAATGCCGTCGCCGAGATTGACGTCGCTGCCGGTGAATAGAGTCCCACCGGCAAGCGTCAGGCCGCCTGTAAACGTGTTGTTGTTCGAAATTGTCAGTCGACCGGCGCCGGTCTTCGTCAATCCGCCGGGTCCACCAATCGTTCCGCTGAACAGCGAATCGAAGCCGTTCGTGTCGATCGTGCCCTGACCAGCCAACACCACCGGTCGGGCGGAAGTGATGCCTGCCGTCGTTTGCAACGTGCCGCCGGCAATTCGCAACTCACCGGCCGCGTTGCCCAAATTCGCATCGGAGCCGATGATTACGCCGCCGGCGTTGATCGTCGTGCCCCCGGAATAAGTGTTATTGCCAAGCAGTTTCACCGCGCCGTTCGTGATCAGCCGACCTGCGCCCGAAATCTGTCCATTGATCTGTCCCAGCGAGGTCGGCGGACCGAAGCGAGTAACGGTCGTGTCGTTGTTCATCACCATATTACCGGCCCAAGTCGTCAGGGTTCCGGACCCGGAATCCAGAAAATCCAGCGTGCCGCCGTTCATCACCAGCGACTGCCCGGATCCGCCGTAGTTGCCATAGGCGCCCAATATGATCTTGGCACCGCTCGCAACCGTTACGTTTCCAACCGTCGGCATGGGCGTCGACGAGGAAACTGTCGAGAAGTTGATAGCGCCGGCGTTGATTAATGTGCCGAGTGAGTAGCTGTTGCTTCCGGTCAGGTTCAGCGTGCCCGCGCCGTTCTTCACGAGCGCTCCGACGCCGTTGATGTTGCCGCTGACGA
>JBIOWO010000326.1:0-33912 GCA_044868555.1 Lacipirellulaceae bacterium | reverse complement strand
CGAAGTAGGTCGATTTTGGAACGACGTGGTGCATCATAGTAGCAGGCACGCTCCGCGTGCCGCAGCAGAAGTGCGGTAAGAGCCTATTGTAAGTTCAGTTACGGCACACGGAGTGTGCCTACTACGTTACCCGCCCGCCGCAGCCGTCTTCGTGCCGGCGCGCTCCAGGTCGGGCACGGCGTAACCGTCGCGCTGCTTGGCGCGCGACCGCAGTTCGTTGGCCGCGTCGCTGTTGGTGAATTTCTCCGCTTTTGTGTCGACCTCCAGCAGCGGTCCCAGATTGATCACCGCCTCGCCGTCAATGTCCACGTCGTTGGCCCGCAGATGGCTGGCCATCCGGTCGAACGAATTGGAAAGCAATGGATTGCCGGCGATCTTTTCCATAATCGCGCCCGCGCGGGCCCGCTCGCCCAACCGCTGCGATATCCCGCCCAGATGGCACAGCGAACTGGAAAGGTGCCCCTCGTGGATGTCGGCGTTGAGCCGCGAAGGATCGCGGGCCGCCACCGCCGCAAGCCAATTGTCCTGATGCGCTTTCAATGCGTCGTGCTCCGTCGACCACTGCTTGACCAGGTTGCCGTTCCGGTCGTAGGCCTGGGCCGACACGTAATTCGGCACGATCACGAAACCATTCTCGCACTGCACGAGCACGCCGACCCGCGACCCGCGAATATTGTCCATCGCGTCCAAGTCCCAAGTGGCTTGGGCCGCTTTCGACCGCGGCAGCCCGCGCGTCTCGAAAATCAGCGGCGCCTTCTCATAATCGAGAAACACCACTTGCGTATTGGGCGTGTCGCCGGCGTCTTCGTAGCCCAGTCGGCCGCCGATCGCGATCACCCGCGGCGCAAGCGCCGGCTCGCCCAGGAACCAGCGGGCAATATCCATCTGATGGATGCCCTGGTTGCCCGCGTCGCCGTTGCCCGTATTCCAATCCCAATGCCAATCGTAGTGCAGCTTCGGCCGGTAGAGGTCCCGCTTCTCGGCCGGGCCACACCACATGTCGTAATGAACGGTGGTCGGTATCTCGAGCGGCTTGTCGAGCTTGCCGATCGCCTTCCGCGGCTTGTAGCACGTGCCGAGCGCATACTGGATTTTGCCCAGCCCGCCACCTTGCACCCACTCGGTCGCTTCCTTCAAGCTGGGGCTGGAGCGCGACTGCGTGCCGCACTGCATGATGCGGTTGTTCTGCCGCGCCGCCGCCACCATCTGCCGCCCCTCCCAAATGTTGTGCGACGCCGGTTTCTCGACATACACGTCCTTACCGGCCTGTGCCGCCGCGATCGCGATCATCGCATGCGCGTGATTCGGCGTAGCGATCGACACGCCGTCGATGTCCTTCCGCTCCAAGAGCCGCCGGAAATCCGTAAACGTATCGACCTTCTTGCCATGCTTGTCGGCCATCTCCTTGGCCATGTTCCCAAGCACGATTTCGTCCACGTCGCACAGCGCGACGATGTTCCTGTGCGACGCGCCGATGTGCCCCTTGCCCTGACCGTTGAACCCGATCACGGCGATGCGGATGTCGGCCGTATCCTGTGCGAATGCCCGACCGGCCCACGACATGCCCAGCGTCGTCGCAGCCGCGGCCGCCGCCGACGCACTCAGAAAATCCCGCCGAGTAACTGCCATGGAATCTGCCCTCAAGATTTTCATGTCGACCGAATCATGTCTCACGCCAAGACTCTCTTTCAAGTAAGCATCAAACTCTCATTTTGTTACTTTGCTTTGGCTGCTTTCGCTTGCTCCTCGGTCGGCTTCGCGATCTGCGGCTTCCAGTCCTTCGGCTTTTCCACCTTGACCCCGCGGAGCACCACGTCATCAAAATTGCCGTGGTCATCAAAGGTGCCCAGGCCGACCTGCCCCCAGGTGAAGGTCTTGTCGTTGGCCGTCATCAGCGGCTTCTTCATGTCGTCGAAATAAACCTTCATCGAGCCGTCCGCAACGTTTCGCACCACTTTCACGTCGTGCCAGCCTTCCGTCCATGGCGTGCCCTCCGCCTTATCCACCGTAATAGCCAGCCGAGGCGCATTGTTCACGATGAATATCTGGCAGGCGTGCGGGTCGGCCTTCGCGCCCAGGTGCACGTAGTAGAAATGCGCCGGGTCCTGGTAGCCCCAGAAAAAGCACAAGTCGCGATGTGCGCCGGCCTCGACGTTCGTCTCTTGCACGTGGGCAGAGAGCTCGAAGTCGCCCACAATTGTGTCCTTGATCAGTGCAAAGCTCCACGGGCTGCGGAACGGCGGGACGAATTTGGAAACGCCCGTGCACCGCAACGCATGATTGCCCGGTTTGCCGACCTCGATGATCTTCCACACGCTCTCGGCCGGGTCCGGATCCGTCGTCGTCCACTTCTCGAACCCGCCGTGCTCGAAATCTTCCTTGACCAACAGCGGCATTTCCGCCTCGGCGGCAAACGCTGCGCCGCCTACGGCGAACGACATCAACCCAACCGCCAGCCTGATTTGCCAACCCATGCTTGTGGTCCCTCCAATCTATTTCGCGCCCGGGTTCATCATATCGGCTTCCGCAAGAGATCGCCACTGCTGACCGGACTGCAAATCGTCGGGCGGCGCCTTCCCTTGCGGGCGACCGAGCCTTACGATGGCGTGCGTTCGCACCGTGCCGTTTCCGGTCGTTTATGTCCGCTCTCGGGAGGAAATTGCCATGATGCATATTATCGGATGGATCGTTTTCGGGTTGGTCGTCGGCCTGATTGCCCGCTTCCTGATGCCCGGCCCGCAACCCATGGGTTTCACCCTGACCGCCCTGCTGGGCATCATCGGCTCGTTTGTCGGCGGCACCCTGGCAAACCTGTTTCGCGGTGGATCGCTGATGGATCCCCAAGCGAGCGGTTGGTTCGGCTCCGTCATCGGCGCATTCCTGCTCCTCTTGATCTACGGCCTCGTCTCAAAGCGCAACGCCTGACTGCGTGCGTTTTGGTCCTGAGCTGGTCGAAGGGCGGTTTAGCTCTTCTCCCACCGTTCCACCAAATCCCTTGACAACTACTGCCCAACCAGTAGAATCACGGTCATTGCTACTGGCCAACCCGTAGGTAGCGGCGAATGACCCACGCCTCCCCCACCGAACGCGAGCTCGAAGCCTTGAAGGTCCTCTGGGACCGCCGCGAGGCCACCGTCCGCGACATTGCCGACGCGATCAACGCCGCCGCCGAATCCGCCGGCGACGAGCTGGCCTACACCACCGTGCTCAGCCTGCTCCAGGTGATGGAACAGAAGGGCCTCGTCGACCATCGCCGCGACGGCAAGGCCTACGTCTATTTCCCGCTCGTCGAGCGCCAATCGACATTCCGCCAGCTCGCCGGCAACTTCCTCGACAAAGTCTTCGACGGCGCGCTCGCCGAGTACGTCGTCCACGCGATCGAATCGAAACGCTTGTCGAACGCCGAGCTTGACGAACTCGAAGCGATGCTCGCCGCCACCCGCAAAAAATCCACGAAGCAGGGCCGTAAAGGAGGTCGAAAATGAACGACTTCACAACGTCCGTCGCCATGTGGCTCGCCGATTATTTCTTGCTTGGCACGGTGCTACTGCTGCTTGCGATGGCCACCCTCTCACTGCTTCGACAGCCGGCCCAGCGCCTCGCGGTCACCAAATCGACGCTCGTCGCCCTGCTGATCCTCGCCGCGCTTAGCGCGCTACCCGGCTGGTCGCTCATTCACCTGCTATCGACCGAACAGCCGCGACCCAACGGGTCGCAGGTAGTCGTGAATCACGTCGAACCCATCAATGAGCCGGCCCCAATCGCCGCACCGCACGACGACGCCGGCGACAAGCTCCAAGCGCCCGTGCAGATCATTTCCCCCGCCACGCCGCAGCGATCAGCTTTCGTGTCGACCCTGGCCTGGCCAACCATCCTCGCTTCGATGTACGCCCTCGGCTCCGCTTGCGTCTTCGTGTGGCTGTGCCTCGGCTGCCTCGCCGCACATCGACTCGTCCATTCCGCCACACCGGCGCCAACTCAACTGACTAATCTCATCGCCCAACTCACCAACCACGACACTCACGACATTCGGCTGCTGCTGTCAACCAAAATCGACGTCGCCGTCGCCATCGGCATCCGCCGCCCCGCCATCCTCGTTCCGCAAAGCCTGCCTGATCTCGTCTCGCCACTCGTCACTCGCCGCTGTCGACCATCCTCGCCCACGAGCTCGCCCACATCACGAACCACGACCTCCACTGGCTCGCCGCCAGCCGCGTTCTGCTGATTCTCCTTTGGCCGCAACCACTCTTCTGGCTCCTCCGCCGCCGCATGCGGCTCGACCAGGAAGCGCTCGCCGACGCCGCAGCCGCCGAACTCACCACCCGCCAAACCTACGCCGAACAACTCGTCGCCTGGGCTCGCAACCTGCCGCCTCACCCTGCCCCGCGTCTCTCCGCCGCCGTCGGCCTGTGGGAAGGCCCCTCCCAACTCCGGCTTCGTATCGCACTGCTTCTCGACGAACACTTCACTGTTCTCCGCAACTCGTCCCGCCGCCTACGGCTTAGCGCACTGGCCCTGGCCATCGCTGCTGCGTTCACCCTTTCGACCGTAACCATTCAGCCGCCAACGCCCGCCACGGCGCAGGACACTGCACCAACTGAAAAAGTCACCCAACATGCACCAACAACCGACCGGACTGCCGCAACCAAGGCAAACGATACGCCCCGCCCCATCCCCAACACCATCCTCGGACGCACGCTCGATGAAAACGGCCAGCCGATTGCCGGCGCCGAAGTGTTCCTGCTACGCGTCAACCGCTTCGACTCTGCCCGCCGGCTCGTCGCCCAAAAAACGTCCGACGACGACGGCAGTTTCCGTTTCGACAACGTCGTCGACGTCGCCAAAGAATTTACCGGCCGGAAAATCCCTCCACCCGAGGACATTGGCGAGGAATTCATTCAGACAGTCGTTCGCGCTCCCGGGCGCGTCTCCGATTTCCGCACTCAGTTGCCTCAAATCGTCGCCAAATACGGCGACGGCCATTGGGTTCGCATGCCGCGCGCCGCCACACTGCAAGGACGCATCACCGGCCCAGACGGCAAGCCGGTTCGCGACGCATTCGTTGCTGCCAGCTCCGGAATGTTCGGCACCTGGGAAGGCATTCACTCCGCCCGTACGGATGCGGACGGCCGCTATACGATCAGTGACGTAGCCCCGTTCGACGGCGCAAAAGCCCGCGAACAACGGAAGCTCGAGGACTCATTCCGCGCAGCCGAGGGCGAAGCCGACTTGTTGTTCGTCATGCCAGCTACGCTCACCGTCGAACATCCCAACTTCGCCATGACGCAGACCTCGTACGACAACATCCCCGGCACAAAAGACGTGCAGCTCGCGAAGCCCGCGGTCCTCGAAGGCCGCGTGATCTTTGCCGATACCGGAAAGCCTGCATCCGGCGTGGTGGTTCAAGCGGCCACGTCGAACCCCCGCGGCATATTGCCAAGGATGGATCAGATCAACTCCCAACACCGCGCCGCCGTCCGCGCCAACGCCGACGGTAACTATCGCTTCACTACTTTGCCCGCCGGCACGTACGACCTGTGGGCGGAAGGCGGTATAGGACGGGCTTGGAAAATGCCAGCCGCCGCGGGCACTTACGACGTGTGGGCCCAACCTGCCGACTGGGTCGATACAGGTGCGAACCAAATCGCTGCCACGGCCGACAAGACAACCACTGTTCCGGATTTGAAACTCATCAAAGGCGCGCTCGTTCAAGTTCGCCTCGTTGATGCCAAAACGCGCGAGCCAATCCCGTTGCCGCCCGACACCTCCGCGATGCTCGTCGCTGTGCCGCCGGGCCTGCCCTCCAGCCGCCCTGCCTTCCAAAAATCGGTTTTCGCCAATGCCGACGGCAAATTCGAAATCCGCACACTTCCCGGCGAGAATCGGATCGTTGTTGGGCAGGTGCAGTTTTCAGGGGAACCAAAATGGATTGGCTCGACGGGCGCAGACGGGACATCCGCAAAGGTAATCATCGAAAATGGGACGACGACGAGCATTGACGTCCCCGTGCGCGACAGCAAGGAAGTGCGGGCCGACGCAACTATTGTTTCCGGGCATTGGGCCGATGCACAGGCGGACCCGCGCAAAGCAGTCGACTCCCTCACTAAAGCGCTTAAGGAACAGCCCGACGACACGAACCTGCTGATCGCGCGCAGCGGCGCCTGGCATCTCCTCGGCGAATACGAGAAAGAGGTTGAAGATTTGGAGCATCTCATTCAGCTCAATCCGCCGCCGCCAAAGAATCTTATCGCGCTGAATAATCTCGCCGTCCTGCTTAGCACGGCGCCGGAGGCCTCCCGTCGTGACGGCAAACGCGCGATCGAACTGGCCCGCCGCGCGCAAGCGACCGTCGGTCAGCCGCTGCCCGACTTGCTCGATACGCTCGCCGCCGCCTACGCCGAAACCGGCGACTTCGACGAGGCGGCCAAAACGCAAGAGAAGGCCATCGAACTCGCCCCGGCGAGGGAAGAGTTTCGCAATCACCTGGAACTGTACCGGGCAAATCAACCGCTTCGCCTCTCGCCGCCGGCTACCGACCAGCCGAAGTCCGACGATGGCGCCGTCGATCAACCCGTCGACATCCCGATCATCGTCGCCAAGCACGTGCTCTTGCACGACGGTAAGATCATCGAATGGGCCGATGTCGAGCGTTTGGTTACGACGCTGCCGAACCCGAAGCTCGCCCGGCCCAAATTCTATTTCACGTACGGCTCGCTTCCCCAGCGCGAGGAGGAGATTCGCGAGAAGATTTGGGATTTCCGCCACCGGCAACCGCTGGCCGGCCATACCTGGGCCTCGATCCAACCCCGCACGTCGCCGCGCTACGACGCCGTCCGCACCGCCGCTGATCTCATTCCCAACAAAGAATGGCTCGTCAGCGGCCGTGTTGATTCCGCCGACGGCTTACCGCTCGAAGGCGCCGAAGTCGTCCTCATCACTCCGGTCGACGAATCGCTGCCCTACAAAACAGCCGACATCTACATCCGCAACCACCAACTCCGCCAACCCCTCGACGAAATTGTCACCACGACGGACGGCGCGGGTCACTTCGAAGTCTATCCCGCGCCCGACACGCCGTACTACCTCGTCGCCTTGCACAAGAGCGGCTACGCCATCGCGCGCAGCGACGAATTCACTGAGTCCGGCCGCATCCAAATTGAAAAGTGGCCGGCCGACATCATCCGCGTTCCGGCAATCGACAAATGGCCAGAAATCGTGTTTCACCTCGAAAGCGATGAACCACAGCCAACTGAATCGCAAACCGAGCCGGCATCTCCCACTCTCGCCGCGAAAAGCAATGAGTCGAAAACAAATGACATCTCCGGCCAGGTTCTCAATCCCGACGGCTCGCCCGCCGTCGGCGTGCCCATGATGGCCTTTCGCCCCTACGATTTCATCCACGGCAAAACCGACGACGCGGGCCGATTCAAATTCAACTTGCCCGCCGACGAGGATGCAATTATCTGGATTCGATCGCAAGATTACTGTCAACAGGTGCACTATATCGCCAAGCGTCGCGGCGATCTGGGAACCTACAACTTGGAAAATGGCATCCAGCCCCATGGTCGCGTCGTCGACGCCGACGGCAAGCCCCTCGTTAATGTGTGGGTCAACGCCCGGCCGGCCGGCGATCGAAAAAACATTCCCTCGCACATTGCCGTGGCTGAGCAACTCGATCGCTCCGCCACGACTGATGAGCAAGGTCGTTTTTCGTTGGCGCCGCTGCCACCGGGCAAGTATGTCGTGGTGCCGACGACCGACCCCGACGAGAATGTACGTGGCCGACAGTCGCTGCCGTTGCCGGCGGCATTTGTGAATCGTGAGTTCGATATCAACGCCGCCAGTGAGCTCGACGAGATCGAGCTCCGTGCTGTGCCGTCGCATGCCGTCACTGTGCAGGTTGTGGATAGTCGCGGCAAGCCGGCCCAGGGATTCGGAGGCTTTTTCCTGCAAGGCACGTTGCCCGATTCGTCGCGCTTTTCCGTGCGCTTGGCGTTCGACGGAAGTGGTAAATCGGTCGAGCACGTTCCGCGCGGGCTGAAAGATGCACGGATCGACATTCCCTACCGCGCCTTGAGCATTCGCCATCGGTCGACCCCCGGCGGCCCGCTCGGCAAGAATCTTACCGTCGAATTGGGAACCATTGACCGCGACCGGCAAACGGAAATAGTTCGCTACCGTGAACCAATTCTGAAAATTGATGTGAAGGATCAAGCCGGCAATCGCCTTCCATCGGCCAAAGTTGCCGCCGAGTATAAGAACGTCGACGCCAAGGGCACCGCACATTCTCGCAACGAGACCCGCCAAGTGGCTCTTGACGCCATTCCGGCTGGTGGCTGGGAAACCGACGAGCTCGTCCCCGACGAGAAATTCACGCTCACCGTAACCGCCGACGGCTACGAAGCCTACGAGGAAACACGTTCGCTCGCCGAAGGCGAGCAGGCCCGCACGGAAGTCATCATGCTGCCGCTGAAATGAAGATCCAACTGGTCGGCCTCTACAAGCGCAGCGCCGCAACATTTCTCTCGAAACATTACGCAAATTCCGTCCACAATTGCGGAAATTGTTGGTCTGCTACGAGATACGTTGCCGGCGCCTATCCATCTGCTAAACTGGCGCAAAGCACACAGTCCATTGCGCCAATTCCGCGGTACTGAGTACTAAGTACCCGACACCGAGCACAAACCCCCAGTCCTGTTCCAAGGTCCCCATCGATGAAGGCGTTCCACCTGATCGCGATCACCCTGCTCACGCTCACGCTCGCTGCCCAATCGCTCGCCAACAACCTCCTCCCGCCGCTCGACAACGCCTCCACCGACACCGACACCGACGGCGACGCCGCCTGGCGAACGCAGACCTGGGGCGGCAATGGTCGCTTCGCCGTCGTCGACGCCGGCCGCGATGGCGGCAAGTGCCTGCTCGTCGAATCCCGCCGCGGCGGTGACCTCGGATGGTTCCACCGACTCGAGGTCGAGCCCAACTCGCTCTACAAACTCTCCGGCTGGATCAAAACCGAAAATGTCGAGCCCACCACCGGCCGAGGAGTCGTCCTCGAGCTCAGCGGAAACAACAACTCGACGAAACCGCTCACAGGCACCAACGACTGGACTCGCGTCGAGGTCCTTATCCGACCCGGCAGCGAGCGCGAAATTCAGGTCAACGGCACGTTTGGAAACCGCGGGCTCGCCACTGGCCGCGCCTGGTTCGACGACGTCCAGCTCGAACGCATCGACCTCGACAACTTCAAAACCGAAATCACCATCGACGCCACCGAACCGAAGGACCCCATCAACCCGTTCGTCTACGCGCAGTTCATCGAGCACCTGGGCCGCTGCATTTACGGCGGCATCTGGGCCGAGATGCTCGAGGACCGCAAGTTCTACTTCCCGATTACGGACGAGTACAATCCCTACCGCAGCCTGCAAGACAGCAAGTTCCCGGTCGTCGGCGCGTCGCCCTGGGAAGTCGTCGGCCCGGCCGGCAGCGTAGCGATGGTCGCGGAAAACCCGTTCGTCGGTGAACACACGCCGCAAGTCGCGGCTGCGAGCGGCATCCGCCAGAACGACCTCGGATTCATTCGCGGCAAGATATACAACGGCTACATTTGGGTCCGCGCGCCGAAGAGTGACGCGACCATCAAAGTATCCCTAAGCGTCGTCGGCAACGACGATCCTCCCGCGGTCGTGTTCAAAGTCCGTCGTACCGACCTGCAACGTATTGACTTTTCACTGGCGGCTCCGGAAACGACCGACAAGGGCCAACTCGTTGTCCAAGTCGACGGTGCCCCGGTTCAAATCGGCACCGTCTCCCTGATGCCGGCCGACAACATCGAAGGCTTCCGCGCCGATACGCTCGCGCTCTTGAAACAGCTCAACGCCCCCATGTATCGCTGGCCCGGCGGCAACTTCGTCTCCGGTTACGACTGGCGCGATGGCATCGGCCCGCGCGACCGCCGCCCGCCACGCGGCAACCCGGCCTGGACCGGTGTCGAGCACAACGACGTGGGCCTCGACGAATTCATGGCCTTCTGCCGCCTCGTCGGCGCCGAGCCGATGGTCGCCGCCAACACCGGCTTCGGCGACGACTACTCCGCCGCCCAGGAAGTCGAATACACCAACGCCGGCCCCGACACCATCGGCGGATCCTGGCGCGCCAAGAACGGACACCCCGAGCCGTACAACGTCAAATACTGGTGCGTCGGCAACGAGATGTTCGGCAACTGGCAGCTCGGCTTCATGGCCCTCGGCCAGTACACGCAGAAACACAACCGGGCCGCCACCGCGATGAAAAAAGTCGACCGGAATCTCGTGCTGGTCGGCTCCGGCGACCTGGGCACGCAGGCCACGCTCGGCGGCGGCCGCGAACCACGCCGCGTGAATTGGTCGCAAGGCATGCTCGAACAGTGCGCCCGCAACATGAACCTGATCAGCGAGCACTTCTACGTCTGGGACCGCAATGACGACATCCCGGCCCACGTTGCCACGATCGTCAATAACATCCGCAACAAAGCCGATGGCCACCGCCGCTTACAGCATATAGCCCCGCCCTCTGGGCGGGTTTTTTCCGACAGCGATTCTGACAAGAGCTTCAACGCCATCATCCCCATCGCCATGGACGAATGGAACTACTGGTTCCGCAACTACGAGTACGGCGAACTCGGCTGCCCCTACCAGCTCCGCGACGCACTGGGCATCGCCGCCGGCCTCCACGAATACTTCCGCAACAGCGACATTATCCACATGGCCCACTACGCGCAGACGGTCAACGTCATCGGCTGCATCAAGACCACAAAGACCGAAGCCTTCTTCGATCCCACCGCCCTGCCGCTGCTACTCTACCGCCGCGAGTTCGGCACCCACCCGCTCAAAGTCACCGGCAACCACGACGTCCTCGCCCTCGACGTCGCCGCCGCCCGCACCGAGGACGGCAGCGAAGTCACGATCGGAGTCGTCAACCCCAACGCCAAACCACAAAAACTAAACGTCAAACTCAACGGCCTGGCCCTCGCCGACACCGCCAAAGTCTGGCGCATCGCCGGCAACGACCCCACCGCCACCAACACGGCCGAAAAGCATGCGGTCACCATCGCCGACGAGGCCACGATCCCCTTCGGCGACGAACTGGAAGTCCCAGCATACAGCATCAATATCTATCGCGTGGCGGTGAATTAAACTTGTCGGCCCCACGAAACTTGCGATAGCGATGATAACTCCGAACATTGACCAACGTCATTCGGTCAGCTGTCCGTCTTTGCGATTGCCAAAATTCCGATGAATCTGCGGATCGATTTCATAGAGAATTGTTCGGACGGAACCATCGCAAAACGCAAAGTTGCAGCCGTCATGATGCGCGCTGCCAAAGCGGTCGCTGCTTGCGTAAGTGTCGTCCATGCTAGGCGCAAGCGAACCGAGCAATGTGGCGGATAGCCGAACCGTGTCGGGCGCGAACCCAATGTAGAGGTGTCCGCGGTCCGAATCGACCAAGCCGGTTGCATAGTGAAGAGTGCATAAATATCCTTCACCGACTGCGTACGTATGCGAGGTCCCATCAGTTACCTGACGCGGACGCACCTCACTTCGCAAAAAGCAAATGCCGGTGAAGCCAGACGTGGATGGAAACACATACGAAGTATCGCCCTCCTCCAACGTCGAGGGGCCTGCCTGTTGATTTGATTTCACAATGGTGTTGAACTTGCGGTCGCCAGCATTGATCGCGTAGTCAGACCGCGCTACCATCGGCGGTTGCGGAGTCGGCAAATTCGACGCGAGGTAGGGCCAGGAATTCGGATAAACAATCGCTGTTCTTCGCGTGGGACAATTAAATATGGCGATCGGTTGTTGGACTACCAACGCGGCGGCATTTCGTTTTTCAATCTCTGGCAGGCCGGCTCCCAGGTCGTGAATACTCGTCTGCTCTAGAAATGGCAGCAGATTGTAGACCCACCCGCCAGGCTGCCGTGAATTATTTCCGCGATCCGGATCACCGGTCCAGCTCGCGCCCCAACCACCCGACGGATAGCGTTTGCACGACGACACGTGGCTTTGGATTGCCAAAACCAATTGGCGAAGATGATTTTGGCACTGGGCTTTCCTGGCGGCTTCCCGCGACGATTGAATGGCCGGAAGCAGAAAGCTTACCAGCACGCCGATGATGGCAATTACCACCAGCAATTCGACGAGGGTGGACGCGCCGCGGCCGAGCGAAGTTTGGGTGCCGCGCAACATGGTAGAGTGCCCGCAATGTATTGATTTATTGGATGCCATTTCGCATAATAGCTGCCTACGGAACGGTTGTCAGATGAATCGCGCACAATATACAGTTGCGAGTTTGGGTTTTCAATCAATCTGTGCGAGTGTTCGGGCGGCCATGGCGGTGCGGAAGGTGCGAAATGAAGCTGGTCTATATCTGCAAATTCGTGCCGGCGATCGCGCTGGCGATCCTAATGGTGTTTGCTCTGCATGCCCCGCTGGCTTCAGCTCAGATTTTCTCGTTCGATGACCCATTCCTCGCCGAGGCCGCCGAATCTTGGGAAGGGTTCCCGCATTGGTTTACGGATCCGCTTCCAGATATTAGCGGGTCGAGCATCCTGGCAGGACGTGGACAGATAATTAAGGCCGATTTCCTGAGCGTCTACAACACAGCTGAGGCGAGTCTGAATTTAGGAAGCTCGGGACCCGCTTCGACTTTCGATGGTATTCAGGGACTCTATGCGGGCGGCGGCGCTACCGTCGAGTTTAGCCAGCCTATCACCGACTTTGGCGCGTTCTGGGGCGCGTTTACCGACTTCTCCGGTGCGCCACCCTTCGATCCCGGCACGATATCCGTCAAGTTTTACGACCAAGCTCTCAATCAAATTGGTTTAACACAGCAGTTCACTTACTCGAGAAGCCTGCAAGCGGACGGCCTACTTGAATGGCACGGTTGGACGTCCACTGTGCCGATCCGTCGGGTGACATATTCATCGTCGTCCTATGGCGTGGCCAACGACGGAATGCGGATCAACCGCGTTCCAGATTGCGTGGCGACATTTTGTGCTAGCTTCAACGAATCGCCAAGTCTTCCGGCGGGTTGGTACGTTCAAACCAAGCCCGGAAGCGATTACCAGTGGACGGTGGAGCCGTCCGACTATTTGGGGCACGGCAACTCCCTGGTTGGCCGGCGCCATTTTGCGGCCTTCGGCGCGGAAGAAGATGAGGAACCGGATTCCCAGACCCGCTTTGATGCCTATACACCCCTCTTTCGATTTGGCGACCTATTGCATGCACAACTTGTATTCTTTTCCAATTGGCTCCTCGATTTTGTTGATCCAGAAGCTGTTGATGACGTATTTACGATTGCGCTGGTCGATAGTGCCTCGCAAGATCCAAACGTCGTCTATGGTTTGCTGGAAGCCAATCTCCATACCACTTCCGCTCCCACCACGGCATCGTTGGATGAGTTGTTGCAAGATCCGGACTTCGATACGAAAAAAGCTTACCGCCTTCGCCTCCGAGTCCGTGACAATAACAACTCGATTTTGCGGATCGAGTTTGACAACCTAAATGTCACCGGTGCCGTTCAATTCCGCGACTATGACGATAGCGGCGGCGTCGACATTGCCGACTACATTCTGTGGCGAAACACGTTCGGTGACTCCGTCACGCCAGGCAGCGGCGCCGATGGCAGCTATAACGGTATCGTCGACCAGGATGACTACGACATCTGGAAGGCCAACTTTGGAGTGACGCTCAATCTTAGCCCAGCTACGGGCATTAGCGCTGCTGTTGTCGTGCCTGAGCCCTCGCGAACTGCGTTGCCAATTGCGATCGCGCTCGGTGTTTTGCTGCAAGGCCGTATGATCCACCGACGGTCGTGACGCGGTCACTGCTACTCGGCCTATTCACCCAACCGGATCGTCCGCGCCACGCGCAGGCCGATTGCTTCTGCGCCTTGTTTGTCTGCTGGTGCGTAGTCGCGCCGCGCCGAGCGTGGCAATCCTACGTCGCCTGCCGCCGATCCACGCAATACGCGATAGCCAATTCTCGACTGCAAAGGGCCGCCGCGGTCGAGCTGCATATCTCCAGACCTCGTGTTCGGCGCCCAATAGTCCTGACACCATTCGATCGCGTTGCCGCAAACATCGAACAGTCCCCAATCGTTCGGTTTTTTCAGTCCTACGGGATGCTTTTCTCCCAAGGGGCTATTCCGCGGGCACCACCCGTATTCCGTCACAAGCTCGACGGACTGGCCAAAGAAAAATGGCGTCGTCGAACCCGCACGACACGCGTATTCCCACTCAGCTTCTGTGGGCAGTCGATAGCCCGTCCGCTCCAAGCAGTCTGCCGCAGGCTTGATTACCGCAGGATCGCTCGCAGCCTCCACGTAACACCACTGGTCGCGCGGAATCTCAGACTGCTCGCTGAGCCAATTGCAATATGCGGCCGCTTCGTACCACGCAACAAAATCCACGGGAAAATCCTGCTTACTTGGCTCGTTATCGATGTTCTCATGCCGCGCCGCTCGAAATCGGGCAAATTGTCCGACGGTCGTTTCGCACATCGCAATTGCAAACTGGCGATCAATTTTTGAGCGAAACTCGTCCTCGCCAGGAACCCAGCCAGCCTCGCTTGGCGGCGAACCCATTTCAAACTCGGCCGGCTCAAACACCAGCATCGAGTGCCCTTCCGAATTGACGTACCACCTCTTATTTTCCAGCGATTTCTCGCCCGCTTCCTTCAGCCGGTGATCCGCGGCTAGAAGTTCGTCGGCAAGGCCCCACCGCGTCAGGACCCACCGCACTGCCGCGTGGACGCCAGGGTCTGGATCGTGCTCGTACGTATCCAACAAATCCGCAGTGGTGCGCTTGGCGAACGAGGCCTGTTGGTGTGTAAGACTTCCGAGCATCAGGTGCGCCGCCCGCTTCACTTGCTTGCTATGAGCTCCATGAAAAAGTTCGGCGACAATCGAAGGCTCCGAACCAGTCGCTGTGAAGCGGTCGATGAAGTAGCTGCGCGCGGAGGGATCGTTCACTTCGTCGAGCACAGTCCAAGCTAACCCCGACTCGTCTAACCGCGCCAGCACAATTGCTGCCAGCGCCCGACGCTTGGCCAGCCAATCTAATCTCTCCGCGGACGCGTTTTCAGCCGCCGGCGATTTTACCACCTCCGTCATTTTCGCCACGGTCGCGGCTCGATCGCGCTCGGCCAAAGCCCGAAGCAGCACGCCAAACTCCACGCTTCGTCCTTCGTCAAGCAACCCTTCGACGAGCGGTGCCACGTGATCCAGATCGTCCGGCAACAGTGCCAGATGAAGACGCAACCGATCGCTTTCGCTCGCATTCTTGTCGTCAAGCATTTGTCTCAGCTTCGGTGCCACAATCGCGTGATACGGCTCCAAATCCTTGATAATCGCGGGAACTACCACCGCCGGCATCGTCGTCAACTTGTCAATTTGCTCGAATGTCCATCTTTCCTGCGCCTGCCGGATCGCAAGCCACTGCCAGGTCACGATGACAAACGCAACCGCGAACACGCCCAGCAGCGTGCCGCTCAATAGCGCCACCGTCGGGTGGCGCCTGCACCAGCGCCAGCCCCGTTCGGACCGCGTAATCGGCCGTGCCAGGATCGGCCTGCCGTCCAGGAACCGCCGCAACTCCCCCGATACGTCGCGGGCAGTGGCATAGCGACCCCTGGAATCCGTTTCCAAACATTTCAGCGTGATCGTTTCCAAATCCCGCGCAATGGTGCCGTTAAACTTTCGTGGGCTGGGCGGTGGATCGTGAATCACCTGTTGCATCACCATCCGCACGTTGCCCCGAAATGGCAGTTCACCTGTCAGCAATTCGAACAGGATCACGCCCAACGAGTAAATGTCGCTGCGGCAGTCGGCTGTGTGCGACTCACCCCGCGCTTGCTCCGGCGACATATATGCCGGAGTCCCCAGCACCTGTCCCTCCATCGTCATCGTCACTTCGCCCGCGTCTCGCCGTGCCAAACCGAAGTCCATCAAATGAGGCTCACTGCTGTCGTCCATCATGATGTTGGCCGGCTTCAAGTCGCGGTGGATCACGCCGCGCTCGTGCGCATAATGCAAGGCCTCCGCAATCTTGACGCACAACTCGGCTGCCTCGTGGCCGCTGAGTGCTTGCCCGCCCATCCAATCACCCAGTGTCACCCCGTGCACCAGATCGCTCACGATGTACGCCGATTCGCAGTCCCGGCCCACCTCGTGAACGCTGACAATGTTGGGATGGGTCAATTGAGCCGCGGTGCGCGCCTCGCGGAGGAATTTTTCCGTGTCCGCGTAGGTCAAGCCGGTCTGACGAGGAACCTTGATCGCCACCATCCGATCCAGCTCGTTGTCCCGGGCCTTCCACACTGTGCCGAAGCTGCCCTCACCCAGGCGATCGATCAGCTCAAATCGGCCCAGCGTCGCCAGCTTCGGCGAAGTCCATTTCGCGTGATCGCTTTCCAACACTCGGAATTGGCTACCGCATTTGCTGCAAGTCAAATTCACCGGCTGCGACTTGATTTTCAATTCCAACATCGTTCGGCAGCTCGGACAGCGTACCGAGAGCACGATTTGATGGGCACTGGAACTGCTTGGGTCGACCGTCTCGAAAATGCCGCCAGGCGCGTTAGCAACGTCGCTCGTAATCCGTTCCTCGGCGCGCGTTGACCAATGTGAATGTACCATTGGGCTGTTGCCGTCAAACAGGACGATAAGTGACAAACTGCAGCAATCAATAGTGTAATGAAGGCCCTAATCCCGACCAGTGATTCTAATCAACTGACGGTTGTTGCGACAACTAGTTGGCCGCCCTGAAAGAGCACGCGGTCAAGCCCAAAGTTGTGGCCACTCAATTTGGATTGCCGCTTCACAAGAAGGCCAAAAATAATTGCTGAATCGGTTTCCGCCTTCTGCTAAGCTGACCCGCGTTGGAAAAAAAGTCCGTCGAGCAGCCAAGAGTTTCCATCAACCACGGTCGTGGCGGGCAATGTCGGTACGAGTAGTTAACTGGCTTGCGGCAGAAAGAGGGGGAGACTTGGAGAGGGGGAGACAAGGAGACCAAGCCGAAGACCCTCACCCCGGCCCTCTCCCGGCGGGAGAGGGAGAAAGAGGTCTAACCAGCTGCTGGCTCGATTTCCAGATAGTCGATCGCCGCGCGTTCGCTGCCGTCCGACGTCGCTTCGATGCGGATTTCGTCGCCCGGTCGCAGTGCGACCCGCGATGATTGATGCCGCGTCGACGTCTGGCCGTTCGGCTCGTCGTCCGGCAGCGTGTCGCTAGACGTCCACTCGTCCACGATTTGCCCGCCGACCAGGAGCCGGAATCTCGATACTCCGTCATTTTCATCGAAATAACGCACGTTAACGTCGAACCACCCTGCCTTGCCGTCATATTTCAGCTCGATCCACCCATGCCGACTCCCTGCAACAACTTCAGCACACTGACCACGCGAGGCCGTTTCCCACGGCGTCACGTTGAGCGACTCGTAGCCGTCGCGCTCGAGCGACTCGGCCTCGAAGCGGTTCGGGTAGCTGCCGACGCGGTCTTCGTTGTCGGCGATGCCCGATTGGTGCAGGAACCACATGCAGACCGCGTCGCGCCACAGTTGGGCGTGGCCGGCCTGGTAGTGCAGCCGCGCGAGCACCGCATCGTAGCGTTCGTCGTCGATCCGTCCGCGCAGCGCCTGCCAGCGATCGACGAATTTGCCCGCATCGCGGGCGGCCGTGTAGTGCGAGTCGTAAACATGTTGAATCACCGTCTTGCCCGACTTGAGCGGATGCTCGAACGGCACATGGTGCATGAACAGCAACAAATCGTCCGGGCACGAATCGACGGCCTCGAACCGCTTGGCGACGGCCTCCGGATACTGGGCGACAAAGCCCGTGCCGGTGGCGGCAGTGCGGTCTCGGCCGACGCCCGTCGCATCGGCGCTGTGCCAAGACCGCCACGCGCCGGGGCCGCTCGCCTCGATCGCCGGGCCGTAGTGCGTATTTGCCAAGTCGGTAAGCGTGCCCATGCCGAGCGGGCCGGTGTAGTTCTCAACCATCCGCCAGCTCTTAAGCAGCAGGTCGACAATCGTGCCGGTCACCAGCGGATCGTTGCCGAACGTGAGCTGCGCCCATTCGTCGGCGATCGTTTTCGAAGTCAGTGCCGGGTCCCACGCCAGCCGGCCAAAGCCGTACAGATTGGCCATCGCCAGGTCGTGCCCCAGCCAATTGGCGTCGCTGCCGACGTTGGCCACGCCGATGAATCCGCCCAGCGGTCGCTCGAACGTCTTGCCGGCCACCAGTGCGTGGATCGGCGTCTCGTCGGCCGTGGCGTGCATGTCGAAGTTGAGCACCCATTTCCACATCGGCACCAGGAAGCACACATGCCGCTGCTGGCCCAGGTACTCTTGCGAGATCGAGAGCTCGATCACCTGGTTCGTCTCGCGGAGCCCGCCCAACAGCGGCGACGGCGCCTCGCGGACCTGGAAATCAATCGGCCCGTTCTTGATCTGCAGGACCACGTTGTCGCCGAACTGCCCGTCGAGCGAATGCAGCTGATCATAGACGGTCTTCGCCGGATCGGCCTTCGGATCGCCTGCGTCGACGTCGGCGTCCGAAACGGCGCAGCGATAGAACAGGATGCCGCCGTGAGGCTGGAGCGCCTCGGCGAGCGCCTTGGTGGCGGCGACGTGCGCCGGCGACGCATCGGTCGCATCGAATCGGCCATCAAGTTGGGCGTCGAGCACGAAGCCGCCGAAATCGGGGATCGCCGCGTAGATTTCTTCGACCTTCTTCTTCCACGACATTTGATCCGCATCGGAGTGCCGCGACCGATTGCGCGCGCTCGTCGCCGGCAAATTCGCCGAGTCGAGGGCGACATACAGCTTCACGCCCCACGGTCGCAGCACGTCGGCCACGCGCGCCAGCTCCTTGATCGCTTCGGTGCTGAGCACGCGCCCGGCCGCGTCGCCGCGATTGATCGACAGGCCGTTGACGCCGATCGACGCCAACAGCCGCGCATAATCGCCGGCACGCGTCAGGTCCTTAACCACATGCCCGCCGTTCCAGAAGATCGACTTGCCCGCGTAGCCGGCTTCGACGGTGCCATCCGGGTGGTCCCATTGATTGATCACGCGCAGCGGTGCGTAGGGCGATTGGCGCTCATTGAGCGATTCGAGTTTTTGACCCCAAGCGATCTTGCGCAACAGCGTGAACGTGCCATAGAGCACGCCGCGGTCGTTCGGCGCAGTAATTACGAGATAGTTTGTGTTGTCGAGTTCAACCCTGGTCAACCAGTAGCCGTCCTCGGCGAGCTTGGGCATCTTGCCGATCGACGGAACAGCTTGCTTCACGTCGTCGAAGGTGCCCAGCAGGATCGCATTCTCCTTGGGCAGCTCGACCCCGGCGCGGAGCGTGCGGCCCAACATGCCGCGCAGGCCACGGATCAATTCCGTTTGCGCACTCTTGACGACCGCCGAATCGCCCACCGCGACGACAATCGCCGGCAGTTCTGCGTACTGGTCGCGGGCCGTTTTCTCATCCAAACGGGCGTAACGGAGCCACGCATCGTAGCCCGTTTCCGCCCGTACGGGCGACAGCACCGGCCCCAACAGCATGCCGGCGAGCATCACAACAGTGCGGCCGTACCGGCGGACGGCGATACCGTGCGGAAAGACTGGTTTCGGCATGGCAAGAAATCTCGTCGGGCGGACGATCGTGTCCGCCGTTCCAATTGGCGAGCGGGCGTATCCGTACTACATATTGCGAGCCGGGCCACCGGAGCTCAATACGCACTCCGAGCGCGAACGGTTCGCGGACACCGAAATCGATCCCGCCGCCTGCTGCTCAAATATACGTCACGCCGGAGTCGTGCCAGCAGCCGCAATTTCCACGGGTTCCAGCCGCGGCACCAGCAAATGGATGATCAACAGGGCCGTCAAATAGGCCGACGCGGCGATAGCAAACATGGCGATGTAGTTGCCCGTCATGTCGCGCAGGCGACCGGCGGTGAGATTCATGAGCACGCCGCCCATCGCGCCGGCGAAGCCGCCAATGCCCACCACCGAGCCGACCGCGCGGCGCGGAAACATGTCCGACGTGAGCGTAAACAGGTTGGCCGAAAAGCCTTGGTGGGCGGCGGTCGCCAGGCCAATGAGCAGCACGGCTGTCCACTTGTCCGCCACCAATGGCGCGAAGACCACGGGCACGACGCACAGCGCACAGGTGAGCATGGCCGTTTTGCGGGCCGCGTTGGCGGTCCAGCCTCGCCCCAGCAGCCATGAGCTCTGCCAGCCGCCGGCGATCGAACCGATGTCGGCCAGCAGGTACACGGTGATCATCGGCAAGCCGATCGTCTTGATATTGACGCCGAACTGCTCGTTCATGAATTTGGCGAACCAGAACAAGTAAAACCACCACACGGCGTCGGTGAGAAACTTGCCGGCGGCAAACGCCTGCGTCTGTCGGAACGGCAGCAGTTCGAGCCACGGGATTCTGGAGGGCGGATCGGGCGGATCGCTCTCGATGTACGCGAGTTCTTCCGGCGAGACGCGCGGATGTTCCTGCGGGCGGCGATAGATGGGCCACCAAAAGAAGACCCAAATCAAGCCGACCAGGCCGGTCGCGATGAACGCGGACTGCCAGCCGTACCAGGCATACAGGATCGGCACAATCGCCGGCGAGACGACCGCTCCGACATTGGTTCCGGCGTTGAAAATACCGGTCGCCAGCGCCCGTTCTTTCTTCGGGAACCATTCGGCGACCGTCTTGATCGCGGCCGGAAAATTGCCCGACTCGCCGATCCCCAGCGCGAACCGGGCAATCGCAAATCCGGCCACGCTGTTGGCGAACGCGTGCGCCGCCGCCGCGATCGACCACACGATCAGCGAGATCGAGTAGCCCCATCGCGTGCCGATCTTGTCCATCATCCAACCGGCAAACAGGAACCCAATGGCATACGCCAGATTGAAGGCCGAGTTGATGTCGCCGTATTGCGTCGCCGTCCAACCGATCTTTTCCTGCAGCGTCGGCTCCAACACGCCGAGCACGGTGCGATCGATGTAGTTGATCGTGGTGGCGAAGAACAAGAGTGCGCAGATGATCCAGCGAAAGTAGCCGACCGGGCGTTGTTCGACGTTCGTCATTCCTATCCGTCCTGTCAATGGAAGAGTGCTGAGAAGAGCTTCCCAGTGTAACCATACGCGCCGAAAGATTGAACCGCTGAATTTGCGACAATCGGCTACTGAGAAGACGCAAGGGGGAGTGAGGCACGGGGCATGGGGCACGGGGCATGGAGCGGGGAGCAGGGAGCGAGGGTCGAAGGAGTGGTTGGCAATAGCCACGAGCCAACGGCTCGCCGGCGAACAAATTTGCGGTACATCCGGCGGTAAGTTACAATCAGCAACACGGCCGCCACGGCGGTCGAACTCTTAAGGGGAGACGACCCGCATGGCTCAACGGCGGCATCTCAAGCGGACTCATCGGCGCCGCGCGCCCTTCCCGTCTCACCGCCGCCCGCTGCGATTCGAGCCGCTCGAAGACCGCCGGCTGCTGGCCACGTTCACGGTCGATACCGTACTCGATGTCGTCGATGCGAACGACGGTGTGATGTCGCTACACGAAGCGATTTATTTGGCCGAGGTGAACTCGGGAGCCGACACCATCGACTTCGCTCCCGCTTTGTTCGCGGGCGGGCCAGCGACGATCCAGCTTTCTGCCGCCAATTTCGTGCCGATCAATAGTCCGCTCACGATTCGTGGCCCGGGTTCGAGCTTGTTAACGCTGGACGGCAATCGGGCGACGGCTTTCTTTGGAATTCCGGCCTTCACCGGGAACTTCGAGTTTTCCGCAATGCGGTTTATCAACGCATCCGGCTTCGCGATCGGCTCGAATAGCCAAGGTCAAATGACGATTCGCGATTTAATTGTCGATGGAACCAACATCAGCACTTCCACTGGCTACGCCATCTCGACGCGTGGAGCGCTTGCAATCAGCACTAGTGCCATACGCAATACGAATGGCGGCGGCGTCTCGTCGACGGGCCCGATAGATATTACTGACTCGACATTTGAGGCGAATACAGCGAATAATCAGGGAGCCGTCACGGGATCGACGGTATATGTCGCAAACAGTTCATTTATTGGCAACAGCGTGAACCAGCGAGATGGTGGGGCGATCAACGCGTTTGGCAATGTGACGATCGAGTCCTGCACATTCACCAACAACACGTCAGCCGGCGCGGGCGGCGCAGTATATTCGACCGGCGGCGATGTCGTTGTCGAAAACAGCACCTTTACCGGCAATCGAACATTGAATACATCGGGCAACCAGCCCGGAGGGGCCGTCGGAGGCGCTGCCATCAACGCGCGTGACGTCACCGTTCACAACTGCACCTTCAATACGAACATCAGCAATTTCAACGGTGCATCGAGCAACGGGCTTGGTGGAACGGTTCGCGCGCGGGGCGACTTGCACGTCAGTGAAAGCACATTCAGTGGAAACTTGGTGAAGGGGTCTGGCGGGCGGGGCGCTGCACTGTATGGAGCGATGGCCGTCACGATCGACTCATGCACGTTCAGTGGTAATACGGCTGGATCGAGCGGCGGGGCGGTTCACGCGCGCGGTCTGATGACCGTGTCCGACAGCACGTTTAGCGGGAACACGGCCGCAAGCCAGGCGATCGGCGGCGGCGGAGCCGTGTACGCCTTCGCCGGTGGGACCGTCGATCGCTGCCTGATTACTGGGAATGAAATCTTAAACGGAGGCGATGGCGGCGGAATTGCCGCGCGAGCCAATCTCTCGATCACCGATTGCACAATTACCGACAATCATACAATCGCGCCGACGGGCAGCAGCGGACCGGGCGGTGGAATCTCCGCTGGGTGGAATTATGGGTCAACGACGCTTACCATCACGCGCAGCACGATCTCCGGCAATTCGACCAAGGGCAGGAGCTCGAACGGCGGCGGCATTTCAGCGAATCGATTGAATCTCTTCGACAGCGTTGTGAACGACAATAGTTCCGACGGGAATTTGTCAACGGGCGGCGGCGTGTTCGCGGTGTATGCCACGATTGTCAACAGCACGATCAGCGGCAACAGGGCACTATTGATTCCCCCATTTCAATTTGGCGACCGAAATTTCGGCGGTGGTGTCCGCATCTTCAATTCGGCGACCATCCGCAACAGCACAATAACCGGCAACAGTGCGCCAGAGGGTGGCGGCGTTTTCTTTAGCACTGCGACGGCGTCGGACATCACCAACTCGATCATTGCCGGTAACACGGCCCCCTCCGCTCCCGATCTGCAGCTCGGCCAAAGTGGCACTGGTCAATTGAGATTCAATCTGATCGGCGACACTGCGGGAATGTCGGCCGCGGTGGTGACCGCACTCGTCGCAACGGGCAACCTGGTCAACGTCAGTCCGCAGCTCGGTCCATTGTCCAACAATGGCGGGCCGACGATGACGCATGCGCTCTTGCCCGGCAGTCCGGCGATTGACGCGGGAGATCCGGCGGCGCTGGCCGGCGCGGGCGGCGTGCCGGAGTTTGATCAGCGTGGGTTGCCGTGGGGGCGCGTGGCGGATGGAAACTTGGACGGTGGGCTGCGGATCGATATGGGCGCGTTCGAGCGTCAGCCGAATCCACTCGCCGGCGACTACAATTTCAACGGTGTCGTGGATGCGGCCGACATGATCGTATGGCGCAAGACGCTTGGCTCGTCGAATGACTTGCGGGCGGATGGCGATTTCGACGGCGACGTCGATCAGGACGATTACGACGTGTGGCGGTCGAGCTTCGGAAACGTCCGGACCCCGCCGGTAATGAGCGCCCATGTCACAAGCAGTCAGCCCCCGGTCGAAGATCCGCCGTGGCGGGCTCTGCCGGCGGTTGGCGTGGCGTTAAGAACAGAAGTCTTGGCAACGGTCGCGACCGATCCGGTGGCGCGCCGGCAAGCTGTTAGCTCTGGGCTATCGGGAACTGCTGCTTCCGCGACCGTTGCCCCGCGGCATGATGAAGCGTTGTTGGCGTGGTCGAGCGTGAATGATGATCGTCCCGTCGTGCGCGACCGCGGCGATTCGGACGACGCGATTCAATCGTCCGACGATGATTCGCAGGCTGCGTTCGAAGGAGCGTTGGACTTGGCGCTCGCCGACTGGGAAGTTGAGCTGTAAGAGTTTCTCACGCCGAGGCCCAGCGCCGACCGAGGAGCCGATTCAAACACTGACGCTCCGCGCTCTGGGCGCGTCTGCGTGCGACAATCTGGATTTGATGCCGGTTCGCTCGTGCATTTCCAGCAATGGTGTAGCACGCATAAACCCTCTCCCGGTCCCTCACCGGGACCGGGAGAGGGTTGACCAACCGCTCGACTCAAAATGGAAATGCGCTAATCAACCGGCTTCGCGCTGACGGCGGCCGTCGTCGGTTTGAGGCCGTCGCTCTCGGCGGTGATCTTGATCTCACCGGCCTGCCCTTCGCCAGCGCGCACGATCAGCATCGCCTTGCCGTAGAACAACATGCGGTGGTCGGCTTGATTCGGCTCGAGCGAAATTGGATTTCCGTTGCCGACGCCGGCGATTTCCGCCGGGCCGTCGATCTTGAAATGAATCATGTTGTCGGCGAGCGGGCAGACGTTGCCGTCGGCGTCGGTCGCTTCGACGAGCACGTAGCACAGGTCGTCGCCCGTGGCGGCGAGGTCCGTGCGATCGGGCGTCAGGCGGATCGCGGCGGGCTTGCCGGCGGTGCGCATCACGGCTTCGCCGATCCGCTCGCCGTTCTTGTAAGCAACCGCCTTCAATTCGCCTGGCTCGTAATCGACATCCATCCACCGCAGCCGATACTTGTCGACCACGGCGTAGTAGGACACCGGATAGATTGACACCTCGCGCAGGTTCGCCCGCGCGCCATTCCGCAACTCGGTGAATTCGATGCGCACGTAGCGGGCATTGCCGTCGATGCGGTGCGAGAGCCGATCGCCCCAGCCTTCCAGCATTTTGTCGTGCGCTGCCGCGGTGCGCCAAGTTTGGCCGTCATCCGATATGTCGACGCGATACTGGTAGTCGCCGACTTGACCGTCGAACCAGATCAGCACGTCGGAGATCGGCTGGACGCTGCCCAGATCGACCTGCCACCATTCGCCCGGCTTGTCGCCGGCCGCGTTCCAGCGGGTGCCGGGACGGCCGTCGTTGGCCTGTGCCGCCGTTGTGGGGCGGCGGCCGCCCGTGCGTTCCGAGCTGGCGGTGACCGGCCTGCCCTCGGCGACGTTGCTCCGCGGCGGAACGTCGTTGACTTTCGTTCGCCGGCCGAGCGACCGGCCGTTGAGAAATAGCTCCGCGCTGTCGCCGTTTGTGTATACGAACACCGGCACGTTCTGACCAACGCGGTCGGGCCAGTTCCAATGCGGCAGGATGTGGACGGTGAGCGTATCGGGCCGCCAGTAGCTGCGATACAGATAGAAGCGGTCCTTCGGCATGCCGCACAGATCGACAATGCCGAAGTACGAGCTGCACGCCTGTCGGTCGAACGGCGTCGGCTCGCCCAGGTAATCGAAACCCGTCCACACGAAATCGCCGGCCACGAACTTGTCGCGCTCCATCAGCGCGAATTCGACGTCCGCGATATCCGACCAGCGGGCCGAGTTGAGATCATACGAATCGACCTGCAATTTGTCGGAAAACTCGGTGCGGGCCGATGGCAACGGCAGCTCGTAGAAACCGCGCGTGCTGAGGGCCGAGGCCGACTCGGTGTACAGGATCGGCTTGTCCGGATAGCGCTCGCGGAAGATGGAATATCGCCGATCGTAGTTCCAACCGCCCACGTCGAGCGGATCGAAGACGTCGCCGCGGGCCGTTTCCGGAATGTGATGCGCGAGGCCGACCGGCCGCGTGTCGTCATACTTACGGACGATGTCGCGCATCATGGCAATGCGTTCCTTGGTGAGTCCGTCGCGGCCGCCGACGCCGCCGATCTCATTGGCGATCGACCACACGACGACGGACGGATGATTGCGGTCGCGCATCACGAGGTTCCGCAGGTGGCGCTGGCCGTGCTCTTCGAGCGACGGCTGTCCGCCGGCGCGGTCGGCCTTGTCGTCCCACTTGTCGAAGCACTCGTCCCACACGACGAAGCCCATGCGGTCGCACAGGTCGAGTAAATCGGCGGCGGGCGGATTGTGCGAGGTGCGAATGGCGTTCACGCCCATGTCGCGCATGATCTCGAGCTGCCGCTCCATCGCACGGCGATAGAACGCGCCGCCGAGCGGACCCTGGTCGTGGTGCAGACAGACGCCCTTGAGCTGCACACGCCGGCCGTTCAGGTGGAAACCGTCGTCGGCCGTGAATTCGAATGTGCGGATGCCGAACGTCGATGTCTCACGGTCGAGATCGTTGGCCGGGTTTACCGAATTCTTGTCGAGCTCGTCGCTCGAAACGATTGCGGTTTCCACAGAATACAAGAATGGATGATCGACATCCCATCGTTGCGGGCCGGGTATTGAGTACTCAGAACTCAGTACTTTTGATCCGCCGGCGGGAATGGTTGCCGCGTCCGAAGTGCTGCCAATTGCCTTGCCATCTGGATCGCGAAATCGAAAAGCCACGCCAATTGAAGCGTCGGCATCGCCATGATTTTCCACGACAGTACGTATCTTCACAGGTGCCGATTCGTCGCCGACTTCGGGCGTCGTGACAAACGTGCCCCAATGGGCGATGTGAACGGGATTGCAAACGGTGAGCTTCACGTCGCGGTAGATGCCCGCGCCGGGATACCAGCGCGTGCCGTGTTTCGTGGTGTCGCAGCGGACGGCGACGACGTTCAGTTCGCCGAACTTTACGAACTTTGTGATGTCGATCTGGAACGGCGTGTAACCGTAGTCCCATTCGCCGGCCAGCTCGCCGTTGACATAGATTTTTGGGAAAGCCATCACGCCGTCGAAGTCGAGATACACGCGCCGGCCACGTTGCGCTTCATCGAGCGTGAACAATTTGCGATACCAGCCCACGCCCCGCCACGGCAGCTTGGCGGCGAAGCCATTCTCGTTCGGATTGAATGGCCCGGCGATCGCCCAGTCGTGCGGCAGGCGCACGTTCGTCCACGGCGTGGCGCCCTCTTGGAAGCCCACTTTCTCAGATCCCGCCGGATCGCCCTTCGCGAACCGCCAGCCGCTGTTGAAGTCGACGACTTTTCTCCGGGCGGAAGGCATCGCGTCCTGTGCGTTCGATTTTGCACTCTGTGTGACATTCAGAAGCGATGACAGGCAAGTGAGCACAATCGCTGAACAGAATCGGAGCATGGATTTGTTGAGCCTGGGAAAGGATTCTGATAATCTTAAGAAATTAGATACGCAATCGGCCTCGCGGAGTCCGGCGACAATGTTGCCAATCATTGTACCGCCATTCCACTAAATAAGGACGGTGGCTCGCTTCCGTTACGCTCTAATCGATGAATCGCGCTTAAAGTATTACCCGTTGGCAGCCAATCCTTACGCGAAATGGCTGGGCAGGCGGGCGGCAAGCGGCTACAATAATTGGGTGTGCGAGCTTCGGCTCCTGGAGCGCCTTGGGGCCGCTGCCCCATCGTCAAGTCTCGACCCAATGAGCGGTGGATCGGTGATACGACCGATGGCTTCAATCTGGGCCGCGCCGATAGTGGTCGCGGCGACGTGGTGCGTGCCCGCCTGGGCCGTCGAGCCGCCCGGCGCCGTGCGGTTTCGTGAGCACGTGCAGCCAATTCTGGAAACCTATTGCTACGGCTGCCACGGTCTGGGCGCCAAGGAAGGCAATCGCACGCTGGACGAGTTTGCCTCCGACGAGGCCATGCTGGGCAACGTCGATCTGTGGTGGGCCGTCCTCAAGAATCTGCGGGCCGGCATCATGCCCCCTGCCGGCGAAGAGCGGCCCAGCGACGACGAGCGCCGGCAGGTGCTCGAGTGGATCAAGTTTGACGTTTTCCGGATCGACCCGGCCAATCCGGACCCAGGCCGCGTCACGTTGCGGCGGCTGAATCGGGTCGAGTATCGCAATACGATCCACGACCTGACGGGCGTCGACTACAACACGACCGAACTGTTTCCGGTCGACGATTCGGGCTATGGGTTCGACAACATCGGCGACGTGCTGAGCATGTCGCCGTTGTTGATGGAGAAGTATCTGCAGGCGGCGGAGAAGATTGTCAACGAGGCGGTGCCGAAGGTGTCGCGCGTCGTGGCCGAGCGGCAGATCGGCGGCCGCGGCTTCCACAGCGACGATGGTCCCGTCCGCGGCGACCGGATGCGCTATTCGAAGCCGGCGGTTGTGGGTCGCCCGTTCAAGGCTGAGCACGACGGAAAATATCACGTGACAGTCGAGTTGGAGGTGGACGGCGAGTTCGAATTCGACGCGGCCCGCGTCCGTCTGACGTTCAGGTCGGACGACAAGGAATTGCACCAAGACGAATATGGATGGGCCGACCGCGAGAAGAAGCGTTTCGAAGTCGACGTCGACTGGACGGCAGGCGAACACGAGCTGTCGTTCGAGGTCGAGCCGCTGGAAACCGAGGACGAGCCGCGCGACACAATGACTTTGATTCTCCGCACGGTGCTGATCAAAGGACCGCTGGAAGAGGAGCACTGGATCGAGCCGCGCGCGTATCGGCGATTTTTCCCGCGGGGTCAGGCTCCTGAAGATGAAGCGGCGCGCGACGCGTACGCCCGCGAAGTGATCGCCGCGTTTGCCCGCCGCGCGTATCGACGTCCGGCGGATGACAAACATCTCGACGGCCTTGCGGCACTTGCCAAGGCGACGTATTCGCAGCCCGGCGAAACGTTCGAGACCGGCGTCGCGCGGGCGATGGTGGCCGTGCTGGCCTCGCCGCGGTTCATCTTCCGAATTGAGGATGCGGTCGACGAGCCGGCCGATCAGCCCTACCCGCTGGTGGACGAGTACGCGCTGGCGTCGCGGCTATCGTACTTGCTGTGGTCGACGATGCCGGACGACGAGCTCTCCGACCTGGCGGAGCGCGGCGAGCTGCGGGCCAATTTGGCGGCGCAGGTCAAGCGGATGATCGAGGACGATCGCTCCGAAGCGTTCGTCGAGAATTTCGCCGGCCAATGGTTGCGGGCACGCGACGTCGAGCACGTGACGGTTTATCCGATCTCGATCATGGGCCTGGACGCGGAGTACGAGAGAGTCCGCGAGGAGTTCCGCGCACTGCGCTTCGGGCGTAATCGTCGGGGCGACGGCCAGCGGCGCCGGCGGCGTGGAGGGCGCGAGGAACGTGAGAATCGGGAGATTCCGGAGAATGAGACCGCCGAGCAGAAGGCCGAGCGCGAAAAGCGCGAGCAGGAGGAGCGCGAGCGCCGCGAGCGGTTCGAGAAGCTGCAAGCCGAGCGGGAACGATTCGACAAGCTCCGCGAAATGTTCACGCGCGAGCTGCGGCAGGCCATGCGCCGCGAAACACAAATGACGTTTGAGTACGTGATGCGCAAGGATCGCAGCCTGCTGGAGCTGATCGACGGCAACTATACGTTCTTGAACGAGACGCTGGCCAAGCACTACGGGATCGAGGGAGTCGAGGGCGACGAGATGCGACGCGTCGAGTTGCCGGACGACAGTCCACGCGGCGGGCTGTTGACCCAGGGCTCATTCCTGGTGGTCACGTCGAACCCGACGCGGACCTCGCCGGTAAAGCGCGGGCTGTTCATTCTCGACAACTTGATGGGCACGCCTCCACCGCCCCCGCCGCCGACGGTGCCGCCGCTGGAGAAGTCGGGCGACACGATCACCGATCACGAACCGACGATCCGCGAGTTGCAGGAGCTGCACCGCCGTGAGCCGTTGTGCCAGGCTTGCCACGCCCGGATGGATCCGTTGGGCCTGGCGCTGGAAAACTTTAACGCCTTGGGAATGTATCGGGACAAGGACAAGGGCCAGGCGATCGATACGACGGGCGAGCTGCTGACGGGCGAAAAATTTGACGGAATCCGCGATTTGAAGACAATCATCAAGCGAGACCACCGGGACGACTTTTATCGCTGCGTCGCCCAAAAGATGCTCACCTACGCGCTGGGCCGGGGTTTAGAGTATTATGATGAGCATGCGGTCGATACGATCGTCGCGGGGCTCGATGAGCAGGATGGCAAGTTTTCGGCGCTGGTGACCGGCGTCGTCAACTCGGCCCCGTTCCAGCGCGAGCGCCGGCCGGAGAAGGTAGCCGTTAGTCGTTAGTTGTTAGTTGTTAATAGCGGGTTGTGGAGCGATTCTATGCTACCAAACCACTAACGACTAACGACCAACCAACATCAGTTACGGCACACGGAGTGTGCCTACTACAAGGGGTCTCTGCCATGGCAACGAACCCATCGAAGAGAAATCTGGCAGCCGAGCGGAAGCTGGCGTTGAGCCGGCGACATTTCTTGCGTGGATTGGGTGCCTGTGTCGCGTTGCCGGCCTTGCCGTCGTTGTTACCCACTTTGCGCGTACAAGCGGCCGAGGCAACGGCCGGGGCGACGGTGAGCACCGCGGCGGCCGCGCCATTGCGGATGGCCTTCGTGACGATTCCGAACGGCGTGAACCAGGCCAATTGGTGGCCGACTGGCGAGGGCAAGGAGTATGAATTCGGCGCGACGATGGAGCCGCTCGCCGAGCTCAAGGACAAGATTCAAATCATTTCGGGGCTGGACCACATCAATGCGACGCCCGGCGAAGACGGGGCCGGCGACCATGCCCGCGCGAGCGCGTCGCTGTTGACCGGCTGCCGGGCCAAGAAGACGGCCGGCGCCGACATCCACTTGGGTCCGTCGATCGATCAGATCGCGGCCCAGCACATTGGTCATCTAACGCGGTTCCCGTCGCTCGAGCTGACGTGCGACGACGTGCGCAACTCGGGCAGTTGCGATAGCGGATATTCGTGCGCGTATCAGTTCAACATCTCCTGGCGGACGGCGACGACGCCATTGCCGCCGGAGCCGAATCCGCGACTGGTGTTCGAACGGCTGTTTGGCGGCGGCTCGGCTGGCGAGCGACGCGAGAATTTCCGCCGCCGGCAGGAACGTGAGCGGTCGATTTTGGATTTTGTCCGCGAGGACGCCCGCAGCTTGGGCGCCAAACTCAGCCAGCGCGACGGGCAGAAGCTCGACGAATATCTCACCAGCGTCCGCGAGATCGAACAGCGGATCGCCGCATCCGAGCGATTCGGTGAGCTGCCCGATCCCAAGATGGATATGCCGGAGGGAATCCCGCAAAAGATCGACGAGCGGATGGGGCTCATGTTCGACATGATGGCGGTCGCGTTCCAGACGGATTCGACGCGGATTGCGACGTTGATTCTCGCGCACGACGGCAGTAATCGGTCGTTCCCGGACATCGGCATCGCGCAGGGTCATCACGATTTGTCGCATCACCAGGGCCGGGAGGAATACCTGGCGAAGATCGGACAGATCGACAAGTACTACGTGACGCAATTCGCCAAGTTCCTGGCGAAGCTCGCCGCCACCGAGGACGTCGACGGCCGCGCGGTCCTCGACAACTCGATGATCGTGTACGCCAGCGGCAACGCGGACGGCAATCGCCATACGCACGAGAATCTGCCGGTGATCCTGGCCGGCAGCGGTGGCGGCCGCCTGAAGGCCGGCCGGTATCACAAGGTCGCGTCCATGCCGATGTCCAACATGTATCTCGACATGCTCGAGCACATGGGTGTCGAGGGCGTCGACCAATTTGGCGATTCGACCGGCCGCCGGGCGAATATCTAGAGCATTTCCAATTTGAGTGTAGCGGATGATCAACCCTCTCCCGGTCCCGGTGAGGGACCGGGAGAGGGTTTTTGCTCGCTACACCGTTGCTGGAAATGCTCTAGCTTTCCTTTGCCCGCGACATTCATGTCCGATGGCGTCCCACGCTGGTCGTTACGCACACAGTTGATTGCTGTCGCAATCGTTGCACTTCTCGTATGGACTCTCAATTCCGTCGTAATTCAACCCGTGCGACAAGCGCTGGACGACGAGCAGTATATTCAAGCCGGATATCTCGCAATTCGATTGGTCGACCAGCACGTCCGTTCAACCTCCGAGTGGCCGAAGTCATGGGACGATTTACAGAGAGTTGCATCAAGTCCTTCGGCCATTGTTCAATGGCCCGGACAAGCTGAGGAAATGAAGGCACGTATCCAGATTGATTTTCAGGCGAATGCCGAACAATTGGCGCACGCCGAACCAGAGAGACTTCCTGCAATTCGTAGTACCAAAGACGTCGAGATAGAATGGATTGCATATCATTACCGGGAGATGTTAAACCAATGGAACGCGGACAATGTCTGGCTGCAAACACGGCGATTGGCACCATGAGATTACAGCCCACCCACTTGTGCCACTGCTATCGTCCGTCTTTTGCGCCTTGGCGCCTTTGCGCGAGACTTTGTTCGTTGCCGCTATTGCTGACGATCGGCTCGGCCGGACGCGCCCAGGAGCCGCGCGTGGAATTGCGTTACCCGCGCGGCCCCGATTCGGTGCGTCACGACGATGTGCCGCGCGGCAAGTTGACGGAGGATTACGTCTGGAAGGACAGCAAGGTGTTTCCCGGCACGATTCGGCGGTACTCGATGTACGTGCCGGCCCAGTATGATGCGTTGAAGCCGGCCGCGTTGATGGTGTTCCAGGATGGTCACACCTACCTTAAGGAGGACGGCGATTTCCGGGTGCCGGTCGTGTTTGACAATCTCATCGCCAAGGGCGACATGCCGGCGACCATCGGAGTGTTTATCGATCCGGGCTCGAAGCAGGCCGAGCTTCCGACGAAGCGCGATTGGCGTCCGGAGCCGGAGAACCGCAGCTTCGAGTACGACACGCTCAGCCCGGACTACGCCGAGTTCCTGATCACCGAGATTCTGCCCGAAGTGAAGAAGGATTACAAAATCACCGACGATCCCAACGGCCACGCGATCTGTGGCATCTCGAGCGGCGGCATTTGCGCGTTCACGGTCGCCTGGGAGCGTCCCGACGCGTTTCGCAAGGTGCTCACGCACGTCGGCAGCTTCACGAACATCCGCGGCGGCGACCGCTATCCCGGCATGATTCGCAAGCGGAGCGAGAAGCGACCGATGCGAATCTTCATGCAGGACGGCGAGAACGACCTCGACAACCGGCACGGCAACTGGCCGCTCGGCAACAAGCAAATGTATGCCGCCCTGAAATTCCGCGACTACGACGTAAACTTCGTCTACGGCGAAGGCGGCCACAACGGCAACCACGGCGGCGCCATCCTGCCGGATTCACTGCGCTGGCTGTGGCGGGAATATAAACTACCGGCAGAACACGAATAAGAGTCTAGCCGCATTTTTGCTAGCCGCACTCCGCCTCCTCGTCGTTATGCGATTCAGTCTTCGATCCATCTTTTGGACGATTAGCACTGTGGCCGTGATCCTTGGGGTCGGACTATGGCTCAAACGCACGGGCCATGAACGTCATTTGCACGATAGGAATTATTACTGTCTCAAGTTGACGTATCTGGCGCTCGCCAGTCACGACGAGGCACGAAAGAAATTGCCACCACCGGTTTTCCGAGACCTCGCTGGAAAGGCCTTAAGCAGTTGGCGCTTTCGAGTCTCGCCCTGGATGTGCTTTCGCGCCGAATTCGACCGTCATTGGCGGGACCCTGCAAATCGAATTCCCGCTGTACAAGGTAAGGGATTCTTTTGCGTGGATCCAAGTAACTCGTCCGGATGTACGGATGTCTTCGCAGTCGCTGGGGCTGGGACGGCATTCGACGCGAGCGTGACCCGGCGGTTGTCCGACCTGCCACCGGACTTGATCATTGCTATCGTCACGGCCGACACGAAGTGCCATTGGATGGAGCCGGGCGATTTCGACGTGGACGAATTATCACAGCGCAATGGCACGCTTGCGCAAAACGTTCCGAGTCCTTACCCGGGGCGAGTATACGTGCTGTTTGCCGACGGAAAAATTTGGAG
>JBIOWO010000325.1:0-15224 GCA_044868555.1 Lacipirellulaceae bacterium | reverse complement strand
CACCAGCGTCACCTCCGTGCCGTTGCGAAAAGTAAACTGCCCGAAGATGATTACGAATGCTAGCGATCATATGGTTCTGAGATAGGTTCTAAGACGCACGACAGGCCCTCGAATGGCTGACTGGCATACTCCGAGTTGGCGACCGACGTGATCGCATTGAACCGCGATGACGAGCCAGGCCGTACAGGGTGCTACAGCAGTGCGAAAACCTTCCCGAAACCGCCGAAGTAACAAGAAATAGTCTTAGCCAAGTCCCTTCCAATTCGGAGCCCGATTCGACCGTTGGCCGCTTTCATATTTCTTAACACGTGATTCGCCCAAAAACGAAGAATCCGACTTCGACCGAAGGTCATCATCCGTATCCATTCACTTGCAAGTTGCATCCAATCAGAGGTAGTTCCGCTGATCGTCGCCTGACGGCTGCGTACGGATCCGATTTAGGTTCGAATGAGGGCGGTCCGCTATGGATGATCGATTGTTGGCAGAGGATCGGGAGCGTGCGCGGGAATTCAAGCGGCAGTTTTTTTGGAATGCGTTCAAGGCCATCCAGTTTAACGAGATCGATGGCGACTACGTCGAGTTCGGTTGCCATGGGGCGATGACGTTTACGCTGGCGTTCGACGAAATTCGCAGGCGTCAACTCAAGTCGCGCATGTGGGCGTGCGACTCGTTCCAGGGCTTGCCGGGCCAGTTCGAGGTGGAAGATGCTCACCCCAAGTGGCAGCAGGGGAGCATGGATACTCGGCTACATGAGTTCATCGACCTATGCACCCGCCACCGCATCCCGCGGGACCAATACGAAATCATACCCGGCTTCTATGATCAAAGCCTCGCCAATATGCCGCCTGACGAAGGTCCGCAACGAATCTGTCTGGCGTACGTCGATTGCGACTTGTACTCCAGTACGCGGACTGTCCTGGCTTTTCTCAAGCTGCGGATGGGCCACGGCATGATCCTGGCATTTGACGATTATTTTTGCTGGTCACGGTCGCAAATCGCCGGCGAACGCAGGGCGATGCTCGAATGCTTCGACGACGAGCGCTGGAATCTGCTCCCGTTCCTTCAATATGGCTGGGCCGGCGAATCGTTTGTCGTGGAGGACCGTCGCCTCCTTCCCAATGCACGGGTTTGAATGATGACGTGCAAGTACGAACCAATTTGTCCAGCTTCGATCGTCGCGGCGCTCAACGACTCGCGAAGAAGGCTTATCTTCACTGTCACCACTGGTCGAAGCGGCACAGAGCTTTTGCAGCGGTTGTTTTCGCTGCTGCCGAATGTCGCATCGTTTCATGAACCGGAGCCGAAATTCTCGCGCGTGCTGCGACAAGTGCAGGAAGATCCGATGCACGCGCGGGAATTCTTGGTAAACTCCAAGCTCCCAGCGATCGCCACGCACGAGCCCAGTGTCTATGTCGAGACAAGTCATCTTTTTTGCAAAGGATTTCTTGAACCGGCACAGCAGTTGGGATTGCGTTTCGATCTCATCGTACTGCGGCGTCCCGCGCGCGAAGTGGCGCGGAGCCTGTATGAGCTGGCGACCATTCCCGCCCGCACCGATTGGGGGAGGTCATTTCTGCTTGCGCCGAACGATCCCGGCGTGCTTCCGCTTCCCGGCTGGGAGACGATGCACGACTATCAACTCTGCTACTGGTATTGCCTTGAGATCGAAAGAAGGGCAAAGTTATATCCGAAACTCGTCGCCGAGCACGGCGGTCGCGTTGCGGAAACGTCGCTCGGCGAACTCCTGGCGGGCGGCTTTTCGCGAGTGTTGGAACGCCTGGAGTTGCCTCTGCCTGAGAATCCCGACTTCGCAGTTCGTATCAAAGATATCATCTCATTGCCGGTCAATGCGAAACGCGAAATTAAGAATGCCAAGGCGAGAATTCCCGTCGACGATTATGAAGCGCTTGAGAATGCCATCCGCGAGCGTCTGGGCCCGAGGATCGCCGCTCTGGCAATAAACACATGACGGAAATGAAGATGTCCGATCAACCTCTCACCAATGGCGACTCGGAGCCTTCGGTCCCGGCTATCAGCTCGATTGTGCTCAACTGGAATCGAGCGGACTTGCTCGAACGGACGCTCGAGAGTCTGGCGGCGACCGTGGCGGTTTCTCATGAGCTTTTTGTCGTCGACAACGGTTCGACTGACGATTCGCGCGACCGCATCGCGAAATTCTGCAACCGACATCCAAGCACGAACGCAATCCTGCTCGATGCGAACCAGGGAGGTGAGGCGATCAACGCTGCGCTCGAACAGACAAGGGGGCGGCTAATCCACGTAAGCGAAAACGACATCGAGTATCTGCCCGGCTGGAGTGAGACGGTTGTCGGACTGTTCGAAAGCTTCCCTAAGCTCGGGCAGCTTTCACCATTCGGCCCAGTGCCGGAAGACGAGGAAGTATGGGTCAACAAACCATGTGTCCTTCGCCACAGCGCCGGTCGAATCGTGTACGAATCTTTCGTTAACCTTGGCACGACCTGCGTATTGCGACGGGAGCTTGTTGATCGCGGCCTCCGCGTGCACAGTCTCCCAAGCGCGGGAACCTGTCTCTTACCCGATGACATTCGTCTTTCAAAAGAGGTGCAGGACGCGGGATACTTCGTCGCCTTTGCGTCGCATTATCTCGTTCACAACCTCGGCCATTGGGCATCGGAATTCGAGACGCGCCAAGCATACTATGTCGAAAACTATCGCTCCAAGCCCGTTGGCGAACAAGGATGGCGCCAGCGGCTGGAACGATGGCAAGCACGTCCTAGACCAAGGCGCAAGTCATTTCTCCTGCCAAATGAACCTGTCTCGACGGAAAAGTCCGAGCCGAACGCCGAGTGCGCCGAGCCTTGGCTATGGTCGATGTTCGACGGTTGGACTGCGGAACTCGAAACGATTGAGTTCCTTTACGCGCTGGTTCGGCTTATAAAACCGCAATTCGTACTCGAGACCGGCACCTGGCACGGCATGGCGGCCTTGGCAATGGGGACTGGCCTACGCGACAACGGGCGCGGACGGCTGGTCTCGATCGAGCTGGACGCCGAAAGCCACGCAGTCGCGCAGCAGCGAAGTCGCGATGCGGAATTGGAAAGCCAGGTGCGGCTCATTTGTGGATCGAGCCTCGATTTTGTGCCCGATCAGCCCATCGACTTGGTCCTTTTCGATTCCGAACTTTCACTGCGAGGCAAAGAGTTCGAACACTATCAGCCGTATCTTGCACCAGGTGCGCTCGTCCTATTTCACGATACTAGCAGTACTCATAACGTGGTTGCCGAGTCGGTCAACAAACTGCTCGCCGATCGCATCCTGGAAGGCTTCTTGCTTCCGACTCCGCGAGGCCTTGCTGTGTGCCGTTACAGGTCCCGTCACGACCAAGCGCAAGCCGAGCCACCGAGAAGGAACAAGTCGGAGCGTTTCATTGACGCGCTGCGGCGGTTCTGCTAATCCTCCTGTAGAAGCCCAGCGCACGGCACCGATTTGACGGCCCGAGAGGCGAGAAAAGGCGTCAGAACTTTTTGTTCCAGAAAAGTCAATTGGCTTTCTCAATTTCAATTCTCCCCCAACGTCCGCTTCCGTCGCAAGATGTGGTGATAGTGCTGGGCGAAGCGATGCGCTTCGTCACGCACGTATTGCAGCAGCCGCAACGCGTATGAGCGGCGGCTCAAACGTAGCGGTTTGCTGCGGTTCATTGCGTAGACCAGCTCTTCCCGCTTGGCCAACGACACGACAAACGGCGGCTCGATTTCCAGCGAGCGGAACGCTTCCAGCGCCTTCCGCAACTGGCCGATGCCGCCGTCCACCAGCAGGATGTCCGGGAACACGTCGCCGTCGTCGCGCAGCTTGCCAAACCGCCGGGCGACCACTTCGCGGATGCTGGCGTAGTCGTCGACGCCCTCCACGTCGCGGATACGGAATCGCCGATAGCCGGGCTTGAACGGCAGGCCGTCGAGAAACTGCACCAGGCTGGCGACCGTCTCGTTGCCGCCCAGGTGGGCGATGTCGACGCCTTCGATGTTCCGCGGCTGGCGGTCGAGCTTGAGCACCTTCTGCAAACCGGCCAGTCCTTTCTTCGGATCCATGAAAAACACTTCTGGCTGCTCGTGTTTTTCCAGCTCGCCCCGCTCGCGGAGGCTTTCGAGCATTTCGATCTCGTCGCGCAGCCGGGCCGCCTGTTCATATTTCAGCGCGGCGGAAGCGGCCTCCATCTCGGCCCGCATTTCGGCGAGCAGTTTCTTTCGGTCGCCCTCCAGAAACATCCGCAGCCGTTTCATGTCCTGGCGATAGTCCTCCTTGCTGATCCGCAGGTTGCACGGCGCCGTGCATTGATTGATCGACGCCAACAGGCACGGCCGAAACCAACGCCAGCGCTCATCCTCGGCTTCGATGTCGAGCGGGCAGGTGCGGAATTTGAACACCTTTTGCATCACCTGCACGGCGCCGCGGAGGCTGCCCGCACTGGCGAACGGGCCATACAGCTTCACGCCGCTGGACCGCGGCTCGCGAGTCACTTCCACGCGCGGATAGTCTTCGTGCGTGGTGATCTGCAAGTAGGGGAAGCTCTTATCGTCGCGGAGCTCGCGGTTGTATTTCGGCTGGATGTCCTTGATCAGCCGCGATTCCATCAAGAGCGCGTCCACCTCGCTTTCGGCCTCAAGGAAATCGACGTCGTAAACCTCGCGCACGAGCCGGCTCGTGCGCTGGTCGCCGGCCGCAGCGGCCAGGAAGTAGCTCCCCACACGAGCCCGCAGGTCCTTGGCCTTGCCGATGTAGAGCACTACGCCGCCCTGGTCCTGAAACAGGTAGACACCCGGAGTAGCGGGAAACTTGCTGCGGACCTTCTCCGCGGCGCGGGCGAAAAACTCGGCCTGCGTTTTGGGGAGCGGATCAGGCGGGCGCTCCGCCGGCGATGGTGTTGTCTGCGGTTCTTCGGACACGACTGCGAATGATCGTCTTGGTGTGGCGGTAACATAATTGTAGCTTCGTTTTGGTTTCCGGCTAATGCTGCTTTTCCGGTGACAGCTTCAGAAAACGCGAGTCGACGCCGTCGGACCTGTCAGCGCGCAGCGAGCGGCTGGCATGTGGGGCCGACCTCCGGTAGGATAACCGACGATTGTTACTCTTCGGCTGCTGGCGATGAAGGCGGATCTCGGTGAATCGATCAAGTCGCTATCTGGGGGGCGCTGGTTGGTTGCCGCTCGTTCTGAGCGTCGGCGTAGGCATCGCGCTGGGAACCGGCGGCTTTACGTACGACTACGGCGAGGGGTTTTCCTATCTGAGCAACAATCCGGCGGCGTGCGTGAATTGCCACATCATGCGCGATCATTACGACGGATGGCAGAAGGCGAGCCACCACGCCGTTGCCACCTGCAACGATTGCCACACACCGCACAACCTTCTCGGCAAGTATTACACGAAGGCCGAGAACGGGTTCTGGCATTCCTATGCGTTCACGCTGCAGAATTTCCACGATCCGCTCATCATTCGGCGGAAAAACAGCGTAGTTCTCCAGGGCAGTTGCGTCGACTGCCATGAAGAATTGGTACACGATATTCTCGGGCATGGCGACGTCGAGGACGGCGGGGCGGCAAGTTGCGTCCGCTGCCATGCAACGGTCGGCCATGGTCCGGCAAAATGAATCGCGATGGAGTAAAGCGACATGCCTGATTCCAACGAATTGCCCCCATCGCGTTGGCGCCGGCGGCTAGTGTACGTGACGACGATACTGGCGACTGCCGGCATCACGGCGGTGGTGCTGGCCATATTGGTCAATATTTCCGAGCGCAAGCGCGAGGCGAAGGAGCACTTTCTGCGATTGGTGGCGCAGGACGAAAACACGATCGATCCGGCCGTGTGGGGTACGAATTTTCCGCGGCAGTACGACAGCTATCTTTTGACGGCCGAACCGCACGGAGGGAACGGCGGAAGCGACGCGTTCTCGCCGTCGCGGCTGGAAGCCGACCCTCGGCTGGTACGAATTTTCGCGGGCTACCCGTTCAGCGTCGATTTTCGCGAAGCGCGGGGGCACGCGTACATGCTCTCCGACCAGGATATTTCGGAGCGGACGCAGAAGTTCAAGCAGCCGGGCGCGTGCCTGCACTGCCATGCATCGATCATGCCCGCCTATCGCGAGGCCGGCGACGGGGACGTAATGGCCGGTTTCGCAAAGGTGTGCGCCATGCCGCTCCAGGACGCGCGGCAACTGGTGGATCATCCCGTGGCGTGCATCGACTGCCATCATCCCGAGACAATGCAACTGCGCGTGACACGGCCCGGGTTCCAGAACGGCATCCAGGAGCTGGCCAAGAGTGATGCGCCGGTGCCGCACATGCCGAGCATTGAGCGGTGGCGGAAAGGCGATCGCAAAGTGGATTACGACGTGAACGCGCTGGCTACGCGGCAGGAGATGCGATCGTTTGTCTGCGGGCAGTGCCACGTCGAATACTACTTCAAGGGCGACGGCAAGTTGCTCACGTACCCGTGGCATGGCGGGCTGAAGGTCGACGAGATCGAGGCATACTACGATGGCATGAGGCACGTCGACTGGGTGCATGAGGAAACGGGCGCGCCGATGCTCAAAGCGCAGCATCCGGAATTCGAAACGTGGAGCCAGGGGGTCCATGCCCGCAGCGGCGTGTCGTGTGCCGACTGCCACATGCCGTACAAGCGCGAGGGCGCCGTCAAGGTGAGTGATCATCACGTGCGGAGCCCAATGGAAAACGCGGCCCGTGCTTGCCAGGTATGCCATCGCTATCCCGAGGAAGAGATTCAGGCCCGGGTCGATATCGTGCAGGATCGGACGCAGAAGCTCATGGATCGGGCGGAGGATGCCCTGGTGCAACTGATGGACACGGTGAAGACCGCCAAAGCCCGCGGCGTGCCAGACGCGAAACTTGAGGAAGCGCGCCGTTTGCACCGCAAAGCCCAGTGGCGGCTGGATTTCGTCAACGCCGAGAATTCGCTCGGTTTCCACGCGCCGCAAGAAACGGCCCGCATTCTGGGGGAGGCGATCGACTACGCCCGGCAGGCACAACTCAGCGCGGCGACTCAGCAGCCATGATTAGAGACGGCGAGCACGAGTGATAGCACCCGCGGCAACTCGTTCGGTTGGGCAAGAGCTATGGTGCGTCGTCCCGCCGCATGAGTGACCGGAAGATTGTGCCGAGAAGAGAGTTTGTGACGATGGATGGCGGCCATCTGATCTCGCGCTGGACAACTCAGTTCACGCCCAGCAGAATTTACGGCTGCGGAGACGATTGCCGTGTGTACTGGTCGCTCGATCGTGCCCACCGTCCTGGTAGGAATCCTGTTCCTGTCGCCGCTGTGCTTCGCGCAGCAGCGCACTGCGATGCTGCAGCCTGGTGCCATCGAAGAGGGCGGCGCACCGAATAACGCCGAAATGGGCGACGACCTTTCGGCGACGTTGACCGAATCCGAAGAAGAAGGTTTTGAAACTGAGCCCGTCGGCGCGCCCCAGTCAGCGAAGCCCGGTGGAAATCCATGCGCCACGGCTTTCAAGTCGGTCTTCTACGACAACGACTTCAGCTACCTCGAAGATCCCAACTATCACGGCCACTGCTTCGGCGATTGTTGGAAGCTGATGCCAGTCGATAACTGCGGCCGCTACGGCACGCTCGACGTCGGCGGACAGATGCGTCTGCGCTACCACCACGAAGTCGGCATGGGGCAGGACGTTTCCGGTCCCGGTGTGCTGCGGTTTGAGAACACCGTGCACGACATACTACTCTCGCGGCTGCGGCTCTACGGCAATTGGAAGGTCGACGATTGCACGCGCATTTACGTCGAAGGCATCTTCGCCGAAGTGACCGACGACGACGGCACCTATTTGCCCCGGCCGATCGATATCAACTGCGGCGACTTCCTGAACGGGTTTATCGACTACGAGCTGCAGAGCGATTTGACCGTTCGGGTCGGCCGGCAGGAATTGCTCTATGGCGCCGAACGGTTGATATCACCGCTCGACTGGGCCAATACCCGCCGCACCTTCGAGGGCGTCAAGCTCATGTGTGCCGAAGGCGACTGGAAGGTCGACGGCTTCTTCACCCATTTTGTGCCGGTGAAACCGTATGAGCTCGACGAGGCAGACTACGAGCAGCCGTTCTACGGCGTCTATTCGACCTACGCCGGCTGGGAGAACAAAACGCTCGATTTGTACTACATCGGTTATGACAACAACCATGACGACGACCCGATCGTCAGCGATTTCTCGCTCGATACGTTCGGCTCGCGATTATTCGGCACGAACGGCAATTGGCTCTACGAGTTTGAAGGCGGCTACCAGTTCGGCCGCCAGAGCGGTCTCCGCCTCGACCAGGACGCCGCTTATGGCACGGCCGGTTTCGGCCACAAATACCCCAAGCATCTCTGGGCTCCGACCGTCTGGTTCTATTACGACTACGCGTCGGGCAACTTCCCGGGCGGTGACTTCAATCGCTTCAATCAGCTCTTTCCGCTCGGCCACAAGTACTTCGGCTTCATCGACGCAGTGCAGCGCTCGAATATCGAATCGCCCAACGTGCTGTTGACCATGAAGCCACACAAGCGATGGGATTTCCTCATGTGGTACTGGTACTTCATGGCCAACAGCAAGAGCGACATCGTCCCCAGCTTGGGAGGCACGCCGGTCGAAAGCCTGTCGCGGACCCACTTCGGCGACGAGCTCGACCTCTTGGCCAAGTACTCCGTCAGCCCGCGCTCGAATATCCTCTTCGGCTATTCGCACTTCTGGCGTGGCGACAAAATCCTCGCCCCGCGTGACGCCGATTTCTTCTACACGCAGTGGGAAGTGAACTTCTAAGCGCGCAAGTACGCGCATAGCTGGAGCAGCGCCCAACCACACATATTGAATTTGGCCGCCGCCTCGCCTTAGAGCAAATCTCCTTTTTATGTACTGGGTGGCTGGGGCAACGCCCCAGAGATTCTCGGCAACTGGGGCGTTGCCCCAGCCACCCATGAGTACGCAATTTCGAGATTTGCTCTAGTCCAGGGCGATCTCGATCGGCCGATTGCCGTCGACAGACACAGTTCTGGATAGATCTGCATGCAAGTATGCGGGCGAGAGTTTGCTGAGCACCTGAGCACCGTTTGGAGCAGTTGCTTTACCCACGTAATACGTGTACTCGCCGGAGATCAGCTCTCCCTTGAAGCTACCATCCTTACCGACCGGAAACTCTCGCACATGGCCGTCGCCGAGTGGCTGAAACACCACCACGACGCCGGCGACCGGCTGGCCACTATGAGATGCCTTTCCGGACACGCTTACGGGAACACCGCGCAAGTGCGTTTTGGAACCGCAGCCGGCGAGTCCAGCAACCAATAAAAGCAGCATAAAGAGTCTCATCGTTTCCTCCGCTTAAAGATTGCTGTCGTTAAGGACCTGGCCATCTTCGGCACCGACCAACCACTTGACGAGCACGCCGTCGACGCTGTCGCTGAGAAAGCGGACGGATCCGTCGCCCATGGTCGTGTTTACTCCTCCGGGGTGAAACGCGAAGGGCTCGTCGTTGGGTCCGCAGTTGTTGACCGACCAGCGACATTCGGCTGGCCCGCCGGTTGGCGAGGCGTAGTTGTTTAGCTGTGCGACCTTCGAGCCGGGAGCGGCCGCGTTGCTAGGGCCCGAGTAACCGTTGCTCACGGCATCGGCATCGGCCCAGGCAAACACGCGGCGACCATTAGGGCCGCTCGACATATTGATGGGATCCGCTGCGCCTGATACCGGCGTAAAGCGCGTCGAGTAGGCTCCGTGAATGGACACATCCGGATGGGCTCGCCCGGCATCCTCAATCCAAAGAATTGTTTTGCTCGCACCATCGGTAATTCGTTTGAAACCGCCGCCTTCGCAATCGAGCATCGGTGCTACTACCTGCTCAAGCCAAGCGGGCGAGCCGGCAGGCGTCGTGCGTGTGCCGTAGCCCGCCCCCGGCGTGGAATTGACGTCGGAGAGAGCAAGCACCATGTAATCGACCCCGCCATAGCCGTGGACGGGATCGCGCTCCAGGTTCGAGATCGGAGTGGACGGGCAGATGAACGAGTCAATCTTCGACTTGGCGGCTTGCTGGCCCTTCGGATGGGCCGGATCATCGTAGTTGCGACCTTTGGCCAAGCGGTGCAGCACGCAACCCGTCCCGGTCTTGTAGTTATTGCCGTCTGGAGTGGCCGAGTAGGCTGTGACCGGATTGGTCGTGTGATCGAACATATCATAGACGGCCGACTGCTCGATGTAGGGCAAGATATACGTGGCAGTGGAGTGGATCATGTAGGTGGTCGAGGCACCGCCCGTGGAATCACATTGACCGGGCGGCGGAAGCTTCTTGCGGCCCGATTCATAATTGAGAACGCCGAGCCCCAACTGCTTCATATTGTTGGTGCACTGCGAACGGCGCGCCGCTTCGCGCGCGGCTTGAATCGCGGGCAGTAGCAGCGCAATCAGTATGCCGATGATTGCGATGACGACCAGCAACTCTACCAATGTAAAACCCAGATTGTTTTGCCCCCGGCCCCGCCTGCTTTCTGGCGTTCCATCGACATTAAACTCCATGCTCGCTTCTCCTCAAATTAACCACATTTTCACAATGCTTGATTGGCCCGCGCGCGATGCGCCACCGAATTGAACAAGAAGATATGACCGCACCGTGAAGAAACGGTTAAGCAGGGCGTGAAGATACCGTTAAGACTTGCTTAACTTTCGCGTCACACGCCCGAAAATTTGCGGAGATCGGCTTCCATGCCGTCTAGCCGCTCTTCCAGTCGCGCTTTGGCCAGGTCGAGATTCGCGAGCTGCTCCGGCGGCGTGAAGGCGAACATGTAGAACTTGATCTTCGGCTCGGTGCCGCTGGGACGGCAGGCCACATAGTTGCCCTTCGTGGCCAAGTCGAGGAACACCAGGTCGCCCTTGGGCCCGGCAAGCGGTTGCGGCTGGCCACTGGTGGGCGTCACCGTCTGGCGCTCGTAATCGCGAATCTGCACGACGCGGTCGCCGCCGATTTGAGTCGGCGGGCCGGCCCGAAACGCGGCCATTACTTCCCGCATCCGTTCCATGCCCTCGCTGCCCGGCATCTGCACGGAGACCGTCCGCTCGGCGTGGGCCCCGTGTTGCCAGAACAGCGCGTCCAGCTTCTCGTGCAGCGTCTGGCCCGCTTCTTTCAATCGGGCGGCCAGCTCGCAGGCCAAGAGCGACGCCACCGCCCCATCCTTGTCGCGGACGTAGCTGCCAGCCATGAAGCCGTACGACTCCTCCGTGCCATAAATGAAATACTCAGGCCCGAATTCGTCGATCGCCTCGGCGATCCATTTGAAGCCCACCAGCAAGTCGCCGACGGTTCGCACTCCGTAGCTGTCGCCGATGCGGCGAGTAAGTTGCGTGGTCACTAATGTTTCTACGATGAAATCTTGTGGCGACAGTCGGCCGGCGTGCTTGCGATTCTCGAGCACGAAGTCGGCCAACAAGGCACCCATCTGGTTGCCGGTAATCGTCCGCCAGGGTGCGCCCTTGGCGAACGTAAGTGGTGCGGCGCAGCCGAGACGGTCGCAATCCGGATCGGTGGCAACGATCAAGTCGGCCCCAACTTCAATGGCCCGCGCGATGATCGCATCGAACACCTGCGGATTCTCCGGATTGGCAACGTGACCAGGGACGTTCGGAAAGTCGCCGTCCGGTTTCGAGTGTGGGCCGAAGACTTCGACGTCCGTGAATCCGTCGGCGGCGAGCACCGGCGTCACGGCCGTCAGTCCGACGCCGTGCAGCGGCGAGTAAATCACCTTCAGCTTTCGCGGTCCGGGCGTAGCCTGTGTGAGCACGGCCGCCTGGAACTCGGCATCCATCTCGTCCTGGCAGTACGCAATTTTTCCGGCGGCGACCATCTCGTCGAAATTGGCCCGGCGGATTTCCTGCACGCTCATCACGCGCTGGATGATGCCCTTGTCATGCGGCGGGATGATCTGCCCGCCGGTCGACCAATAAACCTTCACCGCGTTGTCGCTGGGCGGATTGTGGCTGGCGGTGACCATGATGCCGCACGAGCACTGCCTCTCCCGCACGGTGAACGAAAGCTCGGGCGTGCTGCGGAAGCCTTTCAGGAAATAAACGGTGAAGCCGGCCGCCGTCATGATCTCGGCGCACAGCCGGGCGAAGTGATCGGACCGATGTCGCGTGTCGTGGCCGATCGCGCAGGAGAGCGGCGCGCCCTTGCCGAGCGTGTCGGAGACATAGTCGGCCAGGCCCTGGGCGCTCTCGCCGATCGTGCGGTCGTTGATCGCGTTGGAGCCGATCGGATACATTTTTCCGCGCCGCCCGCCCGTGCCGAACGGGATCACGGTCCAGAAAACGTCGTCGAGCTGCTGCCACTTTCCGGCCGACACATGGGCCGCAACTTCCGCCGCGTAGTCCGCATAGCGTTGCTCGGTGAGCCAGACGCGGATGTTTTCGGCGGCAGTCTTGCTGAGTTTGCCGTCGGCAGCGGCTTGAGTGACACGCTCAAGTATTTCGGTCGGGGCAGTTTGAGTGGCGGACATGATGCGGCTCACTGCGGATTGCGAAATCGTAGCCAACTTCAAAATTGTTTTGGAACGGCTCCAAGCTAACACACTTCGCGCTGTCCCTTCCAGCCCCCAGCGTACTCCTCTCGCTCCGCGAGAGGGCTTTCATCTCGCGGAGCATTCATCTCGCGGACCGAGATGAGTACGTCCAACTTAAACGCAACGGCTTGCCGCGTGAGAGAAGTCCGCCGATAATGATGGAATTCGCTGTCGAGCAGAACGGGCGGCAACGGATATGGCGAGAAGAGGCGTGCGAACCCTGGTGCTGTCAATCGTGGCTGCCGCGATCGGTGGCGGTGCGCTCGCGTGGGCCAAGGAATCGAGCCCGCCCAAGCGAGCGCGCCCGCCGAAGTGGTCGGCCGACGTGCTGGACGCATTCTTCGCCGACGCGCGTGAAAAGTTGGAAGGAGCGCGGCCCGACTACGGGCAGGCAAACGCCGCGGTCGCCGCCGCAAACAACGCCGGCTCATCGCAGCCGGGTGGCGCGCCAAACGCGGGCGACGGCTGGTCGAAGCGGATCGACGCCGAATCGATTGAAACCGAAATCAAGCGACTGGCGCAGGCCGTGGCGGCCGACGTGACGACGCCGGGCCCGTTCAAAGGCGGCGGTTACAAGTCGTGCCGGCGGAACTTCAGCCTGCTGGCGGTTCTATTCGGCGTCGCCGCCGACTACGATGGGGAGGTGCGTTGGCAGGACGTCGCCGCCGGGCTGCGCGAGCAATTCTCCCGCGCCGGCTTCAACTGTAAAGTCGGAAGCGATCAGACGTATCAAGAGGCCATGCAGCGGAAACAGGAATTGACGGACCTGGTCGGCGGCACGCGGCCACAAGTGCCGCAGGCCGAGCGGAAGGTCGCGAATTGGGCCGAAGTATCCGATCGCCCGCCGCTGATGCAGCGGCTTAACGCGGCTCATCAGGATCGCCTGACCAAGTGGCTGGCCAACGAGCGCGAGTTCGCCGCGCACCGCGACGACGTGCATCACGAGGCCCAAGTTATTGCGATGATTGCCGACGTCATCAGCCGCGAGGCGTTCGATTATTGGGATGACGAGACCTACGCCGGGTTGGCGAAAGAGTTGAAACAGTCGGCAACCGATATGGCGGCGGCAGCCGAGCGCGGCAACTACGAACAAGCCCAACAAGCAATCGGCCGGACCACAAAAGCATGCGCCGATTGCCACGATGGATACCGTGGTTAGCAGCCGATTAGTTGGCCACAAAGAACACGAAAAGACACAAAGCAGATTCTCTTCGTGACTTTTCGCGATTTTTGTGGCTATTCCATTCCGTTCGAAGGTTGTGAGCTTCAATGTCCGAACAACTTCGCACTCGGCTATTCGCCGAACTCGATTCCATCCGCCTGATCGATCCGCATTCACACATCGAGCCGCACTCAGCGGCGTCGAAGACGCTGGCGGACATTCTCGGGTATCACTATTACACCGAGTTGTGCCACTCGGCCGGCATGCCGCGGGAACAAATCGAGGAGCCGGGGCTCGATCCAAAGGAAAAGGTCCGCCGCCTGGTCGCGCGGATGGAGCCGCTCCGCAATACGATCCAATACAGTTGGTTCCTGGAGCTCGCGCAGGCGTTCTTCGATTTTCCCAAGGGCGAGCACCTCACGCTCTCGACGTGGGAAGCGCTCTACGATTCGGCGGCCAAGAAGATGGCCCAGCCGAATTGGGAAGCTGCCGTGCTTTCGAAATCGAAGCTGGATGCAATTTTCCTCACCAATCAGTTCGACGATCCGCTCACCGGTTTCGACACCAGGCGTTACATCCCCTGCTTGCGGACCGATGACCTGGTTTTTCATCTGGGGAAAGTCGAGGTGCGTCAGCGGCTTGAAAAGGCGACCAACATGGACGTTCATGACGCCGCGTCGCTGCGGTCCGCTATCGGCAAATTGTTCGAGCATTTTGTCGCGAAAGGCGCGCGGGCGTGCGCGATTTCCCTGCCGCCCGATTTCTCCCCGACCGCTTTTCCAACGGGTCGACTGCGGTCGCAATTCCAGCTCACGGACGAGCTCATCGATCCGGCCTTGAAAGTGGTCCTGCACGGCCTCGAGGGCGGCGATGCCGAAGAAGAGAACATCCTCGCGGATTACGCCAAGCGGGTATCGCATTTTGTCTTCTGGACGTTGGCCGAGTTTTGCGCCGACTTCAAGCTGCCGTTCGACCTGATGATCGGCGTCAACCGGGCCGTGTACCGCGACGGCGTCTACCAGGGTCAGGACCTTTACGATAGCCGCGTGTCGCTGATCCAGTACGCCGAATTGTTCAACGCCTTCCCGCAGGTCACGTTCCCGATCAGCGTGCTGGCCAGCGTCACGAACCAGGAGTTGGTGAGTTACGCCTGGATTTTTCCCAACGTCGTCACCAACGGCCACTGGTGGTACTCGAACACGCCCGCGTATATCGAGCACGACGCGGCCGCCCGGCTCGAAGCTGTGCCGCAGACCAAGCAGATCGGCTACTATAGCGACGCCTACAAGCTGGAATTCGTGCTGCCCAAGTTCGCGATGTACAAGCGGATCCTGGCCAAAATCCTGGCCGAGCGGTTCGTCCTGGACCGCGGCTGGAGCGAGTCGGAGGCCGTCGATCTGGGCCGACGGGTGCTGCGGGGCAACGTCGAGCGGCTGTTCAACGTCGGCTAGACCATTGGTGATGGGTGGCTGGGGCAACG
>JBIOWO010000324.1:0-13797 GCA_044868555.1 Lacipirellulaceae bacterium | reverse complement strand
ATCCAACCAGCAGCACCACCAGCGGCACAAAATACCGCGTCACATCGCTTTCCGATTGACTGAAGAACTCGTTTAGCCGCCACGCCCCCACAACAACAATCACCGCCAGCGCGCCAAACGTCGCCTGCCGGGCCACGCGACCCTGGCTCCGCTTGTATAGCCCGACCCGAAACAGTTCCTGAACCAATGCGCCCACGCTGCGTCCCCGAAAGAGGATGCAGGATGCAGGATGGGGGATCGAGGGAAGGATCACCTGTCGATCCCCGCATCCTGCATCCTGAATCCCGCATCCTCGCTTATTTCAAACTAGGCACCTTCAATCGCTTCGATCTCTGGACATCGCCCGCAAACCAAACTCCCTCATGTATGGCAGGGGTGGTGGGATTCGAACTCACAACCCCCGGTTTTGGAGACCGGTGCTCTGCCAATTGAGCTACACCCCTAGGGCGAATGACGAATGTTCGAATGACGAATGACGAAGCTAAATGCAACTGTCATTCGATCATTCGTCACTCGTCATTCGTCATTTACTCTGCAATCTTCGTCACCACGCCGGAGCCCACGGTCTTTCCACCCTCGCGGATGGCGAACCGCACGCCGTCGTCCATGGCGATCGGCTTGGACAACTCGACGCTCAATCGCGCGTTGTCGCCCGGCATGCACATCTCCGCGCCACCCATCAAATTGGCCGAGCCGGTCACGTCGGTCGTACGGAAGTAGAACTGCGGCCGGTAGCCGCTGAAGAACGGCGTATGCCGCCCGCCTTCCTCCTTCGAGAGCACGTACACTTCGGCTTCAAACTTGGTATGGGGCGTGATCGAACCCGGTTTGGCGAGCACCTGGCCACGCTGAATCTCCTCGCGCTTCACGCCGCGCAACAGGCAGCCGACGTTGTCGCCGGCCTGACCTTGATCCAGCGTCTTGTTGAACATCTCGACGCCCGTGCAAGTCGTGCTCTTCGAGGCCGCTTCCAGGCCGATGATGTCGACTGTATCGCCCACTTTGACGATGCCGCGCTCGATGCGGCCCGTGGCGACCGTGCCGCGGCCTTCGATCGAGAATACGTCCTCGATCGCCATCAGGAATGGCTTGTCAATCTCGCGGACCGGCTCCGGAATGTAGGCGTCGATGGCGTCCATCAACTCGCCAATGCACTTGTTGGCTTCGGGATCGGTCGGGTTGTCGTACGCCGCCTTGGCGGCGCCACGAATGATCGGAATCTCGTCGCCCGGAAAGTCGTACTTGGAGAGCAGCTCGCGCACTTCCAGCTCGACCAGGTCCAACAACTCTTGATCGTCGACCAGGTCGCACTTGTTCAGAAACACGACCACGCGCGGCACGCCTACCTGGCGGGCCAGCAGTATGTGCTCGCGGGTCTGCGGCATCGGTCCGTCCGCCGCCGACACGACCAGGATCGCACCGTCCATCTGGGCAGCGCCCGTGATCATGTTCTTGATGAAGTCGGCGTGGCCCGGACAATCGATGTGGGCGTAATGACGCTTCGCAGTTTCGTACTCGACGTGCGACACGGCGATCGTCACGGTCTTCGTTTCGTCACGGACCGTGCCGCCCTTGGCGATGTCGGCGTACGACTTGAAGTTTGCCAATCCCTTCTTCGCTTGCACCGACAAGATCGCGCCGGTCAGCGTCGTCTTACCATGATCGATGTGTCCGATCGTGCCCACGTTTACGTGCGGCTTTTTGCGTTGAAAAGTGTCCTTAGCCATGTTGGTTCCTAATCTGACTACAACGGGGAATCTAAAAACTCGGGTCTATTAACCTGCGGCCGTCGCCGCGCGCCAAAGCTGCTGAAGAGACTTGAACTCTTGACCTCGTCCTTACCAAGGACGCGCTCTACCGACTGAGCTACAGCAGCGAGACAATGCTCCTAGCTGTTAGCTCTTAGCTGTTAGCTCAGTTCTTCAAATCTCTGTCTGTCCTTTCTGTTCTGGCTAAAAGCTAATAGCTAAAAGCTAACAGTTTCCAAAGCGGGTGAAGGGAATCGAACCCTCGTCATCAGCTTGGAAGGCTGTTGCTCTACCATTGAGCTACACCCGCGAGGGGTGAATCACGAATCACGAATTCCCGAATGACGAATGTGCCTTTCGTCGTCGCAAATCCGTAGTTCGTCATTCGTCATTCGTCATTCGCTCATTTCCACTGGGGGGTACAGGATTCGAACCTGTGAAGGCATAAGCCATCAGATTTACAGTCTGACCCATTTGACCGCTTTGGTAACCCCCCGCGCTTTCGGCCGTCGTCTCGCTCGGCCGCTGCGTCCTTGATCTCGGCCTGCACTTCGATCGCTAACGGCCAAACAACATCGAGGGAATTCTCCGACCGGTGACCACGGGGGCACAGTGGTCCGATCTGGTGGCAGGCCGCATGGGCTCTCAGCCTGCCGACCGCGCTCATTCGATACCCGCCGCGCCGTGGGCATCTCCGCCAGGCCACGTGACTACGAGCTAGCGGAGGGACTTGAACCCACAACCTGCTGATTACAAATCAGCTGCTCTGCCAGTTGAGCTACGCTAGCGATCTGGGGCGAACTCGTGCGAATCAGTTAATATAACGGTCCTCGGCCCAGCCGCAAGGGCGGCTAACCGCGAAATCGCGTCCAATCCACGCCGCTGAGGTCGGTTTGGCATCCCATTTTCACAGGGCCTCTTTTCCGACACCGATTTGCCGCTGCGGGTTCCCTGGCCACTGGCCACCAATTCCCGCACATTCTCACCACCCGCACGGTCGATTGGCTGATGGCGGACTCATTCCGCACAGATTTTTTCAGGAATCCTCTAGAAAACATTTGCCGTGCCGCAACCGCAAGGTCGCGGCACGGCACGGTGGATTCCGATGGCCAAGCGGGTGAAAGGCGTTACTCGATCACCTCGAGGACGATCTTTTCCTCTTGCGCCGCCTGCCGCAGCTTGTTGAGCGCGCGGGCTTCGATCTGGCGGATTCGCTCCTTGGTCACGCCCAGCGACGCGCCCACTTCCTTGAGTGTCTGCGGCTCCTGGGCATGATCCAGGCCGAACCGGCCGATGATGATCTTCTGCTCCCGCTCGTCCAAGCGGCGCATGATCCGCTCGATTTGCGCTTCGCGCTGCGATTGCGCACCCTCTTCGACCAGCGGATTGCCGCGGTGCTCTTGGGTCGCCGCAAACAACTCCTCCTGGCTAGTGCGGAACCGGTCGCGATGCTTGAACTCGCCCGGAATCGTCCGCGCGAAGTTCTTCATGATCGCCCAGCTGGCGTACGTGCTGAACTTATTTCCGCGGGCAAAATCGAACTTCTCGATGGCTCGCAGCAGCGACATGTTGCCGTCGCTCACCAGCTCGAAGAAATTCTGATCTGGAGTCACGTGCCGCTTGGCAATCGACACCACCAGCCGCAGGTTGGCCCGCGCGATCTCGTTCTTGATCGCCACGGCCTCCGATTGCAGGCCCTCGATCTCGTCCATCAAGCTCGACTTCGGCTGCGCCGGATCGAGCTCTTGGCGCAGCTTCGCCGCCTTGTACTTCAAGTAATTGTACTTGCGGAACAAGTGGGCTTCCTGCTCGCGCGAGAGCAGCGGCATCTCGTACAGGCTCGCCAGATACGGCGGCAATCCCGATGGCCGCCGCGCCTTCTTGACCGGCGACTCGATTGCGGGCAGCGGGCCCAGGCAGGCCTTGTCCGCACCCTTCCGCGAAAATCGCGCGTTGGGGATGAAATCCAGCGGCAGCTCCATGATCCGCTGCGCGCGGATTTCATTGATGACGCGATAGATCGTCGTCTTGGTGCGGCCGAATTGCTTCGTCAGCCGGTCAACGTTCGTACCACGCTTAAACGCCTGGTAGACGCGCATCTTTTGCGCATCGGTCAGCGGGCCGCTAATATCCGGGAAAATCGCCAGCTCCGGATGCTGCCGGTCAAACTGGCGAATCGTCGAACGAATCGTCTCCACGCTGCGGCCCGAGCGCTTCGCTAGCCGGCGAGAAATCTCCGACTGGCAGCCACCGGCGCTCGCCAGCCGACGCGCGCGGTCAATAATCTCGCGCCGTTGCTCGTCGGTCAGCTGGCTAAATCGCGCACCCCGGGCCACGCGCTCGTGATTGTTCTTCACGAACCGATCGACGCTCGAGCGCAGGAAGCCCACGCGCTTGCGGCCGTCAAAGACCAGCCGCCGGCTAACCAATCCCAGCTCGCGCCACCGCGAAATGGTCTTGGTCGACACGTTAAATTGCTTGGCCAGCTCCTCGACCGTGAGCACTTGCTCGCCGATGTTCTCGGCGCTCATGTCGGCCGAGTCCGACAGGTCCTCGACGAACAGCCGCAGATCGTGAAGCAGGTCCGCTCCCCCGATCTTGCTATCGGGCGTCGAATCGGGCCGATAGCCCGTGACGCGGAAGCAGACGTACTCATAGGGATACGTCTTTGCCGGATCGATCTCGCTGATCAGCCGCTCGGCCGCTTCCACTTGCTGGAGCTTCTTCGGCCGCGGTGCAAAGCGGATCTGTTGATCCCGCAAATCGTTCAATACTGTGCTTTGGTAATTTCGCTGCATGGTCCACCTCTATCTCTGCTACGTGCTCCTCTCGGCTCGTGTGGTGTTCCGTGCGAATCCATCGCCCACATTCGGTCCCGCTGGCCCGATCGCTCGACTAACAGTAGCAATGCTCGTTCTTATTAAACTCTCCTGGCTGGTTGTCGGTGTCACTGCTTTTGGCAGGCAATCCCGTTATTCGCCCAAATGCTGCAAATCTTGGGCCGCCGACCCCTGCCAGAATCCGGCGGCCCGGCTCATTTCGTCCCGCCAGGGCTTCGTTTTTGACCCTGTTCGCTAGGCAGCTGCCTGAGACGAGTCAAGTACCGACGGCCCTGGGTAGGCCATCTTGTTGTACGCAGTTAAGTCGATGTGGGTCGAGAGAAAGTTCGCTATTGTCAGCGATTATTGTTCCTACCCACCCGTGGGTATTTCCCCTACCATTTTCGCAAGCCATTTTCTTGCAAGGACTTGCGTTGATCTCTACCAACTGTCCTCAACGCTGACCCTCCGTGGCCCAGTTTTACATTATTGTTACCTATTTATCCCATTTTTACATTAACCGGCAGCTCTCGACCCCGATCGACTTTTGCGGTGGACACTACTGGACCACTTGGACGATTTAGCCCTCATCGAAGACACTTCCTGAATCCGAAGCACTTGCTGCTTGCAAGCGAGGTATCTGCAATGTCCAAGGCTGTCCAATTCTCGCGAATGACAATCGTGATTGCGGGCCTGTTGGCCGGCTCTGCCCATGCCGATTCGACGACCGAAACCATTGATCTCGCGCCGCGGATCGAGCCCAACACGCTCTCGCGGGTGACTATCGACTTGGACGCCGGTGGCAACGACGTGGTTCGCGCGGCGACCGACGACAAGGGCGCCGCCTTGAAGGACGGCGCGGAACAGAAGTTGCCCATGAGCGTCGCGGCGAAACTGCAATACGACGAGCGGCGGCTCGTGGGAGCAGCGGGCGACACGTCTCAAAACTCGTCGCCGCTGGCCGTCCGTCACTACAATCGTGCCGAGGGTACTCTGAAAGTTGACACCAGCGGACTGGCACCCAAATTGGCCGACGACCGACGCCTGATCGTCGTCGAATCCGGCGCCGTGCGACCCAATTTGTACTCGCCCGCTGGGCCGCTCACCCGCGAACAACTCGATTTGATCGACCTGGTCGGCAATTCGTGCCTGATCGACCGGTTGTTGCCGGCCGACCCCATCGTCAACGGCGCCACTTGGAAACACGACGCCACGGTGATGGGCAGTTTGCTGATTCTCGATTCCGTCGCCGTGTGCGAAGTGCAAAGCGTGCTGGATGAGTTCAATGCCAGCTTTGCCAAGATTCGCCTGGCCGGAGTGGTCCACGGCACCGCCGACGGCGCCGCCACGCAGCGAGAAATCCGCGGCGTATACCTGTTCGACCGGCGGCTGCGGCGAATCACGCGCATGAACCTGGCCGTGCGCGAAATGCGTTCCATCGGCGGCGCCACGCCCGGACTACAGGGCGTCGGCAAAATGCAGGTAAAAATCGAACCGCTCCAGTCCTCGCCGCAACTCACCGACGAGATCGTCGCCGCGGCCACCCGCGCCGCTCGCACACCAGCGCTGAATCTGCTTTACAATTCCGCGTCGCTAGGCTTCCGCGCCCCCTATGATCGGCAGTGGTTTATCACCAGCGAAGGCCGCGAGACGATCACCTTGCGGCGCGTCGACCGCAGCGACGTCGTGGCCCAATGCACCGTGACCCGGCTGCCGCCCAAGTCGCTCGGCCGCCAGGTGCCGCTCGACCAATTCCAAAAAGACGTCATCTACTCGCTCGGCAAGAGCTTCGGCCAACTGGTCTCCAGCCGACAATGGACTAACGCCGCCGGCCATCACTGCTTCGAAGTCGTCGCCCGTGGCGCGGTCGAAGACCAACCCGTGGAGTGGCACTACTACCTTGTCGCGCCGGACTCCGGCCACCGCATTTCGCTGGCGTTCATGATCGAAGGCTCGATGGCTCCTCGCCTGAATCAGGCCGATCGGCGGTTCGTCGAAGCGATCGAGCTGATTCCGTCGCCGGCGCAGTCGGACCAAACGGCCGCTCGACCCGCAGAGACGGCCACCAAGTAGCTCGCTGCGCTGGGTGGCTGGGGCAACGCCCCAGGATCCAGGCTGACCGACTAGCCCATTTTCGGCCCCCCATAGCTCGCGCGTCTGCCCGGCAGGTACAATCACCAGGACGGCGGGCGTTCCAACTTTGTCTTCGCGACGACGCTCGTTTCCTGTTCGCGCAGGCTCCAGTTCGCAGGCGAAAAATGGCAATTCGTTCAATTAATGACAGACGCTACAGCCGCCGCTTCTTGATCATGGGCGCCGTCATTTGCGGCTTCTCGCTGTATTGCCTGTATGACGGCTTCATCGCGTACCCCCTCGAGCAGGAGCGCGGCCTGGCCTTCGACAAGCTCAGCGCCGAAGGACGCCAGAACGATTGGGATGAATTCGCGACGGCCAAAGGCTGGTCGACCAGTCCGCCGACCGAGCCCAAATCGGAGGAAGACTTCAGGACAAAAGTCTACATGCAATACGCCATGGCCGTGCTCACGGCCGCAATCGGCCTGCCGATGTTGCTCCTGGCCTTGAAATCTCGCGGCAACTGGATCGAGTCGAGCGACACGGGCATCACCACGAGCTGGGGCGAGTCGTTCAATTTCGACCAGATTCTGCAAGTCGACAAAAGGCGCTGGCGAAACAAAGGCATCGCCAAACTCACCTACCTGGCGGGCGATCGCAACCGGCGATTCGTGATCGACGACTTCAAGTACGAACGGCCCACGATGGACCAGATTCTCTACGACTTGGAACAGCGGATCGATCCGGAGAGAATCGTCAATGGTCCGCCCGAGCCCCCGCCAGGAGAATCGGGCGACGAAGCGGTCGATGCGTACGAGAACGAATCGGCCCAGCCGGCATAATACCGCTTTGCGGCCCTCCATTCGGAATCGCCCGACACTTTGACGCTCGCCGACGGTTCAAGCACTCTGGGAGTCCAACCGTCGGAGAGCTGTTATGCGTCGAATTCTGCTGGCAGTGGCCGTAATTGCCGCTCTGGGATTGTTGCTACAAACCGCGCCGCACTTGTACTCGCAGCCTCCGCAGGACATACCGCCTGGCGGACCCGGACCAGACTTTGGCGGCCCGCCGCCGGACGGGCGCGATCCGGCCGGTCCCGACGTCCGTCGTCGCGGTCCAGGCGGCCGTGGCTTCGGTGGACCTGGCGGGCCCTTCCGCGAGGAACGCAAGCTCGTCGCCAAATTTGATCTCGATAAGAATGGCTGGCTCAACGCGGAGGAGCGCGCTACAGCTCGCAAGGATGTGCCACCCGAGTCCGAGCGCCGCGGCCCCGGTGGTCGAGGCTTCCGTGGTCCGGGGCCCGGTGGTCCGAACGGGCCCGGCGGACCGGGCGGGCCCGGCTTCGGCCGTCGACAGAACATGGAGCCGCCCAAGCCGGGCGAAAGCGTCGCTCCGGCCGAAGTCGAAAACTACGCCACCGCCGACCTCTACGACCCGTCCGTGCTCCGCACGCTCTTCCTGAGGTTCGAAAACGACGACTGGGAAAAAGAGCTTGCAGACTTCCACAACACCGACGTCGAAGTGCCCGCCACGCTCACGGTCGACGGCAAGGAGTATCCCAACGTCGGCATCCATTTCCGCGGCATGTCGTCCTACATGGGTGTGCCGGCCGGCTACAAGCGATCGCTGAATCTGTCCTTCGATTTCGTCGACAAGAATCAGCGGCTCAACGGCTACCGCACGCTCAATCTGCTCAACGCGCACGAAGACGATTCATTCATGAGCTCGGTGCTCTACTCGCACATCGCCCGCCAATATCTGCCGGCGCCCAAGGCCAACTTCGTCCGCGTGGTGATCAACGGCGAAGATTGGGGCGTGTACGCCAACGTCGAGCAATTCAACAAGGACTTCATCAAGGCGAATTACGGCACGGAGCTGGGCAATCGCTGGAAGGTCCGCGGCAACCCGGGCGCCGACGGCGGCTTGCGTTACTTGGGCGACGAGCTGGAACCCTACCGCCAGCGGTTCACGATCAAGTCGAGGGACGAAGAGAAGGCGTGGCACGATTTGATCGCCCTCTGCCGCACGCTCGAACAGACGCCGCCCGACAAGCTCGAAGCCGCGCTCGATCCGCTGCTCGATATCGACGGCACGCTCAAGTTCCTGGCCCTCGACGTCGCTCTGGTGAACAACGATGGATACTGGGTGCGTTCGAGCGATTACAGCCTCTATCAGGATCCGGCCGGCCGATTTCACGTGATTCCCGCCGACATGAACGAATCGTTTCGCGGCGGCGGCGGACCGCGGGGCGGCCCCGGCATGCGCGGTCGCCGCGGAAGAGATCGGCGCGACGCGGGCCCCGACGGCGAGCGGCCACCGCGCGATGACGGGCCCGGCAGTGATCGGCCGCGGCGCGATGGCGACGAACGTCGCGGACCCGATGACGACCAATTCGGCGGCCCTCCGCCTGGCCCGCCCGGATTCGGTCCCCCGGGCTTCGGTCCACCCGGTTTTGGTCCGCAAGGCTTCGGACCGCCCGGCGGTCCCGGCGGCCCCGGTCGCGGAGGCGTCGAGCTCGACCCACTGATCGGCCTCGAAAACGACCGCACGCCGCTCCGCAGCAAGCTCCTGGCCGTGCCCGCGCTCAAGGCCCGCTACCTCGAGTTCGTCCGCCAGATCGCTCAGGAATCGCTCGACTGGAACAAGCTGGGACCGGTGGTGGCCGACTATCGCGCGCTCATCCAGGACGCGGTCGAGCGCGACACCCGCAAGCTGAGCTCGTTCGAAGCATTCCAACGCGCCACAGCCGACGAGCCGGCCAAGAGCGAACCGAACGAGCGGGAGATAAGCCTCCGCACGTTCGCCGACAAACGGCGCGATTATTTGCTTCACAGCACCGATCCGGCCGCCACTCACGAGCCGCCGAAGGCTTCAGACGGCGACAAGAAAAACGAATAGCTGTTCCGGTGGTGGCGCCAATTTAGTATTGTGGTCAATTACACCTCTACCTCGAACTTCTGACGCATTGTAGTACCCCGCGTGCCTATTCTTGCCACGCGGCCGGCGGAGTCCTTGCCGAGCGGATGTTTTTTGACACCGAGATACGGGCACTACTATACTGCGCTCGCGGACGTTCAATCGGAAGGCGCCCGTGCTCCTAGGCAACTTCTGACGAGTTGAGGTCAGCACGGCAACGATGCAAACAGCGGGGCGGATTTAGAATGTGTTGGAATTTGACAGGCGGGCTGCTTATGGCGTATGCAGGAGCACGCTGTTTGACGAAGGGCAGCGCGCTGGCGAACTTCGTAGCCAGATCTTCAATCGCAAACTCCCTGTTCGCCGCGTGGGGTATCTGTTACTTGCTCGTCGCTTCAGCGCCAATCCAGGCGCAACTTCTTGTCGTTGGATCGCCAGGATATAACGCTTCCACAGGAACAGGGTTTCGTGACGCGGAATTTCGGGACTCGCCTGGGGCCATTGTAAACAACAGCGGTACCGCTGTGGGGTGGGCAAACAAGTATGTCTCGGGGAGCAACAAAGGCAGTCGCGCCGTGCGATGGGATTCGTCGGGCACAGCGGTCGAGCTAGATGTCCTCGGCACAGGTTCAAACGGTGGCACATCAGCGGAAGCTTATGCCATAAATGACACCGGAATGGCCGTGGGGTGGGTGGAAAAGTACGTCTCTGGACAGCCCAGGGGCAAGCGCGCTGTGCGCTGGAACGCGTCTGGCACAACGGCCACGGAGTTAGGCACTCTGGGAACTGATGTCTTCGGAAACGATTACGCTCAAGCATTTGCAGTGAATGCAGCAGGCGACACCGTCGGTTGGTCGACGAAGCCCAACGGGCAGTCCAATCCCGGCGTTTACGCCGTGCGCTGGGACGCCAATCGAACACCGGCAGAGGCGATGGAGCACCTAGCTGCTAGCCAGAGTAACGGCATGAAAGCCGAAGCTTATGCGGTAAACAACAGTAACTACGCGGTAGGGTGGTCCGACAAACACAACAGCGTCAGTTGGAACGGCACTCGCGCTGTGAGCTGGAATTACACTAACGCCCAAGAGTTGGGCGTTTTGGGTGTCGCACCGCAACAAGACCTAGCACACGCTAGAGCTTATGCGATCAATTCATCCCGCACGGTCGTGGGATACTCGACGAAGTGTTGCTCGGGCACCAATTTGGGTACGCGTGCTGTGCGCTGGCACCAAGGCAACACGACGCCAACAGAGCTAGACATTCTGGGCCACGATGGTGCCGGGCGTACTGACGCCGAAGCCTTTGCCGTAAACGACACTAGTGTGACTGTGGGCTGGGCGACAAAGTGGGTCTCAGGGAATAACAAAGGACGGCGCGCGGTGCGTTGGGCGGCGTTTCCCTTCGAGACGATTACCGAGTTGGGAAACCTTGGCACCGCTGACGGCTCCACCGATTCCGTAGCGAATGGTCTAAACGCAGCTGGCACGGCAGTCGGCCTTTCCCGCAAGTACGTCGCAACCATCAATCAAGGCAATCGCGCCGCAATCTGGCTTCCCGACGCCAGTGTGATCGACATGAATGGCCTTGGAATTATAGCGAATCCAAACGATGGTTCGTGGCTGCTTGAATCCGCTAAGTCAATTAGTGCCGACGGATGGGTCGCTGGTAGTGGCACGTTTACACCGAACGTCGGCTCGGCCTACACACGCCTGTGGGTTACTCAAGTCGGCCTCGGCGGTAACTGGACAAACGCATTTACCGGCAATCTCAACGGTACTTGGGGCCGCGGGCCGCAGTGGTCTACTGGCACCCCCGCCATGCAGGTCGGCAATGCTGCATTCAACTCCAGCGCCGCCTACACAGTAAGCCTTGATCGCAACGAAACGACTCGCAGCATTACTGTAACCGCAGGCGATGTAGCGTTTAGCTTAAATGGCTATTCGCTGAGCACATCACTTGGCTCGACCGTTGGCAGCAGCTCACGGCTTAGAATCGGAAGTAGCGGAACCGCAACAATCACAGGAGGCCTAACCAACAACGGAACGCTTGGTCCCGGCACGTCAGTGGGCACGTTGAACATTAGTGGTAACTACGCTCAATCGTCCGGTGGTAAATTGCAAGTTGAATTGGCGTCGCCGACCAACTTTGACCGCCTGCAAGTGAACGGCAACGCAGCACTCGCTGGCACGTTGGAAGTTTCGTTGATTAATGGCTACATGCCTGCCGTTGGAGACTCGTTTGACATTTTCGATCGCAACAGCGTTTCTGGTTCGTTTACCACACTCGACTTGCCCGATTTAACAGGCGGCCTGCAATGGGATGCTTCGATGTTGTATTCGAGCGGAATCATCTCGGTCGTCGGCCTCGAAGGCGATTTTAATGGTGACGCCGCCGTCGATGCGGCCGACTACGTTGTGTGGCGTAAAAACGGTGGCTCGCAAGCCGACTACAATACTTGGCGCTCCAATTTCGGCCGCACTGCTGCCAACGGTGCCGGATCCAACAATACGATAGTGCCGGAGCCGGCCACCTCAATACCGATCTTATTTGCAATCATGGCGATGTTCACTTCCCGGCGACTCTCACGATCCTGATTACCGGGAGCCCACATTAATCGTGAGCGTAAGTCGAAAGCCAACACAGGGTTTCGCACCAGGTTCGCGATCGGCACTCCCGGAAATCTTTTCCCAATCGCGTTTTGGCCCTGTTTTCAGCGTCAAACTCCGCTAGCTCGCGGGTGCCGATTCAAGTAGAGTTGTGCCCCGCTTTGCCGATAAGGATAAAGGCGTACCTTCGACTTACGTCGCCAATCCCTCACCCTGCCCTCTCCCAAGCGGAGAGGGTTGTGAAACGGGGCAACGGAGCAAGTAGAGACATGACATCTCGATGGATTTGGATATCGGGCCGATTTGTCGCCCTCAACATCGCGTTGGCCGTCGCCTCGCTGCTCGCCCAATTCGACGTCGCCCGCGCCCAGCAGTACATTTACCAGCCGCCGCCGGACTACTACCAAAACGACACGGCCGCCAGCACGGTGGTGGGCGGCGCGTTTGGGGCTGTCACGGGCGCGATCGTTGGTGGACGCAAAGACCGCGGCGAAGGTGCGCTGATTGGCGCGGGTGTCGGCGCCTTGACCGGCAACCTGCTGGGCCGTGCGAAAGATCGCGCCGACGAGCAACGAGCCGCCACCGGTGCCGCGGCCGTCTCGCAGCTCAATCAGCAGGCGGCCGCCATGGCCGTTACCAGCTACGACCTCGTGAACATGACGCGGGCCGGCGTCGGCGACGATGTCATTATCAGTACGATGCAGTCCCGCGGTCTCCAGATCGATCTCAGCCCGCAGGGAGTCATCGCCCTCAAGCAAAACGGCGTGAGTGACCGCGTCGTATACGCCGCCCAACAGATGGCTGCCGCCCGCGGCTACGGACCGACGCCGGTCGTCGGGCCCGTTACCCCGGTCGTCACGGCAGTCGGTCCGCCACCAACGACCGTAATCGTCGCCCCCGGCCCCTGGCGACCGTATCACCATTACCACCCGTACTACTACCACCGCCCCCGCACCTTCATCAGCTACGGCGTAGGCTTCTAATGGTGCGTGCGCAGCTAACGTGCTGTGGGAGCGGTCTCTGACCGCGAGGATCGGCGTCGGAGACACCTCCCACAGGGATCATTAGCGGCGCAGTTATCGATAGAGCGGTTGCGAGACTGAAGCGGGCAGTTCGCCTCGGCGAAATTTTTTTCTTTTTTTCGGTGGGGCGAAATTCGTTCGATTTCGCCTCGGTGCGTGACCGTAAGTCGTTTGCCGGCCAGCGGTTCGTGAGCGGCGGTGAGGCGAAAAGGTTGGAATTTCGCCCCGGGGGTGGGACAAAATCCATGGCGGGTGGGGCGAAACTCCTCGCGGCCTTCCACCGCTCGTTCGTCCGCCACGGGTGCGTTATCGCTCGTAGCATCGTTGCTGGGCGGCGCGAATTTTGAATTTTGAACGCTGCGCACATCTCGGTGACTTCGTTCGGGGAGCTAGGGGGCGAGGTGCGAGGTGCGGAAGATGTGCGCGCAGCAGTGGCGCCGCTCTGGCTGATGGCCGTGAGCTGATGGCCGACAGCTACCGAAATTAGATTGTAGAGTCGAGAAGTGGCGCGGTGGTTTAGGTGGGGCCTATCGGTGGCCGGCCCTTTCGGTTGCCGGTGCCTCACTAGCCGTGCCATGCTTCCGTTTCCACTTCCCGCTCATCGAACCGGACG
>JBIOWO010000323.1:0-4938 GCA_044868555.1 Lacipirellulaceae bacterium | reverse complement strand
TTCCTGAGCCAACTCCTCGGCCCGCGATTGCAGTACAGAATCCATGCGTCAGTCTCCTTCTGCAAGAATGGGGTATTATACCTACACGCTTCTTGCTAGCTGACACAAGATTTCTTACAGGGCCTTGTTGATGCGAACAATGATGCGCATGAAAGATACAAAAAACTTGTAGCGAGATGCGGGGGGCAATTTCCCAATTTACCTGTTCGATTGCCTGCAGACGGATTGGTTCAAATCAATCAAGACAATCTTTCGCTTGGGATTTGGCTGATGCCCGACAACCATTCCCACGGCATGTTAGAGACGTTTTTGCTGTGTTTGGCTCCCAATCCAAAAGATGTACTTTCTGATTTTGCGGAGAAGAGCTGTATTGAAGCGCAAAAAATTGGCGCAGCCTTCAAGGCCTCCCATTTGATCAAAGCGAAGATTCATACGTGGTTGGCGTGGCAAGAGGAGCCTGGGCGGCAGCTTCACGAAGCCGTCAAACATCATATCCTGAAAGCAGATTGCGCATACTCGAAACCATTTGTGGATTGGTTTCGACGATTATATCGAGTGTAGCTAGCAGGTATGCTCGAAGTAATGGCGCCGGGGCTATCCAACTTCCGCCGCCATCGCCAGCAGGAGAGAAGAGGATGCCAGGAGCCGTTCTTAGTGCATTCGCAGAAGGTTCCCGTTGCTCCTCCCTACGCACTGCGCAGCGGCTTGATCCGAGCGACGTCTTTCTTGATCGCTTGTGCGGCGTCCCACAAATCCACGGCGCGTTGCACGATCAGTCAGAACTCCGGCGAAGCCCCAATCAGCCGCGCGCTAGCCCCCGGTTGATATGCGGCTGCAACGAATCAAACGCCTACGAACCGGACGCTAGCGCGTGCCGGCTGATTTGCATCAGCCCCAGTGCTAGCCCCCGGTTATGAAAACTGTTTCTAAACAAACTTCTAAACAAACCGTCGCCTGAACGCGAGTCCCAAACTCCCCAACAGCGCAAGCAGGGCCGTCGACGGCTCGGGAACGACGGCGAATGTCACCCGCAGGACCGGCGTGTTGGCGGAGAGCAGCGAACTGTTGAACGTATAGCCGGCTGCGGTCGTCAGTCCGTTGAACGCCGACAGATCGGCAAAGTTAAACATAACGGGCAGATTCTCGTTCTCGCGTTGGTCGTTGACGCCGCCGACCAGGAACGCCGCGTTCGCCGGGTTCTCGGTTTCGGAGCCGGCGTCCCAAATCCGGCTCGCGTCTTCCGTGATGCTTGTCAGCAGCAAATTCCCGTTCGTGTCGAGGACTTCAAAGGCGGTCGGATTGGCGTTGCCGAGAAAATGGTCGTTGCTCGGAACCACCATCGTCCCGAACGTAAAGAACCGGTTCGCGGAGTTGATGGCGAACACGGCCGAGCTGGACTGGCCCGGAAGAATCGGAGGAATCGTGGGGCCCAGCAGGCTGCCGAGGTTGGCGTTCGGTTCTGCGGCTTGAAACGCAGGGAACCACGTGGATCCGGAGCCGCCTTCAGCAATCGTCACGATGGGCGCCTCGGCAATGCTGGGAGCGCCGAGGAGGAAGGCCGGCTGATTGTTGTCGAAGGAATCGAACGTGCCGTTGCCGAAACCGAAGCGGAACGGCGCCAGGCCGATACTGTTGGCCGGCGCAAGATTTTCCACCGTGATGCGAAGTTGCACAGTCTGGCCACGGCCGACATCGGGCAGTACTCCCAACACCGCCGTGACGGCAATTGCCGATAGTAACACCGTCTTACGCATGAATCTCTCCTCGGAAGGTGAACACTGGCCGCCGAACGCAACAGCGCGCAATATGGAATCGCCAATTTGCCTGGCGATTCCGTTCCCACGAAGTCAGCGGCATCAGAAAGTTAGACGTTCGACGTCGCTGCCGATTACAGAGAATCTGGCGGCGATGCAATCTGAATTATGCCGTAGCTGAACTCGCAAGAGTTCAGTTTGTCTGAATTCTTGCGAATTCTGTGTAGCTGAATTCGCAAGAATTCAGAGGAGCGCTGATGGCCTGAATTCTTGCGAATCCAGCTATCCAAATGATTACGCGCTTCTACTTAGCGCCCAGCGGCTTATCGTTCTGGGACAAAGTTCAGGATCGTCAGTCGTGCGAATCCGCCTGGCGAGCTTCGCTCAGCAGTCGCTTGATCTGCGCTCGTCGCTCGGCCGACAACTTCGCGGCGCCTTCGGACCACTGCTCACGGAGCGCGTCCGGCACATTTGCAATCGCTTCGCGAATCATCTTGGCTTGCCGCGCGAAGCGTTGGCACGCCGTACACAACAGCGTGTGGAGGCGGAGCGACCAGCGCTCGCGGCGGGTCAAGTCTCGATCGAGAGATTCCGAAATGAGTCGCGAAGCCTCGCGGCACGACAGGCCGAGCAGCGGCACCTTTTGTTCTGAGCTCACAACGCCCCTCCCCGTTCGCTGCGGAACCATTTCTTTTCCAGGCAATGTCTCAAGAGCAATCTGGCTCGATGAAGGCGAACGGCCAGGTTCTTCGGAGTGACTCCGATGAGCCGGCTCGCATCATCCACCGAGGTCATGCCAAGTTCGCGCATCTGAAATGCTTGCGCCAGGTGCATCGGCAAACCCGATAGGCACCCCTGAAAGACGTTCCAAAACTCGGCGTTCTCGGCCAACTCTTTCGGAGTCGTTCGCCACGTGGTGGATGAAGTGGTCCACTTCCCCTTGGCCGTGAACGGGTCGTCCACCGCAGCCAGCGACTCCGCGTCGAGATCGGGCGACCGGCCAAGCTTACGATGGTGGTCGACGATCTTTCGCCGCAGGATGGCCACCAGCCAGGTGCCGAAGGCCGATTTTCCGTCGAACTGAGACCGATGTCGGAACGCCGCCAGGAACGTCTCTTGGACCAGATCCTCGGCGAGTTCGCGGCTGGCCACCCGACCGCCCGCGTAGCGCAAGAGCGCATCGCCGTAGCGGTCAACCCAGTCGGCGGGATCGCTCAGCGTTGTGGGCATTACTCGCGGAGATAGCGGATGCTGCGGCATGAATCAGGTCGAACGAGTGGAAGCCGGGTCGATTATTAGACGTTTCGTGGCCCAGGTGATTACAAAGATTCGGTCCGTCCCCCTGGAAAACGCCGATCTCGAGAGAAAATGTGGTCTTAATTCTGTAGCTGAATTCGCAAGAATTCAGTCCTCTGATGTCCTCATGCAAGAATCTGAAGTCTTGCGACATCAGCTACGCATCAAATCAGGCCTGACAGACCGCTAGAAGCGTTCTGCTCCCTTCTCAGTCAACGTTCGCCCGGTGCCAGAATGTCCCCTACGCAATGCGAAGCGGCTTGATCCGAGCGACGTCTTTCTTGATCGCCTGCGCGGCGTCCCACAAATCCACGGCCCGTTGAGCGTTCAGCCAGAACTCCGGCGAATTTCCAAAGAGGCGCGCAAGTCGCCATTATTGTCCGTGCTGCTTTAAGAAGCGCCGCGCCTTGGCCTGCAACAAGGCTAGCATGTCACCACCTTCGACAAAGTCCTTATATTCCTCGTCTTCCTCGCTTGTGATCGTGCCTTCATTGGCCTTCTGTGCCAATAATTCGATACGAGCCATCAACTCGGGATCGAGACGAAGTTCGACGATTCGCTCAGCAACTTGTGGCGTAAAGCACGCCGTTACCGGATCGAGAATTCGGTCGAGAGCACTTGCCGTAGCCATACAACCATTTTACCGCGCATTGCGTTTTATGGCAGCCTGCAATTTACCTGCTTGGACGGCAGAGTTTTGCCCGCTCACTCGCCCCCCATCGCCAGCCGCTCCTTGATCGGCGGGTGGCTATGCAGCAGGAAGACCTCGACCGGGTTTGGGTCCGGGTCGGGCGTATCGCACGAACTACGATACAATGGCCGTTGCCCATTCTGCCTTGTGGCAACTGCCATGAACGACGTCACCCGAATCCTGGCACAGATCGAATCCGGCGATCCGGCCGCCGCGGATCAACTGCTGCCGCTTATTTACGACGAATTGCGCGCCCTGGCAGCCGCGAAATTGGCTCAGGAAAAACCCGGTCAGACGCTCCAGGCCACTGCGCTGGTGCATGACGCCTACATCCGGCTCGTCGACGTCAAGAATGCACAGCCATGGAATAGCCGCGGCCACTTCTTCGCCGCCGCCGCCGAGGCCATGCGACGAATCCTGATCGAAGCGGCTCGCAGCAAGGCCCGCGAGAAGCGCGGTGGTGACTGGCACCGCGTCGATTTCGAGGAGCTCGACGTATCGAGTTCCGTCACCCCCGACCAACTGGTTGCCCTGGACGAAGCGCTCGCGCGGCTAACGGCCATCGACCGGCTCGCCGGTGAGCTGGTCAAGCTACGTTATTTTGCCGGACTCGCGCTCGATGAGGCCGCCGCGGCCCTTGAAGTGTCCACGGCAACCGCCTATCGGCACTGGGCTTTTGCACGGGCCTGGTTACGCACCGAACTGCTCAATGAGCCGAATGAAAGGTAGCGACCTGGGGGATTTTTTCGTCGCGCGTGAGAAATCTCGCCAGGCCGCGTCGCACTTACTTAATAGAGGCGAATCGCCTGCGAGGATTCCATGACCGCGATCGAAGACGATGCCCGCTCCGTTTTCCTGGACGCCGTCGGGTGCCCGCCCGACCAATGGACCGCTTTGCTGGACGAGGCCTGCGGCCAAAACACCGAACTGCGCTCCCGAGTCGAGAAGCTTCTCGACGCGCACCAGATAATGGGCAGCATCCACGCCGGCCGCCCAGCCGATCCGGCCGCCACCGTTGAAGGGCCGCATATTACGGAACGCCCCGGCACGGTGATCGGCCCATACAAGCTCCTGCAACAGATCGGCGAAGGGGGCATGGGCGTCGTGTTCATGGCCGAGCAGGAGCGGCCGGTCAAGCGTCGGGTGGCGCTCAAGGTCATCAAGCCTGGTATGGATACCCGGCAGGTGATCGCGCGG
>JBIOWO010000322.1:0-14751 GCA_044868555.1 Lacipirellulaceae bacterium | reverse complement strand
AGGCACGATCTGGGGGCTTGCGGGCACCGCCGCGAAGCGGTGGTCGGCTCGACCCCAGCCACGCGTCGAGTACACTGATGCGTAGGCCCGGCCGAAGCCGGACCGATTCAGATAAATGTCTTTCTGGTGCACCATGTCCCACGAGGCGAACGATCTGCTGACGGCGGTTCGCGACGGCGACAAGGCCAAGCTGCCCCGGCTCGTCGAGCTGGTGTACGACGATCTCCGCAGGCTGGCCGCACGCTACATGGATGCCGAGAATCCCGGGCACACGCTGCAGCCCACCGCGCTGGTTCACGAAGCGTTCATGAAATTGATCGACCAGTCGCAGGTCGATTGGCGCAGCAAGTCGCATTTCTTTGCCGTCGGCGCCCAGGCGATGCGCCGCATCCTGGTCAACCACGCCAAGGGCCGCGGCCGCATCAAGCGCGGCGGCAAGCTGCACAAACTGCCGCTCGACGAAGTGCTCACCGTTTCGATGGACGAGGACGACGATGTGCTCGCGCTCGACGAGGCCCTCGAAAAGCTGGAAAAGATCGACGAGCGCCAGGCCAAAATCGTCGAGCTGCGATTCTTCGGCGGGCTAAGCGTCGACGAGACGTCCGAAGCGCTCGGCCTATCGAAGCGGACCGTAGAACGTGAGTGGACTGCGTGCCGCGCCTGGCTGCGGCGAGAACTAGCCAGCCAGGACGTGCCGTGAACGCCGACCGTCATCAGCGCGTCAAAAAACTCTTCCAGCAGGCGCTCGATCAGCCGGCCGCCGAGCGCGATTCCTTTCTGCGGAAGACGTGCGCGGGCGACCAGGAAACGCTGGCCGAAGTTCGCTCGCTGCTGGCGTACCACGATCCGCAAACGATCACGCCCACCCACACGATCGATATGGCCGCGGCAGTGGACGTTTCGCCGCCAAGAAGCTCCATCCTCGACATTCTCTCGTCGCAGAATTGGCGGCCGACGAACCCTCATCGCCTGCGAGCCAGCTTCATGGCCCTGGCGCTGGCGGCCCTGCTGGCGACGCTCGGCTACTGGCTCGACCGCCAGGTCGATCGCGTTCTGCGGGCCAATCTGCAGAATCAGCTCAAGGCCACACTCGATTCCAACGTCGCCGCCGTGACCAACTGGCTGTTACTCGAGCAGCACGAGGTGGCCGAATGGGCATCCCACCGCCAGTTCCTGGAACACTTCACCGCCCTGCGGGCCGCCGCCGGCGAGCCGGAAGCTCCGATCGATGAGCTCCGCAAGCTGCCGCCCTACGCCAAGGTGGTCGACATCCTGACGCCGCTCCTGGATGAGGGCGTCCGTGCCGTCCACGTCACCAACACCCAGGGAAAAATGCTCGCCACCACACGCTCCGAATTGCAGGAGCGCTTTCGACTCACTCCGCTCGGCGTCCGGCTGATCGCCCCCGTCTTCCTCGGCCAGCCCATCGTGTTGCCGCCTATGCTCGGCAGCACGCTCGTTGAAAACAAGATTCCGGGCATCTCCGACGTGCCGGTGATCCTCATCGGCTGCCCGATTTTCGATGACCAGAAGCAGGTCATCGGCGGGCTGTTTGCCACGATCGAGTCCGACCAGGAGTTCACGCGCTTGCTCGACCTGGCCACACCCGGCAAAGGGTACGACACCTACGCGTTCGGCCCCCAGGGCCAACTGCTTTCGGCCAGCCAGTACGAACCGCAGCTCCACGCGCTCGGCGTGATCGACAGCGACAAAAAGGGCAGCTCCGTGCTGCAAGTCGAGGTCCGCGATCCGGGCGTCGATCTCACCGCCGGCTACACGAGCCAGCTACCGCTGCCGCAGCGACCGTTTACCAAGATGGCCGCGGCCGCAATTGTTGGCGGCGAAGGACTCGACCTCGATGGCTACCGCGACTATCGAGGAGTGCCGGTCGTCGGCGCCTGGAAGTGGCTCACGCCTTACGGCTTTGGCGTCACGACGGAAATCGATTACGACGACGCCTACGCCGCCCTCAACTACGTCCGCCGCGCGCTGTGGTCGCTTTTCGGCGTGACCGTGCTGTTTGCCGCGGTGGCGTTCGCCTCGTCACTGTCGATGTTCCGCCTCCGCCGCGAGATCGGCGCCGCTCGCCAGCTCGGCCAATACACGCTCGAAACGCTCATCGGCGAAGGCGGCATGGGCAAAGTTTTTAAGGCCCGCCACGCGATGTTGCGGCGGCCCACCGCCGTCAAAGTGCTCGACGGCGTGCAGGCCGGCGCCAACGCCATCGCCCGATTCGAGCGCGAAGTCCAGGTCGCCAGCGCGCTCACGCATCCCAACACGGTCGAAATCTACGACTATGGCCGTACCGACGACGGCATCTTTTACTTCGCGATGGAGTACCTGCCCGGCATCACGCTCGACGGCCTGGTGCGCCACGACGGCGCGATCGGCACGCCGCGCGTCCTACACATCCTGCGTCAAATGCTGGGCTCGCTCGCCGAGGCCCACAGCCTCGGCCTTGTGCATCGCGATGTCAAACCGGCCAACGTCATCCTCTGCCAACGCGGCGGAGTGGCCGACTTCGTGAAGGTCGTCGACTTCGGCCTGGCCAAGGACTTGTCATTAAATCTCGCGCCGGAAATCACGCAATCGGGCATCATCAGCGGCACGCCCCTGTACATCGCGCCCGAATGTCTCGACGACCCGGCCTGCGCATCGCCGCGCTCCGATATCTACGCCGTCGGCGCCGTGACGTTCTATCTGTTGACCGGCCGTGATCTATTCGTCGGTGAAAGCCTGCTCGACGTGCTGCGTCAGGTGATGCACGAAGAGCCACCCCGTGTCACCGACGTCGTGCGATCCGGCGTCCCGGCGGAGCTCGTCGAGTTGGTGCATCGCTGTGTCGCCCGCAATTTGGCCGACCGTCCGGCGTGCGTCGAAGAAATGCTGAGACTTATCGACACGCTCGCCGTCAAATACCCGTGGACCCAGGCTGACGCCCAGCGATGGTGGCAGAATTATGAATCGGCCACCGCCAACCATAGCACGCCGGCGCCCGGCAAATTACAATAGCCGCGACGACACAATCATTCGTTTCCGCGTATTTCGACTGAAATTTCCAGGAGATGCAACCGGTGAATTGGCAATCTAAACTGGCTTCGTTGGTGCTCTTCGTTTTGATCGTTCCCACAAGCGTTCTCGCGGAGGTCGACACGCGACCATTGGACGTGCAAGTCGTCCCCGCGTTCCCCGATCTCGAGTGGCCCGACTGGATTCTCGGCCTGGACACGGGCCGGCCCCAGGAACCGCGCCCGATCATCGTCACTGGCGCCGGCGACGGCACGAACCGCATGTTCATCGCCTCGCAATACGGCGCGGTGTTCGTGGTCCCCAACGATCCAGCCGCCAAGGAGATGAAGCTGTTTCTCGACATCCGCGACAAGATTCAATACGACGTCAGGGAAAACGAGGAGGGCTTTCTGGGTCTGGCGTTCCATCCAAAGTTCAAGGAGAACGGCGAATTCTTCGTCTACTACACGGCCGTTGAAACGCGCGAAAATCCGCACCTTTCCGTGATCTCGCGGTTCAAGGTCTCCAAGGACGACCCCAACCGGGCCGACCCCGCCAGCGAAGAAGTCATCATGACGATCCGAGAGCCTTATTGGAATCATAATGGCGGCACGATCGTCTTTGGCCCGGACGGCTATCTCTACATCGGGCTGGGCGACGGCGGGGCCGGCAACGACCCGCACATGAACGCCCAGAATCTGCAGACGCTGCTGGGCAAGATTCTGCGGATCGACGTCGATCACCGGGACCGCGGCAAGAATTACGCGATCCCCAAGGACAATCCGTTCGCCGGCGACAAAATGATGCGCGGCGAAATCTGGGCCTATGGCATCCGCAACATCTGGCGGATGTCGTTCGATCGCAAGACGGGCGCCTGCTGGGCCGGCGACGTCGGCCAGAACCTGTGGGAAGAGGTCGACATCATTACGAAGGGTGGCAACTACGGCTGGAACGTCCGCGAGGGCACCCACCCGTTCCTCCCGCCCGGCAACACCATCGAGTCCAACTTCATCGAACCGGTGATCGACTACCATCACGACGTCGGCAAATCGGTCACCGGCGGCCATGTTTACCGAGGCAAACAGGTCCCCGCGTTAGAAGGCGCCTATCTGTACGCCGACTTCGTCACCGGCCAAATCTGGGCCCTGTGGTACGACTTCGATAAGCAGGAAATGACCGCAAACCGATCGATCATCCCCCGCGGCCAACCCGTGATGACCTTCGGCGAAGACGACCAGGGCGAAGTCTATTTTGCGGCGCAAGCCGGCGGCATCTACAAGTTCGCCATGCCAAAAACGACGGCCGGCAAGTGAAATACGTTACGGCATTTCCAAGTCCGGCACAATTTCCACTGTCTCAGCGTCCCAATCGACCGTCACCGTCGTGCCGTCGGCGAAGGACGTGCGTTCGCGGCGGTAAGTATCATCCAGAAACACGTGATCGGTCATCGCCACGAGTGCCAACCGCTTGTTGAGCGCGCCCATCCGCCGGATGCGCTCCAGATCGCGCTCACTCGGTTCGCGCGCGCCGATCTGCGGCACGCCCGCGTTGAGGAAACCGTGCCAGTCGCCGGGTCCGTAGGTGGTCAGGATCGCGTCGTGGTACACAAGATTAAAGAGCGGAATCGCGATGCCGCCCTTCGCCTCCAGCGGCGACGAAATATCCGAGTACGGCACCGTCCAGTCGCACGCCGCCTCGGTGCCGACGAACCCCAGGTGTTGCCGCGACCAGTCGTAGCATTTCGCCCGCTCGCGCAGGCAGTCGGTACGCGTCGTCGGGTGCTCTGGATTGAAATCCTCGTCCGGCGGCACGTAGCCGAATACGTCCAGGTAATTGCCCACCGGCCGGATGCCGTGGTCGAATAGCCCCTGGTAGTTCTTCTTAAGATGGCCCAGCATGAATCGCCCATTGAGGTACGTCATTTTCCCGCCGTCCCAGTGGTCCATATATGGAATTGCGCCTTCTTTCGTATCGCCGAACCGGCTGCCCGGGAACGCCAGCGGCGGGCTCGCAGCATCCTCCTCGTGTACGGCGAACTGCGTGTCGAACGACGGCGAGTCGATATAGTAGTCGCGGTACTGGTCGTGCAGACTGAACAGGTAGCCCAATTCGCCGCATGTAAATGCCAGCCTTTTCATTCCCTCGTAACCGCCCGCCACTGGCGCCGGCGGCAGCACGTCCGGGTGCTCCCGGTCGTAACCCTCCTTCGGCCAACCGGTAAGAACCACCGTCAGCTTGTCGAGCCCGCGCTCCTTGCACTGCCGCAAGAACTCGGCCCGATCGTCGAATGTGGTCAGCCGATACCGCTGATTGGCATCACGCGCCTCGTTGTACCGAAAACTTCCTTCCTTGTAGTTGGTGAGAATGCCGGCCCGCATCAGCGGCGTGCCGATCAACTCGGCCACCCGAGGCGACCGAGCGATCTTCTCCTTGAGTGACACAAAGAGCCCCGTCTCCATCACGTACCGCCGATAGCGTTTCGCCATATCGACGTAATTGCCGTCGGCGAAAAAGACCATCCGCGCTGTCCTCAAATAGCCCAACTTCCCGAGCTGGTTCCTCCACCGCGGACCGACGACCGTCGGCCCGCCAGCCGGGTGGCTGAATTGGTAGGCCGCGTCATCCGGCGTCTCGACGATGATCATCATTGCCGACTTGCCGCGCTGAAATCCCCACCACGACATCGACCAGCACTCGATGATGTTGCTCTGAACTTCGCTGGTGTCGCCGTCCGGATCGCTGTTGTCGAGGTTGGACGTGCGGATCGGGCAATACGCCGTCGGCCAATCGCGCGGCAGCAGCACGCCGCGGATATTGCTCAGGATCGTCGCGTCGATGTCCCGCGCATCGAGCGCCGTCGGCCAATCGAGCCGCCGCACCACGGCGCCGCCTTCATCGGCCGCGACGTCGAACACCAGCTCCTCATCCGGGCCTTCCAGGGCCACTGTCAGATAGAGTGTCAGATCGAGCGCCGCCGCATCGTTCGCCGCGCCTGGCCGCCGCCAATGGCCAAGCGTGATCTTCACGCCGTTGCTGAAGCCCGTGTCGTAGGGCACGATTTCCTTCCGCGGAGCGTCGGCCAGCCGCAGCGGAAACTCGTCGCCGCCGGCCTTCACGAGCATGTCGTCCGGTTCGCTCGGCACCATCTGCCACACGGCCGGCCCCGCCTCGATGCCCAGCGCGAGATCGCCCTCGTTGAGCGTCACCACCTGCTGTTTGCCGCGAATCGTCCACACGCCGCCGTCGTTTGACACCGTGACAGCCGGCGCGCCTCGCTCAGCACGAGAGGCCGATCGCGATAGTTCCCGCTGTTGAGCCGCTGTCGATCCCGCCACCAGCGCACAAAGAATGAAACCTACCGCTAAGCGATAGCCGTTCATCGTGCCCTCCGCTTGAAAGAACGCTTGCAGGGGTATTCACCATCGACGCATCATTATGCGGAGGCAAACGCACGCACGACAAGCAACGGCTCGCTGCGATTAATCGTCAATTTGACCCCTGAGTTGCGGCAGAAACGGAGGGGCCTGCTCCGACAGACGCGCTTCCAACCGCACAGTGCAATCGCATGCCCCACACGCCCATGGCTCCGTGCCATTCTCATCGCGGCAGTTCGCACGTGCGTGGGCATCCTGGACCTTCACCAGGTCGAAGTACTCCTCCCAATAGGGCCGCTCCTCTTCGAGCGGGACGTTGCAGTAACACACTTCGACCCACCGCGCGGTGCCATCCGTGAACAATCGGGCGGCCTCCATATTCCGCAGATATTCGCCCTCCGCCACCGACCCCGCCCCGAGTGTACGACGCTCGATCGCTTCGGCCAGCGCTTGCTCCCTGCCTGGCTTGATTCGTGCCCGCACTAAATATCGCATAGTCGTTAACTCCTGGAACCACCTCCATTCTTGCGCCGATGCTACTCAGGGCAATATCTGAATGCGTTCACCACGACTGCCGCCGCTTGCGGAATAGCCCCTAATTCAGCGATAATGACAGCATCTTAACCTGCCCACTTCGAGTCACGTCATGGACGCCGACGAATTATCACCGCCATCCCCGCCGCCGCCAACGCTTGATCACGAAGCCACCGCCCGCCGTCACGCCAGCCGCAAGCGCCGCGCCATGCACATTGTCATCACGCTCCTATTGGCCTGGTTCCTGTTGGCGTATTTTCTCATCCCCGCCCTGTGGAAAGGCTACGTTCATTTCCGCCCTTCGTACGACAACATCCCCGACATCACATTTACTGGCGACGGCCATCCCGGCGACCCGCTCAACGTCTCCCTCATCGGCTCCAAGGAGCAGGTGGAAGCGATCTTCAAAGCTGCCGGCTGGTTCCCGGCCGACCCGCTCGGCCTCCGCAGCGACTTGAGAATCGGCGTCGATACAGTTCTCGAACGGCCGTATGACCAGGCGCCTGTCAGCCGCTTGTTCCTCCGCGGCCCCGACGGCAAGCTCCGCAAAGAGGACCTCGCCTTCGAGAAGCCCGTCGGCAACGACCCCAAAAAACGCAACCACGTCCGTTTCTGGCGCACGGACACACCCAATCCCGACGACGGCCGCCCCGTGTGGATCGGCTCCGGCTCGTTCGACGAAAAGGTCGGCCTCAGCCACACCACCGGCCAGATCACGCACCACATCTCCCCCGACGTCGACGCCGAGCGCGACCTGATCTTCAAGGACCTCGAAGCCACGGGAGACCTTGCCGAATCGTATTTCGTCGACGGCTTCCACAAAATCCTCTCCGGTAAGAACGGCGGCGGCGACCCCTGGCACACCGACGGCCGACTTGAAGTCGGCGTCATCAAAGACTCGGCCGCTGTTGCGGACGATTTACCCCGATAGTTTATCCGTGCGATCGGGGAGGTGCGACGAATTGCTCCCATGGAATTCCCGCGATCGCCTACGCGATCGCGGCGTCAGCCATGCGTGAGGGCCGCAATCAAATCCGCAAATCTCGGATAGGCTGCGACTAAATCATCGCGCCGGCCGCTGGTGTAATCGGCGTATTCAAACCCCGGGGCCACGGTCGTCCCCAGCAGCGCGAATCGGCCGCCCGGCACCAGCCGCGTGCCCTGCCACACGTCGCCGGGCGCCAACACCTGCGGCAGCTCGCCCGCCGCCAGGTCGGTGCCGATGCGGATCACCTCGGCCCACCCATCCCGGTGCAGCTGCAGCATCTCGACCGGATCGCCGAGGTAGAAATGAAATACTTCGTCCGTCGGCAGGCGGTGCATTTCCGAAAACGTACCGAGCGTCAGCAGGTAATAGATGGCGGTGCTCACGCAGCGTTCGCGCGCATAATCGCTCGGCAGCGCTTCGGCTGGAATCATCAGCTGCGAGCGGTACGTCTGGCGAAAATATCCGCCCTCGCATGGATGGGGCACAAGCTGCAGACGCTCAATGATCGCTTCCGCGCTAAGCATTATGGCAGCTCCGTGAACATGATTCCGTTCGCTTGAAGAAAACCAATCAGCTCCGCCGGTTCCACGTGCCGATCCGGCGGCACGAGCCCGTGATGTTCGAATTGACCGCCGAGAATCGCCCGCGCCGCCAGCACAGCCGGCGCGACCGCGGTGAGATGACTATTGCCTCGACCGACGATCGCGTAGCGCAATATTCTACCGCCGTCATCCTCGATTTCGTACCCAACGCCGCCTGCCGACGCGCCAAACCTGCGCGCGACCCACGCCCCCAGCCGCGGCTGCCGCGCCAATATGCCGCGCAAGCCGGAAATAACACCGGCGGCCCGCAATGCGAGGTTGACCGCGGGCGTATTCGCATCGACGTGCATCGACACGTCTCGCAACGTCGGCCACTTCCGCGACAAGTGCAGCGCGTCGGCCGATTCAAACAATCGGCCGCAAACTGGCCCCACCGGCTGCGGCAGCGGAAACTGCCGCGGCTCGCTCCAGCCAATTCGTGCCTGCATGCGTCCATCCCGCCACACGCGCACCGGCCGGCCAACCGAGTCGACCAGCGACCGCGCCGTCCCGGCGTTGGCCGTGTATCGCGTGGCCGGTGCGAGCTGCGCGGTCACGCGCCGCGGCGCCGCGATCCGGCTATGTCGCACAACTGCTGCCGCGACCGCCGACACCGTGCTAGCCGCGCTCAACACGCGAATTCCTGCTCCGGCAATCCGCGGCTCGAGCGCGAGCACACGCTCGGCGTACGACAGACTATCGTTCAGGTCGACGATGTCGCAACCGATTTCGATCGCACCTTCGACCAGCGCCATGGACCGGGCCTGAAACGGTCCGGCCGTGTCCACGATAAGATCGCCCTCACGTAGCGCGGCCCTGATCGATACGGAATCATTTGCATCCACCGTCAAATCCGCGCCGGCACTCCGCGATGCGGTCCGAACTTCGGCCCCCAGCTTGCGGAGCTGCTCCGCCGCGGTCCGGCCGAACAACCCTAACCCACCAAGAACGATCACGCGCCTCACACCCGCCTCCACCGCGCGCCCATCCACGCCATCCACAACAGCAGCAGCGGAAACAGCACCACGCTCGATACGACCATCCCGCCGACCGAATTGAAGACGGCCGCCACAGTCATTCCGGCGCCAGCCAGCCACGTGCCCCACATCGTGATGCGGACCCGCGCCGGTAAATCGGGCGTCGCCAGCGTCAGCAGAATACCGCCGACGGTATACAACCCGTTCGCCGCGCCGGCGCTAAGCAGCGTAAAGGCCCGTTCGACGCCACTCAGTGCAGCGGGATTGTCGCCAACGGTCGCAGCCCGCTCAACGAGCAACAGGGCCAGCAAGCTCTCGCCACTGAAATCGCAGACCATGCCCAGCGCCGTGATTACAACTGCCACGATAGCAATGGTCTGCGCCACCAGCCGGCTGCCCCACCAGGCGTAGAACCCAACCAGGGTCGCCGCGGCGAGCATCCACGTGCTCCAACCAATCGTCCAGGCGGTTGAATGTGCGGCAACGTATTGGCCGCGGACGGCCGCATCGGGTTCGGTCAACCCACCCTGTCGCAGCACAAGAACCAGCACCGCAATCGCAATCAGGTGGGCCAACACGCATAGCCACGGCGCCAGCGAAACGAGTCGCCGACCGACCGCAGTTCCGCGCACCAGAAACAACCCAAACGGCAACCACCAGATGAGATCGTTGTAAACGCAAAGCATCCCCACTCGCCGCGGCCACTCCTCCCCAATTGCCATCGCCATGCCGATCGGCCCAAGCACCTTGCCCAACAATCCGACGGCTATAATCGGCCGCGCCGCGTCGAGATTCCACGCGGCATGGAAATAGAGCAATCCATACAGGCCGACGACCATCCCCAGGCACGCCCAAATGCCCGGATACCGCGGCGCTGGAATCGCAAACAGCTCAAAAAAAGCAAGCGGCCAGACGGCCGCCCACAATCCAAACGCCACGTTGTAAACTCCGGCCGCAGCAAACACCACGCGAAACAACCTGTCGGCAAACGGGCCCGTCATGGCATCACAACCCAGTGAGGGTTGCATCGATCGGCCGCTGCTCGCCGGCGGCCAAGCGGACTTCCACCGTGCGATCGCCGTATCGCAGCGTCGACGGATTGCCTCGCAGCGAGTGCACCGTGGCTGACTCCAGCTTCCCGTCCTTCCACGCAATATCAACGACAAACGCGCCCCGTGCCCGCAGGCCCGTCACCTTGCCATCCGGCCACGCGCTCGGCAGCGCCGGCAGCAGCTCGATTTCGTAGTTGCCGTCGGCGTCGCGGACGTGCGATTCCAACAGCATCTCCGCAATCCCGCTCGTGCCGCCGAAGTTGCCGTCGATCTGGAACGGCGGGTGGGCGTCGAACATGTTGGGATACGTATTTCCCGAAATCCCTTCGGCCAGCATCTTGTAGGCGTGGTCGCCGTCATGAAGTCGAGCCCAGAAATTGACCTTCCACGCCTTGCTCCAGCCGGTGCCTCCGTCGCCCCGCTCGCGCAGCGTCTGCCGACACGCGTCGGCCAGCTCGGGCGTCGTTCGCGGCGCGATCTCGTCGCCCGGGTGCAGCCCCCACAAGTGCGACACGTGCCGGTGCCGGTTGTTCGGATCATCGACGTCCTCAAGCCATTCCTGCAATTGCCCATTGCGGCCGATCTGGTTCGGGGCGATCCGCGCCCGCATGTCGCGGAGCTGCCCGCGTAATTCCTCGTCCACCCCCAAAATCTCACTGGCCTCAATCACATGCCCAAACAGGCTGCGGATAATCTGATGGTCCATCGTCGGCCCCATCACCAGCCCGCCCTGTTCGGGGCTGTTGCTCGGTCCGCTGATGAGCCAGGGCGGGGAGGGTTCAGGGTTCGGGGTTCGGGGTTCAGGTCCGGATTTAGAACCCTGAACCCTGAACCCTGAACCCTGACGTGGATCCTCAACAAGATAGTCGACAAAAAACAGCGCCGCCCCATTCATCAGCGGATACGCCGTCTCGCGCAAGAATTCCCTGTCGCCGGTGAACGCGTGCCGATACCACAAGTGCTCACACAGCCACGCGCCGCCGGTGGGCCAGATGCCGTGCGCGGGGTTGTTCGCCGGCGCCGCCGCCCGCCACAGATCGAAATTGTGGTGCACGACCCAGCCGCGGGCATTGTAGTGTTCCTTCGCGACTCGCGCGCCCGATTGAGATAAATCCTTCAGCGCTGCAAATAGCGGCTCATGACACTCTGAAAGTCCTGTCAGCTCCGCGGGCCAATAGTTCATCTCCACATTGATGTTGGTCGTGAATTTTCCTTCCCACGGGGGACTCTGGGAATCGTTCCATATCCCCTGCAGGTTGGCCGGCTGCGAACCGGGCCGCGAACTGGCAATCAGCAAGTATCGGCCAAACTGAAAATAGAGCGCCGCCAATTGCGGATCGTTCTGCCGCTGAAACTCTTTGATGCGGCGATCGGTCGGCTGATTTGCCGCGTCGCTCGTCCCCAGATCGAGCGTCACCCGCTGAAACAGCGACTGATAGTCGCGCACATGCGCCGCGAGCAACTCCGCATACGGCTTGCCGTTTAGCTTTGCCACCGCCTGGTCGTTTCGTGCAACCGGATCGCCGCTGATGTCCTGATAGTTGACAAAGCTGCTCGCGCCCACCAGGATCAGCGTCGTCGCATCCGCTCCGAGGACTTCAATCGTGTCGTCGACGGCAGCCAACTTCGCTCCATCGCCTTCAACCCGGACCAGCACCCGCGCCTCGAAGCGCGTCTTGCCATCCTCCACCTGGCCGCTCAGCACCAACTGATCGCCGTCCGCCCTGACCGCCGCTCCGGCGTGCGGGCAATCCAAGCGCGCGTTGAAACTCAATCGGCCCGCATGGTCCGACGTCAGCCGCACCACGATCGCATTGTCCGGAAAGGACGCAAACATCTCGCGGCTAAATCTTCCTTCGCCCACCAAATACTCGACGCTGGCCACCGCCCGATCGACATCCAGTTCGCGCCGATAGTCGCTCGCCGACTCGTGGCCGGGAAACTCGAGCACGAGATCGCCGAACGGCTGGTACTTTTCCTGCCTGATCCGGCGACGGTCATCACGAGTTGACACGCTCATGAACTCGCGCATTGCCAACCGCTGCGCCTCGTCCTGCCTGCCGTCGAACAAGTGTTGCCGCAGCGTGGCCAAGTGCCTGTGCGCCCCGACGTGCGCATAATCGTGTGGCTCACCGGAAAACAGCGTGTCGTCGTTGAACTGCACCCGTTCCCGCGCCGTGCCGCCGAAGACCATCGCCCCCAGCCGCCCGTTGCCGATCGGCAGCGCTTCGACCCACTCCTTCGCCGGACGCTCGTACCACAGCACGAGTTGCGATGGATCGGCTCCCACGACCGCTGCCGCCGAGCACGCATATCCGCACACCAAGATCGCCGCCCAAGCAATTCGCATCGTCGCGCTCCGGTTATGAATCAGGATCGGTGCCGACCCGGTCAGAATGAAACGTCGCGCGAAATGGCCGCCGGCCAATCGGCCAGCAGCGCGTCGACAGTCCGCGCGTCCAACGCATCATCCGACTTGTCGGCTTCACGCGGCAAATCACCTGCCGTGTCCCGCGAGGTCCGAGCGGCCGTGTCGCGCGCGCCGATCAATACCAATTCTAACGCAGGGCGCAGCGGTTGGGGCGAAATGTCCGCGATTTTTGCCCTCGTCGCCAACCGAAACGGACGCTCCGAGTCCATGACGCTCACCAATGCCGCGTCGCGCGCCGTCGCCGCAGCAGAGGACGAGGCATGGAACGGGGCCACGGCTACGGCCGGAGATGCGTCGGGCAGGCTCGCCCCCTCCGCACGAATCTCTGCGACGACCGCCGTACCCAGCACGCGACCAAAATTCGCCCGCCATACAGCGTGGTCTGCCGCATCGATCTCGCCGTCGCCGTTTCCATCGGCCCCGGAATAGGACGCAACGGACGTGTTCTGCGTATTACGCCAGACGACGTAGTCGGCCGTATCCACCACGGAATTGCCATTGTAGTCGCCCGGCAGAGCAGGCCCGCCCGTCGCTTGGCGCTCGAACGCTCCTATGTCGGCAATACCATTTGAGACACGTGCATACGTCACGCCGCGTTGATCCGTCGTCAGGCTCAACGGATTCACACCCTGATCCACTCCCGAGCTCTCGGCTGATAGTGCGTGCGTCGCAGTCGGCCCGCCGTTACTCATGAGCGGACCGAGCATCGGATCATCGCTGCTGACGATGGTGCCGTCAAATCCGATGGCGCGTCGAACCAGATTATTCGCACCGCTCGTTTCCACCGTACCGGTTTCGGTAAACGTCGCGACAAGATCGGTTTGACTGACCGAGGTGTCCGCCTGGCCGATGATCGTGCTTTCGATAACGGCAGTCGCATGGCCAGGCACTGGCGGACGATTGTGTTGCTGAAACGCGACCATCTTGAGTGCTGGAATTAAGCCCCTATCATCGGGGCATGGGTGGCAACTTCAATCCCTTTGATCGGCACTGTCCTAGTAGTGTGCGCTTGGAAAAAATCCGGTTGCGACCCCGATGAAGCGCACTAACATCGGGGGCATGGACATTTACGAATCGCTCCGCCGCCAAGCCAAGCAGAACCGGGACCGAACGATTGCCGCAGCGCACCAGCGGTACAGGCAGGCCATCCAAAACATCAACGGCCTGCACAAGCTGCTGGGCCGTAGCTTTACGGGAGGATACGCAAAGGACATCGTGCGGAGCCCCGAGGGGACGCCGTTCGGCAAGCTCACGGCCCTTGAGGCAGCGGAGCGCGTTCTGGTCGAGTGTGGGCCGATGAAGATTGACCAGTTGACGCTGGAAGTCCAGCGGCGCGGCTGCCGCCGGAATGACGACCCGCGCAAGGTTCACGGCGCGATTAAGAGTGCTTTCCATTACCATAAAGACCGCTTCGTCCGCGACGAAGCCCTCCGGTGGGCGGTGATTTAGCACTCCGCCGCATTCTCCAAAAGTTGTTTGATCGTCCACACGCTGTCGGTCAACTTGCTGGCCATCGCTGGTGTCTGACCCTTCAAGGTTTCATGCTTCCGGCAGAAGTTATAAAATGCGACCACAACCGACTGCATTGCCGAATGATGCTTTTGGCTCTTACTGTGAGCGTTCGTCAAACGAGTGTGCCGACGTGAGGTCATGCGGTACGTCAAGTTGAACCGCTCGATAAACGAAGTGCTTATCCGATCTTCGTCGCAATCCCCGAACAGCGGGCGCTTTTCGGTGCTGCTTATCTTGGCTGGCGAATATCGCGTCGTTTCCTGCGTCGATTCGTAGGTCTTTATCAACTGGGC
>JBIOWO010000321.1:0-24310 GCA_044868555.1 Lacipirellulaceae bacterium | reverse complement strand
TCTCGACCTGTTGACCGTCAAGTTCCTGATCGGCTACGGCCAGCGACCACAACATTTGCTGGGCACAGTTGGGCTCGTGGCGTTCCTGCTCGGCGGAATTGGGATGATGTATCTCGCCGTGAAGTGGGTTCTTTCGCGCATGATCGACGGTTGGATGCCACTCCACCTGCACCAGGCCGCGTCGCTTTATTACTCTCTGGGCCTGTTTATCATCGGTGCCCAGTTCCTGTCGATCGGTCTGTTGGGCGAGATGATCGCCGCCTACCTGATCCGCGACGCCGACACGTATTCGATCGCCGAGCACACGCCGCCCGCCCGGTTGACGCGCGACACCCCTTCGGCCAAGACTCGCGAGACGCCATGACCGCAGAGCCCGACGATCCGCTCGCCCGACTGCGCTGGGGCGTGTATCTCGTGCTGATCGCCGTGGCGGTCGGCAACATGACGGGCCGGCTGTTGGCAGTCAACTCTGTCGACAAAGTGCAGTTGGAAGAGTTCCGCATCCGCGAACGTGTGAATGCGGAGCGAGCAGAATTGGCCGCAGAGGGTCTCACGGGCGATGAGCTCGATCAGCGTCTTGCAGCCAGCGAAGCGCGAATTCGCGCCGCCCTGCGACTTCAGCGGCCGTTTCTCAGCGCCAACGATCGCAGCCGCTGGATGACTGTCCGGTCGCTCGTCGAGCGTGGCACGTACGAAATCGACGCCATTCTTGAGGAGCCGACTTGGGACAGCATCGACATGGTGCAACACCGCGGCCGCGACGGCCAGCCGCACCAGTATTCCAGCAAGCCGCCGCTGCTGGCGACCATCGTGGCCGGCGAGTACTGGCTGATCCATCGATTCACCGGCGCCACTCTCGGCGACCGTCCCTACGAGATCGGCCGCGTGCTTCTCGTGACGATCAACATCCTGCCGCTGATTTTGATGTACATGTTGCTCGCGCGGCTGGTGGAGCGGTTCGGCACGACCGATTGGGGCCGCATCTTCGTGATGGCCGCTGCCACGCTCGGCACGTTTCTGAACACGTTCGCCGTCACGCTCAATAATCACATCCCGGCAGCCGTCAGCGCGGCTGTCGCCGTCTACGCCGTCGTGCGCATCTCATACGATGGCGAGCGGCGGTGGCGGTACTTCGTGCTGGCCGGTGTGGCCGCCGCGTTCGCCGCCGCCTGCGAATTGCCTGCCCTCACGTTGCTGGGGTTCGTCGCGCTGATGCTCCTTTGGCGGGCGCCGCGCGAGACGATCATCGCCTTCGTGCCGGCTGTGGCCATCGTCGTTGCCGCGTTCTTCGCCACGAACTGGATCGCCCATAACGACCTGAAGCCGCCCTACATGCACCGCAGCGAAACTGACCCGGACGATAACTGGTACCTCTACACGTATACGGTAAACGGCCGCGAACGACAAAGCTATTGGCACGATCGTCAGGGGATCGACGTCGGCGAACCGACCAAAGGCGTTTATGCGCTGCACGCCCTGGTCGGGCACCACGGCATCTTCTCGCTCACGCCGATCTGGTTGCTCAGTGTTTGGGGCGTTGGGTCGTGGCTTCTATCGCGAGACGGCCAACGCCGCGAGCTGGCCCTATTGATCGGGGCAGTCTCCGTGATCTGCCTCGTGTTCTACCTCGGTATGCGCCCGCAAGAGGACCGCAACTACGGCGGCATGACCAGCGCCTTTCGTTGGATGTTCTGGTGCGCGCCGTTGTGGCTAGTGGTAATGCTTCCAGCGGCCGATCGACTCTCACGCTTCACCGCCGGCAAGGCTTTCGCCGCATTGCTGCTGACACTGTCCGTGATGTCGGCAAGCTACCCAACATGGAACCCTTGGGTCCACCCGTGGATTCACAACTGGCTGACATGGACGGGCTGGCAATAGTCTGACCTCCGACCTCTGATCTCTGACCTCTACCCGTGCGCTGCCCCATCTGCAAACGCGAATTCGACCCGGCCAAGTCGACGGCGGTGCCGTTCTGTAGCGAGCGGTGCCGCACGATCGATCTTGGCCGCTGGCTCGGCGAAGCTTACGGCCTGCCGGTTTCGCCCGATCCGGAAGCCGACGAAGTGCCCGAGCCGGATGCGACCTCCAATGGAAACGGTTCGCCGCCCCACTCTGTGTGAAGCGGCCACCCGGGGCTGCTAGCCACTCCATCGACACCCATCTATAATCGAGCCGTTCAGCGTCCCAATCAGCCAATTCGCCGCGGCATCCTCCTCATCGAAATCTCCTATGGCCGATCAACCATCCAAGTCTCGCGAATTCTGTTGGCACGAGTGGTTTCCCTGGCTGATCCTGCTGCGCACGGTGCGGGTGGCACTGATGGCCCGCGTGATGGTGCTCGGCGCGCTGGGAATTGTTGCCACGACGCTCGGATGGCGGGCGATCGGGCTAGTATTCACCGAAGCGGAGAGCAGCGACCCGGTGATTGGTGAATGGCGCAAGGCGGTCGAACAATGGCCCTGGGACAGGTCGCTCGAGCTATCGGTCAAGGCGACGGTAACGAGCGCTGCCGACCTATTCAATTGGGCCGCCACGGGCATTCCCAAAGCGCCGGTCTCCCTGTGGCAATACCTGACGCGGCCGTTCATGGAAATGTTCAGCGGCGATTTGACGGCGCGCGGATTTGTCCAGCTACTCCTGTGTTGCCTCTGGGCGCTATTGGTCTGGGGCCTCTTCGGCGGCGCCATCTCGCGGATTGCCGCCTTGAAACTCACCCGCGATGAAGCGCCCGGCTTCGTCGCCGCCTTGAAATACGCCGTCAGCAAACTGTCCTCCTACAGCCTTGCCCCGATGATTGCGTTGGCTGGCGCCGGCGTGTTTGCAATCCAGTTGTTGGTCCTGGGCCTGGTCATGCGGCTGAGCTTCTTTGCAATGCTGGCCGGTTTGGCGTGGGGCTTTGTGCTGCTATTAGGCTTTTTGATGGCCATCCTGTTGATCGGCGCCCTCGTGGGCTGGCCGCTCATGTGGGCCACGGTCAGTGTCGAAGGGACCGACGCGTTCGACGCGCTCAGCCGCAGCTATGCCTACACCTACCAGCGGCCGTGGCGCTTGCTGTGGTACGTGTTGTTCGCCGGGTTTCTGGCCGCCGTCAGCATGTTTGTCGTCCGGCTGTTTGCCGCCTCGGCAATCGAACTGGGCAATTGGTCGGTCGAGTGGGGACTCGATGAACAGACGATGAACCAGGTTGTCGACCGGCAATTGCCGCCTCCCGCCAAACCCGATGCGGCCCCAACGTTTGCACCGCCCTCCGAGGTCGTCGTCGCGACGGAGGGCGAAGATCCGATCACCGTTGCCATTACCGACGAGTCGGCCGAAGGCAAAGCGGCGGTCGCGGCGGGTGCTGTGGATGTGCCCGCTGAAGTTGCGCCGCCCAACCTGCCGACGCGCATCGCGGCCTGGGGCGTCGATCGCTGGAAGCTGTTACTCAACGCGCTGGCGGCGGGGTACCAGGCCGGTTTTCTCTGGGTGTCGGCCGTCGGCGTCTACCTGCTGCTGCGGCGCGATATTGACGGCGTGGAGATGAACGAAGTTTACGTCGGTCCGGATGATGATTTCGGCATGCCGTCGCTCACCGAGGACGCAGCCACTGGCGTGCCGGAAGTCGCCCCGCGCGAGCCGGCCCAACGGGGCGACGGCGGGTCACAGCTGTAGCAGCGATGTCGTAACCCCTCTCCCAGGCCCTCACCCGCAGGTGAGGGCCTGGGAGAGGGGTTTAGACAACCAGTTGTAGCTGCGTGTCGATTTGGCCCATGAATTGGCCGCGGCTGACCACGCGATCGCAGCCGGCAGCCCGGGCGGCAGCCAGCCGCTCTTCATGCACGTGTGGCCCGAACGCGAGGATTGTCGGCGCGCGATCATTGTCGGCTTTCACAGCGGCCACAAGTTCGGCGACGTCGAGCGACGGCGTCGACAGATCGACAATCAGCATGTGGGTGGCGTGTTTGCGGCACGCCTCGACGGCCTGCTGAGCATTCGCGGCCGTTTGCAGCTCCAATCTCTGCTGAGCCGCCGCACCGGCGACGCGTGACACAACCATGAGATCGCCGGACAACAGGACGATAGTCATGGCGCCACTCAAATGGCGCCTTTGCCGCGATAGCCGTCGCTGATCTGAATCGCCTGTTCCATCGGCACGACGAAAACCTTCCCATCGCCGATATGGCCTTCTGCGCTGGTGCGGGCCACTTCGATCAGGCAGTCGGTCGTCCGCTCGAGGAAATCGTCGTTCACCGCGATTTCGAGCGCGATCTTGCGGAGCAGATTGGTCTTATACTCGTGGCCGCGATAGGTTTCCAACTGACCCCGCTGCCGGGCATAACCCATCGCGTCACACACGGTCATGCGAGTAACGTCCAACCGCGCCAGCGCCTGCTGCACCGCATCCAGCTTCGTCGGTTGAATTACCGAAAAGAGCATTTTCATGACATACGCCGCCTGCTGTGCCGACTTGAACGTACAAGTCCAAGCTACAGTGTCTAAGATAACCGCGGCCGCCACGGAGGCAAATAGCTCTTCGTATCACAAAGCAATTGCCGGCCCGGGGGTACGATTTGATGCCACGCGTCCGACGAGACGGTCCTACGGCCCGACCAGCATCCGCGCGTCGATCACCTTGGTGATTCGCGACGACGTCTCTTCGAGGTGGGCCCGCGAGTAGCTGTCGAGTTTCGCTTCGCCGGCCAGCTGCGCGTCGATCCGCGTCTTCAGCCGTCCCAACTCCGCAAACGCCACCGTCTGGCAGTCCGCCGGCGCCGATGTTTGCCCCAGCGCCAAGCGCGACATCCGTTGCAAATAGGCCCGCTGCAGATTGCGCCGCAGGCTGGAGATCGCCGGCTTGCGGTTCGTGAACTCGCCGCTCTTGACGGTGTCCACCTCCGAGTAAACCGCCCTCGTCAGCCGCTCCAGCAGCTCGGCCGTGGTCAAGGCGTCGTCATCGGCCTTTACCTTCAGTTCGCTGTCGTGAATCCGCGTCAGCGTCAGCGACGACAGCAGCCGGCTCAGGATGCGGTCCTGCCACATCAGGATGATGTCGTGGGCCGGATAGTCGCCGCGCTCCACAACTTGCGTCCCCCAATGGTCCCACCGCGACGCGGCCAATTGATTGTACAACTCCGGCGGAAAGTCGAACGGCGTGTCGTTGAACACCTGCTCTTCCAAGAGCGCCAGCGCTTCCCGCTGTTTTTCGGCGGGAATTACCTCAAGCGGCTTACCGGCGTTCGCATCGCCCCTGTGACTGCGGCTTACGTTCAAGCCGCCCACGTATCGAGAGGCGAAAAACATCGTCTGGCCATGTCGCGCCAGCAGCGTGCCAAACGCACGCCGGGCCCGCTGATAACCGTCGCCCTCTTTCGTCATCGCTTCGACGACCCCCGGCCACGTCTCGGCGACAACTTTCGCTTGCGCCCGCGCGTAGGCAACTTCGTCATTGCTCAGGTCGTTGCGCTCGCTGTGCGGGTCGGGGTCGATTCCCCGCGTGTCTTCGTCGGTGGCATAGGCCAGCTCGCGCTCGCCGCTGCGGGCGGCGATCTTCTTCAGCTCTGCAAGCTCGCCTTCCGGCGACCCGCCTTTAAGCGGCTTGTAGCCGTATTCGATCGCCCAGATGTCGTAGGGGCCGATCGTCGTCGAAAAGAAATCGCCCTGCTCCACGCCCTCGGGCATGATGTTGACCGGGTGATAATCCATCACCGACGCGCCGAGTCCCGTCTCGGCCGTCTTCTTCACATCGTTCACATCCTCGAGCGAATACAGCGCGCTCGCTTTAAAGTTGTGTCGCAAGCCAAGTGTATGGCCGACCTCATGCATGGCGATCTCCTTCAGGCCTTGCATGATTAATTTGTCCATCTCTCCCTCGCTCCGCTTGCGTGCGGCCATCACCGACGCACCGAGCGCAAACTCGCGCGACATGCCGCCGAGTAAATTGCACGAGCAGCGAATGCCGTGCGAATCGCGGAGAAACGCCGGCTGCTTCTGCAATTCCGCGCGATACTCCTCAAGGTCAATCGCCCCGCCGGTCAACAGAGCCACGCCCGCCGGCGTGAACGTCTCGTACTCCTGTTTCCAAAATTGCAGGAAATCGGCGTCGAAGATGATGTCGGCGTCCAGGATCTGGCCCGTGGTCGGATTCACGCGCGACGGGCCCATCGCAAAGCCGGCGCCCGCCGTGATCCAGCGATATGTGTTGTAACGGATGTCGCCCGGTTCCCACGGCGCATCGTCCGGCTGCTGCCGCACCTCGATCGCATCGTAGAAGCCGGCCTTTTCATAGGCCTTGTTCCAGGCCAGGATGCCGTCGCGGATCGGTTTGCGGTACTTGAACGGAATCGTCTTTTCCAGCCAGAAGATGATCGGCTCCTTGGGCGTCGACATCTCGGCGCTGGGGTCGGCCTTCTGCAAATCCCAACGCGTGATGTATCGCACGAACCGGTCGTCGTCGCTCTCCTTCTTCGAAAAATCCTTGAGCACGGTGACAAAATAGCCCACGCGGTCGTCCGCCAATCGCGGCTTGTACGATGTCCGCGGCAGCTCGCTGATCGAATAATGCACGTTCACAGTCACGCCCCGGCTATCCGGCACCGAGTCAAAGTCGCGCCCGCCGCTCGAGGCGTACGTGGCCGCCACCTGCAACTCCACGTTCTTGGCAAAGCCGTTCACCTCGGCCCACGTGCTCTTGTTGCCCGAGAACGAAAAGCCCGGCATCACCAGCGAAATTTGCGGCAGGTCGCTCATGAATACGGGCGTCAGATCGACGACGAACGTGCCGCCGGGGCCCGTCGTGCGGATCGGCAAGCTAAAAAGCACGCTATCGGTGTAGGCCACCTGGACGGCCTTCTCCGTCGGGCTGCCGGCGTCGGCCGTGAACCGCACGTTCCGCCGCACCAACTGGATATTCTCGCCCGCGCGGCGAAACTGCCACACGGCATCGTCGCCAAAGCCCCAGCTGAAACCGCCCACCAGCGGCGCCTGACCGATGCCGCGGGCGATCGTCATCAACACGATGTAATCGCAATCCAACTGCCGCGGCCCCAACTCCGCAAGCACCTGGTCGTCCTTGCGGTGCAGCGTGATGAGTCCGTCAATCTTCGTCGCGTCCTTGAGCACGTCGGCATAGGGCGGGTACTTCGGCTTCGGCTTTGTCGCCTCTTTGGCAGCCGGCTGAGTGTCCGCATCGCCGGTGCCGGCGTCCTTCTTCGCGCCGCTCGAATCTTGAGCCGAATCTTCCGACTTCTTTTCTTTTTCATCTTTCGCCGCCGGCTTCTCGTCCTTCTTGTCCTCCGATTCGGCGTCCGAATTCCCTTCCTTCGTTGCGGCCTGTAGCAGATCGCCGAAATCTTCCGCCCGTAACGCCCGCCTCGAACCAGGTACAAACAGGCCGCAAGCTAGGGCCAACACAACAATCGGCGTGACGAAACGCGGCAGAGAGCGCATGATAACTTCCTTGGCGATAGAGACTTGCGCCCGGAGGCGGCGCAGCGAGGGAGCAGGCAATTCGCCGGGAATAGAATTGCCTCTGTGAATATACCCCATTTTTCGCGCTTTTAACGATTGGTAAAGTCCCTCGGCCCACAATTGCCATCGTCACCCCATTTAGCGGCGGGGCTTGCCCCGCAAGTATTTACCCGTGCACGACATCCAATCCATCCTGAATCTCTACCCGCCCAACTGCCATCCAACGCGAATCGACCCCCTCGGCTCCGCCGGAGGCATGAGCGGCGCGCAATTCTGGCGGATCAACGCCCCGCGCGGCACGCTCATTCTCCGCCGCTGGCCGCAGGAACACCCGACGCCAGACCGCCTCCGCTTTATCCACGCGGTCCTCCACCATGCCGCCCAGCGCGACATCAAAATCCTACCCGTGCCGATCCGCGCGACAACCGGCGAATCGTTCGTCTACCATGCTGGACACATGTGGGAACTCGCCCCCTGGATGCCCGGCACGGCCGACTACGAACGCGCACCCACTGTCGAAAAGTTGCAAGCGGCCATGCAAGCGCTCGCCAAATTCCACGTCGCCGTCGCCGATTTCGATCCAAATCGCGCATTGCAGTTTAGCGTCGGCCGCCAGGCCGAACTCCCACCAAAAACTGCCGTCCCAACCCCTTCCATCCAGCGCCGCCTGAGTATGCTCCAGGAGCTTCAATCTGGCGGCGCCGAAGAACTCTCCTCGTCGATCACCAACACAATCTGGTCCGACCTTGCGCCGCTGGCCCGCCAATTCTTCGCCGCACTCCCGACGGCCATGCCGCGCGCCATCTCCCAGCTCGCGCCGCTCGCCGACGTGCCGCTCCCACTCCAACCCTGCCTGCGCGACATCTGGCACGACCACGTCCTGTTCACCGGCGACGAGGTCACCGGCATCATCGACTTCGGCGCGATTGGCGTCGACACGCCAGCCACCGACATCGCCCGCCTCCTCGGCAGTCTGGGGACTGTCCCCTTTTCGCCGGCGCAAAGCGACCGCTCACAATTACAAAACGACGAGCACCGTTGCAAAACTGCGAAAAGGGGACTGTCCCCCTCGCCCGGCGACGACGACGAAGCTGAAATCTGGAATATCGGTCTCGCCGCGTATTCAACGATCCGCCCGCTCTCGCCCGACGAAACCCGCGCCGTCACCGCCCTCGACACGAGCAGCACGGTCCTTGCCGCTTGCAACTGGCTGCGCTGGATCTACATCGAACGACGCCAATTCGAAAACCACGCCCAAGTCGTCGATCGCTTCCGCAAGATTGTCGCACGGCTCAGACTACGATAATCGCAGCGGCATGCTCCGAATCCGCTTGCCCGTCGCGTGGAACACCGCATTCGCAATCGCCGGGGCGATCACGATGATCGGCGTCTCGCCCGCCCCGGCCGAATCCACGTCGGTGCGATTCATCGCGTGCACTTCGATCTTCGGTACGTCCTTGAAATGCGGCACGCGGTACCGCATAAAGCTGGCGTTCTTGATCGCGCCGTCGGCAAACTCCATCACTTCGCGAAGCGCCGGCCCGAGACCCATGATGATCGCCCCCTCCATCTGATTGCGCAGGTTGTCCGGATCGATTACCGGTCCGCAATCGAACGCCTCCACCACATCGAGCACGTGAATTTCATTCCGCACCGAGTCGACCTCGATCTCGGCACAGCAGGCGACGAACGAACCCTTGTCGATGCTGCACGCCAGGCCCACGCCGCGATTCGGCCGCTTCTGTTTCACCCGCTCAGCCCAATTAAACCGCTGCGCCGCCTCCTCCAGCACCGGCCGCAGCCGCGGATCGTCCAGGTGTGCCAGCCGAAACTCGAGCGGGTCAACCCCCGCCAGCGCCGCCATTTCATCCATGAACGACTCGCGGGCAAACGAATTGCCCGTCGACGCCAGCGCCCGATACGAGCCGTGCCGTAGCGGCGGCCGCGAATTGACCGACTGCTGGCGCTTCCGATTCGGCGGAATGTCGTACGGCGACTCGATCGAGTTGCCGCCCGCATTGATATTCACATGATGCCACGTCGCTAGCCGGCCGTCCGCGTCGAGCGACGCCTCGACGTCGATCACCGCCGCCGGACGGAAATACGCCCACGTGAACTCCTCCTCGCGCGTCCACCGCAGCATCACCGGCTTGCCGCACTCCTTGGCGATCCGCGCCGCCTCGACCGCACACTCGCCCGTGTGCTTGCCGCCGTAGCCGCTGCCGAAATCGGGCACGATCACTCGCACGTCCGCGGCCGTCAATCGAAACGCCTCCGCCAATTCATCACGCACGCGAAACGGGTTTTGCGTCGCAGTCCATACGGTGAGCTTGCCATCGGCCCACTCGGCCACGGCTGAGCGCGGCTCCAGCGGCGCGTGCTGCACGTAGGCGATCGTGTACGTCGCCTTCAACGATTTGGGCGCCTCCGCCACCAGGCTGGCAAACGGGTTGTCCATCACGCCGTTGGCGTTTTCGCGCAAGTAGTCAAACAGCTCATCGCTCGACGGCATCGGCTCCGCTGCCCAATTGGCCGACGCGGCCAGCGCTTCGATGGCCTCCTTCGCCGCAAATGCCGTCGGTGCCGCCACTCCCACAAACTCGCCGTCCTGAAACGCGACGACGTCGGCCATCTTTCTGGCCGGCGCCAGGTCGACCGACGTCAGCTTCCCGCGATACGTGGGCGAACGCAGCACCCGGCCGTAGAGCATCCCGGGCCGCTTGATGTCCGACGGAAACTCGTGCTTTCCCAACACCTTGTCGCGGGCGGTCGGTGCCTGCTGCTCGGCGCCCAGCGTCGTCCACTTGGCGAGCGGCGCGAGCGGCGTATCGCGCGGCGCCGCGGCCGCGAACTTTTCGGCCAGCGCTTCGTCCTTGGCCACCTCGGCATAGGTGAGCGATTGATTCGACGCGGCGTTCACGATCTTGCCGTCGCGCGTTGTCACCGCGGCCGGCTCGACGCCCCATTTCGCGGCCGCCTGATCCACCAGCAGCTTCCGCACGGCCGCCGCCGCCTGCCGCACGGCCGGCACCGTGCGAGGCGTCGTGCTGCTGCCGGACGTGCCGCCGTCGTTCGGGCACAAACGGGTATCGCCCAGCACCATGCGAATCTGGCTCACCGGCACCTGCAGCTCTTCCGCCGCCGCCTGCGCGAGCTGGCCCCGCGCTCCCTGCCCGCCATCCACCTTGCCGGAGAGCACGGTAATCGTCCCATCATCGCCGAAATGAATCCGTGCCGACAGCACGGCTGGCGGCCCACCGCGCCCGCCGCCGCGACCGCGCCCACCCCGTCGCTGCGCAAACACCGGCCTGCCCAACGCCGTGATCATCACGCCCGCGCCAAGCATCTGCACAAAGCTCCGCCGATCCATCGAGAAGCTGAAATGAATCGGCTCGAGCAGCTCGTCATAATCGATCTCCTCGAAATGATGATTTCGGATTTCGGATTTCGGATTTCGGATTGAAGAAACAGTGATGCGACCGTCCCGCGCGAACGATTCGGCTGGTGAAATTGATTTCATACTGGTCCTCACGCGTCGTTTGAAAATCCGCAATCCGCAATCCGCAATCCGAAATCATTGCCCGCCCGCCGCCCGCGCCACCGCCTCCATGATCCGCAAGTGCGTCCCGCAGCGGCACATGTTCCGGTCCATCGCCGAGCGAATCTCGTCGGCCGTCGGTTTCGGCTTCTCCCGCAGCAGCGCGACCGCGTTCATGATCATCCCCGGCGTGCAGTAGCCGCATTGCAGGGCGCCCTCGGCTAGAAACGCCTCCTGCACCGGATGCAGCGTCTCGCCGTCCGACAATCCCTCGATCGTCTCGATCTTGCGCCCGCCCGCGGTGGCCACCCGCGTCGAGCACGAAAACGTCGGTCGGCCGTTCACGAGCACGGTGCACGCTCCGCACTGCCGCTCACCGCAGCCAAACTTGCAGCCATAGAGCCCAAGGTCTTCGCGCAGCACGTCCAAGAGCGGCCGATTCGGATCGGTCGTGATGCTGTGTTCTTTGCCATTGACGTTCAGAGTGAAGGTGCGTTGCATGGCGGACTCCGTAGGTCAGGCTTTCCAGCCTGACAGCGCTCAATCTCGCCAGGCTGGAAAGCCTGACCTGCATAGCGCCACAATGTATCCCTCCCAGGCGTGCCCGTCCACAATTTTTCGCCATCATGCAGGGTCGGGAGTCTTTTGCGACCGAAAAGCTCTGTGTGCCGCCAGGGAAAGCAAGTCGCAAAAGAGTCCCGACGCCCTCGCTCAGCCGATCCCGTCGCTCCGCCTTGCCGCCAAACGCCCGTTCGCAGCCTGCAATTGCAACGCCGTCGCCGCCGCGATTGCGCTGCTCGCGGCCGTTTCGACGCGGTTGCCGGCCGTTTCCTACATTGGCCGGCACCGCCAATCCCGCTAGAATTGCCTGGAAACCGTGACGATTTGGCGGCATCAAATTAGTGCAGTTCGGATCACGGTATTGGGTGGCTGGGGTCGAGCGTCAGCGAGCCCCCAGTTGCGATTTCTGGGGGCTCGGCGGGACCTCGACCCCAGGCACCCAGGACCTGCGGTAATTGAACGCAATGAAGCACCGACTACGTTGGTTGGCAATCAGTCTATTGGGAGCATGCGCGGCGCTTAGCTTCGTTGCGCCGGCCTGCGCCCAGCTCGGCGCCACCAAGGACTTCGGCGTCGGCATTGTCGACGCCTTCGACCCGGCCGGCGACACGAAGCTGGTTACCATCTCGTCCCAATTCACGGCCCCCACGGCCGACCGCCCGGCCGTGCTGATGATCACCGCCCGCATCGCCCCCGACTGGCACGTCTACGCAATCACTCAACCGCCGGGCGGCCCGCAGCCGACGAAGATCCGCCTGGCGCCCTCGCCCCAATACCGCCAGATCGGTCCATTCCGCGCGTTCCCGCCGCCGAAGTCACATATCGTTCAAGAGCCTCCGTCGTGGAAGGGTCTCGAAGTGCAGGAGCACGAGGGCGAGGTAACGTGGTACGCGCCGATCGCCATTTCCATCAACGTCGAACCGGACGCCCTCCAGATCGACGGCACGATCGACTGGCAAGTCTGCATCGAAACGAAGGGCGACGTCAGCGGTCAGTGCATCCCCCAGAACGCCGCCATCAAAGCCCGCCTCGGCGCCGACGTGCCGATCGGTCCGATCGACACATTCGGCCATCCAGCCGACGCCAGCCCGCTGCCCGAGCCAACCTTCTCCGGCACCTATCAGGCGGCCGATTCCGAAGTGAAACTCACCGGCCATTTGGAGCCGGCGATTGTGCGGCCCGGCCAATCGGCCCGCCTGGTGATCACGGCCACGCCGTCGCCCGGCTGGCACGTGTACGCCTATTCGCCGTACGACAGCAAACCGGGTAGCGAGCCCACGCTGATCACGTTCGAAAGCACCTCCGGCCTGGTGCCGCTCCAACCGACGACTGGCGCGACGTTGAAGACGGACAGTACTGTGCCGATGTTCGGGCCGATGCGTTACTACGAGGGGCCCGTCACGTGGACCACGCAGATCGACGTGCCGACAAGCGCCACGCCGGGCAGCTATCCGATTCGCGGACTCATCGGCTATCAGGCCTGCGAGTATCGCGACGACGGCCGCGGCAGTTGCGAATTGGCTCACGCCGTTCACTTTCAGGGCACACTGCAAGTCGGCGATGCGCATGGTGCCCGGGAATCGCCGTTGACCTTTGCGGCCGCCAAGAATTACACCGACGCGGCTCTGCTCGCCACTGCGTGGGCCGACCTGGTCGACGAACCTCCGCCAGGCTCGTCACCGCCCGGCGATGCCACAAATGCTCCGTCAATTCGCGACCTCGACATCTACGACCTCAGTCGCGTTCGCGTCGAGACCGAGGACCGCTCGTTTGGCTACTACATCGCGCTGGCGTTTGTCGGAGGCCTGATCCTCAATCTGATGCCGTGCGTCTTGCCGGTGATCGGCCTCAAGGTGATGAGCTTCGTCCAGCAGGCCGGCAAGAGCCGCGCCCACGCGCTCGTGCTCAATCTGTGGTACGCGCTCGGTATCGTCGCCGTGTTCCTGCTGCTTGGCTTGTTGGCTGCCACGCTCGGCCTGTCGTGGGGAGGCCAATTCGGCAGCACCACGTTCAATGTGATCATGGTTTCGATCGTGTTCGCTATGGCGCTGAGTTTGCTCGGCGTGTGGGAAGTGCCGATCCCCGGCTTCTTCGGCCGCGGCACCGCCCAGGAGCTGGCTGCCAAAGAAGGTCCGGCAGGCGCATTTGCCAAGGGCGTGATCACCACCATCCTCGCCACGCCGTGCACGGCGCCCTTCATGGCCACCGCCATCGCCTGGGCCGTCACGCAGTCGCTCACCACCACGCTCGCCGTCTTCGCGAGTCTGGGCATCGGCATGGCCAGCCCGTATCTGCTCGTCGGCGTATTTCCCGAACTGCTCCGCTTCCTCCCCAAGCCGGGCGCGTGGATGGAGACATTCAAACAACTCACCGGCTTCGTGCTGCTGGCCACCGTCGTGTTCATCCTGACGTTCATCGACCCGGCCGCCGTCGTCCCGACCGTAGCGTTTTTGATTGGCATCGGCATGGCTTGCTGGCTGATCTCGCGCATGTCACTGGCCGCGCTCTGGAACGAGCAACTGCAAACCTACGCCTTGTGCGGCGCGGTGATCCTGCTGTTCGGCGTCGTTTCGTTTGGCTGGCTCTATCCGCAGATGCAGCCGCGCTTCGAGAACCGGATGGCGCGGGCCGCGGCCGACGGCGAGTGGCGGCCATTCTCGCTGGAGCAACTCAAACGCGTCGCCGTGGACGACGGCCGCACCGTGCTCGTCGACTTCTCGGCCGATTGGTGCGCAAGTTGCAAAGTGCTCGAAGCGGCCGTGCTGCACACCGAGCCGGTCGAACAGGCGATCGCTGCTTCCGGCGCGGTCACCATGTACGCCGATTACACGCGCTATCCACCGGAGATCAAAGAAACGATCCACGCCCTCCGCTCCAACGGCGTGCCGGTGATCGCCGTCTTTCCCGGCGACCGGCCGTACGATCCGATCGTCTTCCGCGGCGGCTACACGCAAAACGGACTCATCGAAGCGCTGGAAAAGGCCACCGGCCGCCAACTCCGCACCGAAGGCGGCGCTGTCGCCGAAGCCGCGAGTGCGATCAGGTAGATAGATGGGTGGCTGGGGTCGAGCGTCAGCGAGCCCCCAGTTGCTAAGTTCACTTCCCTGGGGGCTCGGCGGGGCCTCGACCCCAGCCACCCTCGAACTCGTCTCACCGGAACCGATTGCTCAGCTTCGCCGACGGCGACTCTACCACCCGGTAGAAAACCACGGCCGCCGCTATGCTCAGAAAGTACGCGACGAACAGGCCCACGAAAGCAATTTTCGGCGTGGTCCAGCCCCACATCGCCCACAGCGTCGCCACCACGATCATCACGGGATAATGGATCAAGAACAAACTGTACGACGTGCGACCCATGAAGCTGACGACCCGACTCTTCGGCCACGTCGAAATGAATCCATATTTTCCGCCGGCAAACAGCACCAGCCCCGTAAGCAGCGTCGTTAGCAACCGCCCGCGGTAATCGTACACCAGCGCTGCAACCATCATCAGCGCATACAGACCCAGCCAAAGGTGCGATCTCGTCGATTGCAACGAAGCATAAACGACGACGCCGAGAAAAAACTGCCCAAAGAAATACCACGCCCACATGTCCCAGCGCTCGTATCGATTGAAATAAGACATCGACGCCGCCGCGAGCAGCCAGCCGGCGAGCATCGGGAGTTGGGAAAGAACCTTGCGCACCCGCCCGCCCGAGCGGCCGGCAATCGCATCGCGCACATACAGCCCGGCCACAAACAGCAGGCTGAGCTGCATGCTGATGCACACGAACCACAAGCCGGCCGACACCGCGTCGTAACCCAGGATGTCCTGCAGGAAAAACAAGTGGGCCAGCAACTGGTGCCACGTCGGCGTGGGACCAATCACGCTCTCGTCGAGCCAATGGTGTGCGAATGCCCACGCGGCCAGCGCGGCCACGATCGCACCCAGGTAGGGCAAACCCAAGCGGCAATAGCGATGGGCGACGTACCTCCCCACTTCCCGGCCGTCCCAAAACTTGCCCGCCATGCTCTGGGCCAGGATGAATCCGCTGACCACGAAGAACACCTGTGCCGCTCGCGCATGATCACGCACCCAGACGATGAGCTCGCCGCAAAACGGCATGGCCTCGTCGGCCAGCGGCGGGTACAGCGTGAAGTGGTGCCAGGCGATCATCGTCGCCGCGATGGCCCGCAATGCGTCGACCAGCGGCAGCCGCGACCGCTTCGACTCGGTTGCCGTGCCGGCGCCAATCGTTGTCCTCGACGTGCTGCTCATGCTGATCTTCGTAGATTCTCGCATAGCCCGCGAAAAACAACCAGGGCGGCGGCCGACTCACGATTTTTCACGCCCGCCGGGTGCTTGCTTTTCCCGACTTCAAGCTGTAGGCTCAGCGGCCGACGGAACGGAAGAAGACCGCGATTCTGTGATTGACCGTTGTGCTTGGACGTTTCTCAGCGACTGGAGCCGCTCGGCGGGCCGATCGCTGAGCTTACTTTGAGTCGTCAAGAGGATTTGGAGGATGACATCATGAGAACGGCAGCAGCAATTGTGTTGGGTCTAGCGCTCTCGAACGCGGCATTGGGTGCCGAAGGGGCGCCGAGCAAACAAGTCCTGGCCGACATGGGACTGAGTGGAATGCAAGTCTTGTCGGACGATGAGGCCGCCAACATCCGCGGCGCGGGCTTCGTCGGCTTGGAAGGATTCCACATGTACAAGCAGGGCATTCACAATTATCAGAAGCAAGTGAAACATTTTCACAAGCAGGTGAAAAGGTTTCAGCGCAAGATCGAAAAGCTGGTTCACCACACGCCACATGGCGGAAAGCCCTGGTAGGGCCTGGTAGAATTCGAAACCGGACGGCGCCGGTCGCCGCGGCACTCGCTGCGGCGGCCGGCCTGTTTTTTCATCGGCCAGGTGCGGCTGCCGGAAGCGAATTTGGCTGCCTGCCAATCTCGCGCTCGCTTGGGGTGCCGAATCTTGCGCCAATTCAGCCGTTTCCCGATCGGCACCGTTTTTTCGCCAATTCCTTGTAATTTGCCGGTCCCCTAATTACTCTCAGCTTTAGTTGCGATTCATGTCAGACGTTGCTCGACGACTGACGCGCACGTGTGCGACGACGTTGAGTTCACTGGGAGTCGAAATCTTGTTAGAAGGGTGACCACATGAGAACGACAGCGATGATTTTGTTTGGACTCGCGCTCTGCAGCGCGGCGTTCGGCGCCAATTCGGCGCCGACGAGGCAAGCCTTGGCAGAAATGGGGCTGGGGGAAATGCAGATTCTCTCGGACGACGAGGCATCACATGTCCGCGGCATGGGCTTCGATGGAATCAATCTGCATGATTTCAAAAAAGACTTCTACAGGGATGTGCGAAGCATCAAGCGCGACATCCACCACGCTCAGAAAGAGGTGAAGTGGAGCATCCGCGAGGTCAGAAAGATATTTCATCCCAAATCGCACGGCGGGAAGCGCTGGTAGCAATTGATTAGACAGCAGATAGCGCCAGTCGCCGCTGTGCATTGCCGCGGCGACTGGCGCTTCGTATTGAGTACGGAGTACTCGGTTCCTCGTACTCGGTGCTCAGCACGCTTTGATCGCCGCACTACGCCCAGTCGACCCGCTGGGCTCCTTCCACCGACCTTCCGATCGGCCAACTGGCAAGTCCCGATTCGGCCAGCTGCTGCTGGATGCTCTCGGCGTAGTACGGACTGACCACCAGCACCAGTCCCACGCCCATGTTGAACACGCTGTACATTTCCGCATCGTCCACGTTGCCTAGCTGCCCGAGCCACGTGAACACGAGCGGCACGGGCCAACTGCCGCGATCGATCGTCACGCCGATGCCCGGCGGCAGGATTCGCGCCAGGTTCTCGTGCAGCCCCCCGCCCGTGATGTGTGCGATGCCGTGCACCACGCTCTTCACTTTGTAATGCGCCAGCACCCGCCGGATCGCGCGGGCGTAGATCGTCGTCGGCCGCAGCAGCACTTCACCGACCGTTCCGCCGCACGATTCAACTACATCGTCCACGGTAAGCCCGCCCATCTCGAACACAATCTTCCGCACCAGGCTGTAACCGTTCGAGTGCAGACCGCTCGATTCCACGCCGAGCACAATGTCGCCGGGCGAGATCGTCGAACCGTCGAGCACCTTTTGCCGCTCGACTACCCCAACGCAAAACCCGGCCAGGTCATAGTCGCCCGGCTGGTACATGTCGGGCATGATCGCCGTCTCCCCACCCACGAGCGCCATGTCGCTCGCCACGCAGCCGTCGCTGATGCCGGAGACAATTTGCTCCAACAGCTGCGGATCGTCCTTCGACATCGCCACGTAGTCGAGGAAGAACAGTGGCTCGGCCCCGCAACACAGTACGTCATTGACGCACATCGCCACCAGGTCGATGCCCACGGTGTTATGAACGCCTGCCCGCTGGGCGACTTTGAGCTTCGTGCCGACGCCGTCCGTCCCGGAGACCAGCACCGGCTCCTCGTACCGCCGCGCAAACAGCCCACCCGGAAAATCGAGCTGAAACAGTCCGGCGAAACCGCCTTCGGCCGGCAGCACCCGCGGCGAGTGCGTCCGCCGCAGCAGGCGGGGCAGCCGGGCCATCGACTCGGCATAGACTTCCAGATCGACGCCCGACTCTTTGTAAGTTGCTTTGGCCATGCCGGGGCGCTGGGGACTAGGGGCTGGGGTCAGGGAGAATTGCGGCCTGGAGATCTGAGACTTCGTACTCTGTACTGAGTACTTGGTCCTTCTCCGACGGCCGACACGTCGCGAAACGTCGTGCGACTTGAATATACCGAAACCTTTGCCGCACGCGCAGGCCCCAAAAATCCGCCCCAATTGCCGGCAAATCATTCGTTACCAGTGGCCTCCCCCAATGAGTATCCATGTTGCAACACTCACGACCAGTGCACCCCAGCCCCGAACCCCCAGCCCCAAGTCCCCCCGCGCGCGTTCTAGTGAAATTACCGCCAGATACAAGGATTCTACTCGGCGAAGCTCTGCGGTAGGATGACGCCGCGTTGAAGTCCGCTCCGCGTGGGTGTCGATGGTTAAGGGCAACTGATACTCGGGCTGATCCTGCCGTTCGGCCGTGCAATCCGCACGATCGCTGGCCTCCTCCGGACAGCCTGTCACAACCCCTTAACTTTCTCCCACGCGAGCCTTCAACACGATGTTTACTGCCGCTACGAATTTCCTGACCCGTCACGCGATGGTGGTCATGCCCAAGAGCGTCCGCAAACCCCCACAGCCGCATCTGCAATTCAGCTATCCGTTGCCCTACGGCGCGATCCTCCGCGACGGCGGCGTGCAGTTTGTCGTCTACAGCAAGTCGGCCACGGCGATGCGCGTGCTGCTCTACGAACGAGTGACCGACCGCGAACCGTCCCGCATGGTCGATTTCAGCCCCGAGTCCGATCGCTGGGGCGACATCTGGAGTGTGTTTGTCCCCAGCTTGAAAGCGGGCCAGTTGTACCACTTCCAGGCCGAAGGGCCGTTCGACCCCAGCCAGGGACACCGCTTCAATGCCGATGCCCGGCTCATTGACCCCTACGCCCGCGCCCTGGCCGGCCGCTTCCTGCCCTCCACCGACGGCATCACCCGCCCACCCAAATGCGTCGTGATCGACGACACGTTCGATTGGAAAGGCGACCGCCATCTCAAGCGCCGCCTCTCCGAAACGATCATCTACGAAATGCACGTCCGCGGCTTCACCCGCAGCAGCACCAGCGACGTCAAAGACGCCGGTACATACGCGGGCGTGGTCGAAAAAATTCCGTACCTCAAATCGCTCGGCATCACCGCCGTCGAGCTGATGCCGATCTACGAATTCCCCATGGAAGAGAGTAACGGCACCCGCCGCGAACGGGGCGCGAACTATTGGGGCTACGATCCAATGGCCTACTTCGCACCTCATCGCGGTTACATGTCGGGCCACAAGTCGGGCGACCAGGTTCGCCAATTCAAAGAGATGGTCCGCGCACTGCATGCCGCCGGCATCGAAGTGATTCTCGACGTCGTGTTCAATCACACGTCCGAAGGTAACGAGCACGGTCCCACATTCAGCTTCAAAGGGCTCGAAAACCGCGTCTACTACATGCTCAACGACGACGGTTCGTACAAAAACTACTCCGGCTGCGGCAACACGGTAAACGGCAATCACCCGATCGTCCGCGAGATGATCTTCCATTGTTTGCGGCATTGGGTGCACAACTACCACGTCGACGGCTTCCGCTTCGACCTGGCCTCGATCCTCAGCCGCAACCGGAAGGGCGAGCTGGTCCCCAATCCGCCGATGGTCGAGCTGATCGCCGAGGACCCGATGCTCGCCGACACCAAGATCATCGCCGAGGCTTGGGACGCGGCCGGCGCATTCCAGGTCGGCTCCTTCGCTACGCAGCGATGGGCCGAGTGGAACGGCCACTACCGCGACCACGTCCGCCGCTTCTGGCGGGGCGACCACGGCATGACCGGACCGATGGCCACGCGCTTGTCCGGCTCCAGCGATCTCTACCAGCACAGCGGCCGCCGGCCCTACCACAGCATCAATTTCATCACCTCCCACGACGGCTTCACGCTCAACGACCTGGTCAGCTACGAGCGGAAGCACAACCTCGACAACGGCGAGAACAACCACGACGGCGAGAACCAAAACTTCAGCGCCAACTTCGGCATCGAAGGCCCCACGCGCCGCAAGAGCGTGACCGAGATCCGTCACCGCCAGGCGAAGAACTTCATCGCCTCGCTCCTGTTGAGCCAGGGCGTGCCGATGATCCTCTCCGGCGACGAAGTGCTCCGCACGCAGCGCGGCAACAACAACGCCTATTGCCAGGACAACGCGATGAACTGGTTCGATTGGCGACTGGTCGAGCGCAACGCCGAGATGCTGCGGTTCGTGCAAGCGCTCGTGGCTTTCCGCCGCCGCCAGCCGAATGTGCGCCGCTGGGCGTTCCTCACCGGCAAGGCGACCCGCCCCGGCACATTGCCCGACGTCAGTTGGTACGGACCGGACGGCAATCCGACCGACTGGCATTCCCACTCGCCAAGCCTCACCAGCGTGTTCGGCACCAGCGGGCTCGACGAGCCGGTCGCCCGGCCGGTGATGGTCATGCTCCACGCCGGCGGCCAGCGCCATCGATTCCACGTGCCGCCGGCCGTATCCGATCTGAGCTGGCGGCTGCTGGTCGACACGGCCGCCGAGCCGCCCGGCGACGTGTATCCCCAGGCCGACGGCCCGCCCCCCGGCAAGGAACTGCTCCTCGCCCCACACACGCTGCGCTGCTATGTGGCCGAGTAGGAGTGGGGTTGGGGGTTGGGGGCTGGGGTCTTGGGACTCGGGTTGCTGAAGCCGGCATACGCGAAACGCGCAAGATTCAGTAGTGGGTCAGTTTCAAGTACTCCTCTCGCTCCGCAAGATGAATTGCCCTCTCGCGGAGCGAGAGGAGTACATTTTCTTCCGAGAATTAACCCACTATTCAAGATTGTTAGGACTGAAACGTCCCGGACAAGTTTGGTATATTGTTCGCAGGAATTTGTCTTTCCCCAGCCCCCAGCCCCCAGCCCCCAGCCCCTTGTCCCCCCGCATCCACGTCATTGGCATCGGCGACGACGGCCTCGAGGCCATGCCGACCAGCGTGCGCCAAACCATCGCCGACGCCGAAGTACTGCTCGGCACCGAGCGGACGCTTGCGCTCGTGCCCAAGTCGTCGGCCCAGCGGCACACGATCTCCAGCGACCTCAACCAGCTCGTCGCCACGTTGCAGAAGGCGGCCGGCAAACGAGTCGCCCTGCTGATCTACGGCGACCCGATGTTCTACGGCCTGGCCCGCTACGTGTGCGACAAGCTGGGCAAGGACCGCTTCGTCGTCGTGCCGCACGTCTCCAGCATGCAGCTTGCGTTCGCCCGCGTCATGGAGTCGTGGGAGGAGGCGTACCTCACCGACCTCGCCAAGCACCCGCTCGACGCCGTGCTGGAAAAAATCCGCTCGGCCCAGAAGGTGGGCCTGTTCGCGTCCGATAACTGCGGCCCGGCCCAGGTCGCTGCGGCCCTGCTCGCCCGCAAGATCGACTACTTCACGGCCTACGTCTGCGAGAACCTGGGTGCCCGCGACGAACGGGTCACCCGCGGAACGCTCGCCGAAATCGCCGGCCAGAGCTTCGACCCGCTCAACGTGATGATTCTCATTCGCGATCCGAACGCGCCCGATCGGCCGCGCGAGGCGGTCGGCCGCCGCCTGTTCGGCAATCCGGACGAAGCCTTCCTGCAAGCGAAACCGAAGCAGGGCCTGCTGACGCCCGCTGAAGTTCGCGCCCTCGCCCTCGCCCAGCTCGATATTGCCCCATCGAGCATCGTGTGGGACATCGGCGCCGGCAGCGGCTCGGTGAGCATCGAGGCGGCCCAAATGGCGTCCGACGGCGCCGTCTACGCCATCGAAATGGACCCGGAAGACCACAGCCTGATCAAACAGAACGCCGATCGCTTCCGCGTCTCGAATGTGAACGCCGTCCTCGGCCGCGCCCCCGACGTGTTCGCCGACCTGCCCGACCCGGACGCCGTGTTTGTCGCGGGCGCCGGCCGGGAAGTGGCCCGCATTTCCGAAGCCGCCTATCGCCGCCTCCGCAAAGGCGGACGCCTCGTCGTCAACACCACGAGCATCGACCATCTCACCGAGCTGCGCGAAACCCTGCGCTCCGCTCCCCTCTCCCGCCGGGAGAGGGCCGGGGTGAGGGACGCTACGCCAACGTCCACATCTGGATGATCAATCTGGCCCGCGGCACCGACCAGCTCGACCGCCTCTCGTTCGAGCCGGTGAAGCCGAGCTTCCTGCTGGCGGTGACGAAGCAGTAACTCACTCCACGCTGCCGGGGAGGGTTGGGGAGGGGCGAATTCACCCTGGCGGCATCGTGTCGAACAATTCGCACCACCATCCGATGTATCGCCAGAACACATTGTCCGGCCCGCCGAAACGCAGCAGCGGATAGTAATGCCACAAAGCGGCGTAGAAACCTTCCCAGCGAGTCGCCTGCCGCAGCCAGAACGCAGTCGCCAACTCGGGCCCGCTGCTAAGCACGTACGCCAACGGCAGCAAGACCGCGGCCAGCGACCACGAAACCCGCCATCGACGAGATGTGTTTTCGTCGCTCATTTCGCTGGCAGGAACGTTTGTGCTTCTTCCGTTTTGGGTGTAGCGGATGAGCAACCCTCTCCCGGTCCCGGTGAGGGACCGGGAGAGGGTTCATACTCGCTACACCGTCGCTGAAATTGCTCTAGGCCCGGGCATTTAAGCCCGGTTCCTCAGCTTTGCGCGCGATGTCTCAAAAATTGGACACTGGGGGTCGGGAGACGTCGAACTTCGCATTAGCAATCGTTCGGAACTTGATGCGGCAACCGATCTAATTCGCCGATCGTTTGAAGCAATCAAGAATTAGGGGACCCGCCAGGTGCCACTGCTGGCTTGCCCAGCAGTGCTGATTTCGGCGGTCAGCTTGCGGCCAAAACGATTACACGGACAGCAAGCAACTAAACCCCGCCTGCTCGAAATCGCAGTCGCTGGTGAACGCTTCCGTGATGCCCCGCTCCTGCATCACGAGGAAACTGGCACAATCCACCAGGCCCCACGCTTTATCACTGTGTCCAACGTACATTGTCAGCGCTCGCCGCAGCAATTCATGATCGATCGGCACGATATCGACGATGGGTGACTCCATCATTTGTTGAACGACTTCCGAGAACTGCCTCTTATTGCGCGTGCGTGCCAGGCCATTGCCTGTTTCTGCAATTACCCAGTCGGTGAGCACAAAGCCACGACCGCGATTCGCCAAATCGAGCCACAGATTGAGCGCTTCGGTGTGAAGTCGCTCTGTCGCGTTAAGGAGAATGATCCAACCGTTGGTATCCAGAAAGATGCTACTTCTCATCGGTTACTTTTGGGTGACCATAGAGATAGTGATTAATGTTGACGCCCAAATCTGGGATTCCTGTTTCGATCGCATACTCACCCATGCGAAAGACTATATCGTCCTTTGGTGAGCGAGCTTGTTCTTTCGAATCCTCTTGGTTTAATAGCTCCACGCGCACGACCGCTCCCTCCGGCGGTTGAACGCCGTTTTCGAACACAACCACGCCGTTTTGAATGGTGCCTTGGTAGACCATCGTTTCGTCTCCGAAGTGCGTCAGTTAATTCTACTCCGCGCCAACCGAATTCACAAACCCGCAATGATTTGCAGGGGCGCGATGGGTACGGGGTTTGGCGTGAGAATCTTCGCCGAGGTTCCAGGGCCTGGCGGCCCTGGCGACACGACCTGGCACTTCCAGGGCCATCGGTTGGCACCCACGGCTAATCGCTGCCGCCGCTGCGCGACTGAAGGAGTACGCGAGCAGCGCCATCGGGGACAGTGCCATCGGGGACAACCATCCTTTCCGCACAAGTGGCCAAAAATAGTTGGTGAAATCCCGTCGCCGATCCGCTATCCTGACCCGCTCAATCAAATCGCAGATCACACTCGCTCGCTTTCGCCGCTTCCACGGGAAGCCCGGCGCCGCTGGCGCTCCGCGCGAATCGCAACAACCCATGCTCCCCATTTCACATGCCGCTCACTTCCTCCAATTAACCCAGTCAAACCGGGCGACCCCCAATTGCGCCGTGACCCCTTCCAAACTTTAACGACTTACGTCAACGCTCCGTGACCCCTTCGACAAAACAAGCCACTTTTGCAACGACTCACGTGACCCCTTCGGAATTTCCAGACCTTTTTTGAACTTTCGCCGCCTCCTTCAAA
>JBIOWO010000320.1:0-21537 GCA_044868555.1 Lacipirellulaceae bacterium | reverse complement strand
AGACAAGGAGACGAGCCAGGAGACCGTTCGAGAACATGACGACGGAATCTCCTTGTTACCCTGTCTCCCTGTCTCCTTGTCTTTGCCGCCACAGCTTACGTCACCCAACGAAGAAGGTTCGAAACCTCGTCCAGCCTTTGGTGGCCTGCTTGAAGCGGCGTCGCGGCAGGCGGCGGAGTTTGCCAACCGGCTGCGGAACCGAGCCCGGCATTTGCGCCGGTTTCCAAAGCGGGGGATCACTTGTTATCGGCTGTATGAGCGCGACGTGCCGGACGTGCCGCTGGTCGTGGATCGGTATGAGGATGCGCTGCACTTGTCGGAGTTTGCACGGCCGCATGAGCGGTCGCCGGCACAGCACGCGGATTGGCTCGACTTGATGGCCCGCACGGCAGGCGAGGTGCTGGAAGTGCCGCGGGCGAGGATTTTCATGAAGCATCGCGATCGGCAGCGCGGGGCGACCCAGTATTCGCGCGTGGATAAAAGCGGGGCGCGGTTTGTTGTGCAGGAAGGTGGACTGAAGTTTGTCGTCAACTTGTCGGATTACGTGGACACGGGTTTGTTTCTCGATCACCGCATCACGCGGCACATGGTGCGCGCGGCGGCAGCGGGGAAGCGGTTTCTGAATCTGTTCGGTTACACGGGGTCGTTCACGGTTTATGCGGCGGCCGGCGGGGCCTCGACAACGACGACGGTCGATAAGTCGGCGACGTACATCGATTGGGCGCGGGAGAATATGGCGCTCAACGAGATCGCGGCGCCGCAGCATCGGCTGGTGCGAAGTGAAATTGAGAAATTCATCGAAAGTCTCACGGCACAGGACCAGTGGGACCTGGCGGTGGTCGATCCGCCGACGTTTTCCAACACGAAAGGTTACGAGGATGTGTGGGACGTTCAGCGCGATCATGCGGAGCTGCTGCGGCGGTTGGCGGCACACGTTGTGCCGGGCGGCGTCGTGTTTTTCAGCACGAATTTCCGGCGGTTCAAGCTGGATGAGGCGGCGGTGGCGCGTGACTACCCGATTCGCGACATCTCGCGGCAAACGATTCCCGAGGACTTTCGCAACGAGCGGATTCACCAGTGCTGGCGGCTGGTGCGGCGAGGGTAAGAACAGGCTACCGCCGATTCAAGACCGACAGAAAGGAAAACCGCTAATGTTCGCTAATCGACGCTAATGATGAGTGAGTCGTGATTCGTTAGCGATCATTAGCGTGAATTAGCCGTGCTGACCTGGTTGCAACGAAATAGCGTTGTTAAGATGGCGAGAGTTTTGGGGGAAGATGTTTATCGCGCGCGATTTCGTAAACCGACTCAAGGAACTACTTCAATGCGAACACAACTTCTGACATTCGTAATTGCGATATTCGCCTGCGTTGGATCGGCCTGGGGGGCGGAACCGGAGGTGGATGGCGAGGCGCCCGAGCCGGATGCGGACGGTTGGTACAGCCTGTTCAATGGGCAGGATCTGACCGGGTGGAAGAAGTCGGGGGAGAATCCCGATACGATTCGCGTGGTGGACGGCGAGATTGTGGCGAAGGGGCCGCGGTGCCATTTGTTTTACGACGGGCCGGTGAACAAGGCGAACTTTAAGAACTTCGAATGGAAATGTGAGGTGCTCACCAGGCCGAAGTCGAACTCGGGAATGTACTTTCACACGAAGTTTCAGGAGCGGGGCTGGCCGGCGAACGGGATCGAGGTGCAGGTGAACAATACGCACGGCGATCCAATCAAGACGGGCAGCGTCTATAAGCTGAAGAATATCATGAACCAATCGCCGGTGAAGGATGACGAATGGTTCACACAGCACGTGATCGTCAATGGGCGGCACATTGTGGTGAAGGTGAACGATAAGATTGTGAACGACTACACTGTGCCGGAGGACTTAAAGCGCGAAAAGGGATGGGAGAACAACGTGCTGGGTGAAGGAACGTTGGCGCTGCAGGGACATGATCCGGGGAGCGAAGTGCATTACCGGAAGGTGATGGTGAAGCCGTTGCCGTAGAACCAGGTGTCGGGTGTCAGGTGTTAGTCGGAAAATCTGACACCCGAAACCTGACACCTAATACCCAAAATGGGCGGCGGCGTGGAGCTTGGATTGCTCGGGTTCGGTGAGACCGAGGATGCGTTTGGCGTCGAACAGGTGGTCGCGGGTGAGGTGGGTCCAGACGGTCATGCCGCTGACGCCGGCTTCGGGCACCTCGATCGTTTTCAGCCAGGTGCGCAGCTCGTAGGCGTGCAGGCTGCGGAGCCATTCGCTGGGCGGCCGGCCGTGGCGGCCGCGGACTTTTTCGGTCGGTAGTTGCGGATTCGAATCGTCGTCGTGTTCGTCGGCAATTGAATCGCTGTCGGGCGCGGCGTTGTACGCTTCTTCGGCGGCGCGCATTTCGGCCGGCAGCAGGTTCTCGTCGAGGTAGCCGCCCGGCTCCCATTTGCGTTCGCCGGTCTTCTTGTTGATGGGCGTGGTGGTGCCGGTGGCGACCCAGTTGCCCTTGATGAGATTCTCGCGCTCGTACCAGCGCCACGTTTCGTCGCCGCCCAGTGTCCAATGGACTGCTGCGGCAGACTTGGATGCCGCTGCTTTGGTCGCGGTCGTTTTCACCTCGGCGGCGCGCATCGTGGCGGCGGCGAGGCGATCGAGGCCGCCGATGCGGAGCTTTTCGGAGAGGCTGAACAGGCCGAAGCCGAGCCAGAAGGCGAATTGACGGCGGTTCATGGGGGAGGATGCAGGATTCGGGATGCGGGGGGCAGGAAAGAAATGGCCTCCTTCAAGTATAGGTCCGGGGAGCGAGAATGTGAGGCCACAAGAGCACGTCGAAATGAGCACGCGCGACTAACGGTCGCGGCTTTCTGGAGTGAAGAATTGGTTGAGGGCGGCGAGGATTCTTGGGGCGGCCTGGCCGTCGCCATAGGGATTCGTGGCTTCGGACATGGCTCGGTAGGCGGCCTTGTCGGTTAGCAGGCGGGAGACTTCGGTGACGATCGTGGTGGCGTCGGCGCCGACTAGTTTGGCGGTGCCGGCGGCGACGCCTTCGGGGCGCTCCGTGGTGTCGCGCATTACCAGGACCGGTTTGCCGAGGCTGGGGGCTTCTTCCTGGACGCCGCCCGAGTCGGTTAGCGCTAAGCCGCAAGCGGCCATTAGCGCGACGAATTCGGAGTAAGGTTGGGGATCGATGAGGCGGACGTTTTTTGTGTTGCCGAGGCGCTGGTTGACGACCGTCTTCACGTTGGGGTTGAGGTGGACCGGGTAGATGAACAGATGGTCGGCGAAACGCGCGGCGAGCGTGGCGAGGGCGTCGCAGATTTGTTGGAAGCCGGCGCCGAAGTTTTCGCGGCGGTGTCCGGTGATGAGCACGAACGGCCGGGTGCCGTAGTCGGGGCCGATTCGCTCGCAGAGTCGGGCGGCGAGCTGCCGGGCGACTTCCGGCTGGCGCTGCCGCTCAAGTTCCATGAACAGGGCGTCGATGACGGTGTTGCCGGTGACGACGATCCACCGCTCGTCGATGTGCTCGCGGCGGAGGTTGTCGGCCGCGGCGGCGGTGGGGGCAAAGTGGAGCGCGGCGAGGGGCGTGGTGAGCACGCGGTTGGCCTCTTCGGGGAACGGCGAACGCAGGTTGCCGGTGCGGAGGCCGGCCTCGACGTGTCCGAACGGAATCTGGCGATAGAACGTGGCCAGCGCGGTGGCCAACACGGTGGACGTATCGCCTTGGGCGAGGACCATGTCGGGCTCGAGGTCGGCGAGCACGGCGTCGATGCGCTCTAGGAGGCGGGCCATGAGTGGTGCGAGGGCCTGGTTAGGCTCCATCACGGCCAGGTCGCGATCGACATGGATGCCGAACAACGTGATCACCTGTTCGATCAATTCGCGGTGTTGGCCCGTATTGACGACCAGGGGCTCGAAGCCGTCGGCCCGCTCCAGCGCAGCGACGACCGGGGCCAACTTGATGGCCTCGGGTCGAGTGCCCATAAATACGGCGACGCGCTGCACGAGATGACCGGGGCAAAGGAACCGGACCTCCGTGAATAAACATCCGATACATCCATCATAATTGGACGAAGGCGTGGCGCCACATGCCGGTGGAAACACAACTTTGATGGGAGAGCTACGGCAGGCGGCGCATGCCTGCTACATTGTTGTATGCGCAGTTGCCGGCGGCAACCGGCCGGTCTGGTCTGAAGCAGCGCGACTTCAACAGGGCGGCCTTTCAATGGTCGCACGACGACACGCAAAGCATGCGCGTTATCAATGATGAATTGTCTCATCTATGAGCCGGACGCGACAGGTCACCGGCTACAGCACGTACGTCATCTCACCGAGGCGCTGCTGGAGATCGGCTGCCGAGTGACGCTGGCGCTCGAGACCGACTGCCGCGACCGCAAGGAATACCAGGTCCATCTGAGGGAGCTGGAACCTCACGTCGAGCTGCGCCCGTATCTTGACCCGCGGCAAGGCGTCAGTCTGGGAGCCCGCCGGCAGCGTGTTGCGGAACTCTTGGAAGCGGTGGCAACGTTGCGTCCGGACTGGGCGTATGTGCCCTATGCCGATGGCACCACTCAGGCGGCGGCCTTAGAATGCCTGCTGTCTGGAGGCGGCCGTTTTCGCCAGGTGCCCATCGAAGCACAAATCATGCGTGGTCGGTACGGCTACCCGTCGCGGTCGATACTGCAATCACTAACGGCGACGGCCAACCGCTGGCTGACGAGGCGCAGCCCGTGGCACGTCACCCACGTGCTCGACCCGTTCGCTTTGCGCGGGCTTGAGCCGTTGGCCAACCCGGCCGCCTTCTCACTGATTCCCGAGCCGGTCGAAACTTTGCCGCTGGTTGATCGCCAGGAGGCCCGCCGGGCGCTAGGCGTTCCGGTCGACGGCCGCTACTTGGCATTCGTGGGCGGATTGACGCTCGGCAAAGGAATCGAACCGGTGCTGGAAAGTCTTACGCGGGCCAAGCTCCGTAGAAACGACCGCCTGCTGTTGATTGGCAAAATGGACGCACGGGTTGGGAATTTGCTGCGCGAGAAATACGGCGCGCTGTTCCAGCAGGATCGGCTGGCGATCGTGGACCGCTACGTCACCGACCACGAGCTGCACTGCGGCTTTCGGGCGAGCGACGTCGTGGCGGTGACCCATCCGCGGCAGATCGGCTCGTCGGGCACGTTGGTGCGGGCGGCAGCGGCGCAGCGGCCCGTGCTGGCCTCGCATTTCGGCTGGGTTGGTTGGGTGACCGAGACATTCGGCCTTGGCACAACGGTCAATGTCGCGGACGTTGGGTGTCTCGCATCGGCGATCGAAGTGGCTCTGAATGCGTCGGGCGAGTATCGCCATTCGTCAGGTGCGAGCCGCTTCGGCCGCTATCACACGGTTGCCAACCAGCAGGCACATTGGGTGGCAGCCATCGGTTGCGAGCGGCAGATTCCGCTCGGCCGCCTGGCCGAGCGGATCGATTGGAGTTGGGTGCTTCAAGCAGCTGACGGCGGCGCGGCTGAGGTTCCAGTCGTGCCGAAATCAAGAATTGCCAGCGTTGACCGAGAGCCGCGATGAAATCGCGCCCTTGCCGCACAACCTCGCTTGAATATTCTGGATGATATAGCGGCGGTGGTGGAAACGGACCTTGGAGCGATACTTCCCGACAGCGCGATAAGATATTTCTGTGTCAACGGCAAGCCGGAGACCAGACGTCGCGCGTTCGAAAACACAAATCGCTGCCGTATGCACGGAGGCGCGTACGGCACGAAGTCGTGCAGACGTTGCTGAAGACGAGAGGTCGGCGAATCAATTGATGGGAACTGGCACGACAGCCATGAGCATTCCTCGAAACCGCCCTTGCCCGGTTTGCGGTGCGACCGATACGGTGATGGCGGGGCCGATTCTGCACCCGCAGCCGGCATTGGTGGCGGGGGTCCGGCTCGAGTTGGAAGATGTCAATTTTACGCTGTGTCGTTGCCCACACTGCGAGTTTCAGTTTAAGGATCCGATAATCGACGCGGCAAAATTGATCGCGTGCTATGCGGCGGCAGACTCGGACAATTGGGAACTGGCCCCCGATCCGCTGCTGCGGAATTTCGACGTACTGCGTACGGTCCTAGAGTGCCACGCTCCGGGCCGACGCGTGCTGGATGTCGGATGTTTTAACGGCGCAATGCTCAGTTTTCTGGGTGACAGTTGGTCGCGTTACGGGGTGGAGCCGTCCCACGCGGCGGCCGACCTGGCTCGACAGCGCGGCGTGAATATACTGGGCGACACGCTGGAGAGCGTGAATAGCGCCGTGGAACCGTTCGATGCCATCATGGCGATCGACGTGGTCGAACACCTGGTCGACCCGGTGCACTTTTTTTGTCAAATTTCGGCTCGGCTCAAGAGTGGTGGCATTTTTTTGCTGCTGACGGGCAATACAGAGGCACTCGCCTGGCGGCTGCAGGGAAGCATGTACTGGTACAGTTCGCTGCCGGAGCACGTCAGCTTTTACAATCGACCGTCGTTGGAGAAGCTTGGCGGATTATCGGGCATGGAGTGCATCGAATGCCGTGCGATATGCCACAAGCGGTTGCCGCTGAAGCGCTGGATTATCGATAGCGTCAAAAGTGCCGGATACATTGCGGGGCGGACTGTGGGTGGTCTCGGTGTTCCGTTGTTACGACGCATATTTGTCGAGCGTCGCGGACCGACGATCCAGTCGGCCAAAGATCATTTGATTTGCGTTTTACGCAAGCGATAGGGAACTTGGGCCGTTAACAAACCGCAGATGGTACGTTTCCTCCGCGCGCCTACTCTATGACGTGGTTTATGGACGATTCGACTCCACCCCCCGCGTCCACGAGCCAGACTTCGCTTCGTCAGCGGACCACGCATGGCGTAATGTGGGTAGTGGCGCAGTCGGTTGTGGGCCGCGGCGTGATGCTGGTTCAACAGCTCGCACTCGCCTGGCTGTTGGTGAAAAGCGATTTTGGTCTGATCGGCCTGGCATATACCGTGACTGGGTTTGTGATCCCGCTGGCTAACCTGGGGATCGACTCAGTCCTGGTGCAGCGAGGACGCCGGTATCGTCAATGGGCAACGCCGGCGTTCTGGCTTGGAATGACGATCAGCGTGGTGGCGGCCACTGTGACGGCGGCGTTTGCCGCTCCGCTTGCGGCGTGGGCATATCACCAGCCGAAGTTGATCGGAATTATCGGCGTGCTAGCGCTGGCATTGCCGATTCAGGCGCTGCAATTCGTGCCGAAAGCCCAGCTTCAGATCGAGTTGCGATTCAAGTCGGTGGTGCTGCTGGGCATATTGAACAGCGCGCTCACCGCATTGCTGACGATCGTAGCGGCTTGGCTAGGATTCGGCGCTTACAGTTTTGTACTGCCCGTGCCGATCGTCTCGGCGATCGTGGGGGGAGCCAGCTGGTGGATCGCGCGGCCGCCTGTTCGCCTGGCGGCGAAATTTGCGCGGTGGCGATATCTATTTGGCAGCGGCGCAACGGTCCTCGGAATCGTACTACTTCATGGATTGATCAATCAGGGGGATTATATTGCGCTGGGGTTGGCGGGTTTTCCGGATACGGTCATTGGAACTTATGTATTCGCTTTCAATATTGCAATTCAGCCGTTGCGTTTGCTCTCGGGCGGCGTGCCCGCGGTGCTGTTTCCCAGTCTTAGCCAATTGATGCTCGATCCCGAGAAACAGGTTCGCGCCGCGCTCCGCGCGATGCGATTACTGACGATGGTGACTGTGCCGTTTTGTCTGCTGCAAATTGTGGTGGCGGAACCGTTGTTTCGACTGATCTTCCCACCGCGATGGTTGGATGCGGTGCTGCCGTGCCAAATTCTGACCATCGGTCTGACGTTGAACGCCACCAGCTGGCCAGCTCACAGTCTGATGATGGCCCAAGGACGCTTCCGGGAGTTATTTGGAATCACGGTCCTAGCGGCGCTGGCATTCCTGGCAATGTTGAGCGGCGCCATTTGGCTCCACCCGAGCATTTTGTCCGTGGCAATTGGCGTGGCGATTTGGCATATGTTTCATAGCCCAACGATCCATTGGGCCGCGACCCGCCACCGTGCGCGGCGCGGCAGCTATCTGATCGAAGCCGGTCCACCACTGGTGGCGGGTGTGGTGGCGATGGTGCCATGCATGGTTTTGCAGAAGCAATTTCCGCCAACGATTGTCGGGGATATGATCGCGATCGTAACAAGTGTCGTGCTGTTCGCCGCGGCTTATTTGCTTCTCGTGTACCTGCTCGTGCCGGAGACGCTACAGGACTTGGAGCGGCAACTCGCGCCGTTCTGGGACCGCTTGCGCGGCTCGAAGGGAACTCCCGTCGCGGATGCCAAGTCGAGCGACGGCACCGCGACGTGAACCAGGCCGGTTTTGAACACGGTACGCGGCAGGCGACCGGCTGGCGGATAATTCAGGCGGTCGGCTTGCGGCCGTCGACGATCAGCGACGAGTACGACATCTTGCGACCGTCTGCCAAGGTCTCAGTCCAGTTCGCGCAGCGATGCACTCGGCCGTCAGCCTGGTCCCACTGGGCCGCGTGAAATTTTCCGTCCGCGTCGTAATATTCCAGCAAGTCGACGTTAAACCCGACACTGGAGAGCATGTCGCAGATGGATTCGCACGTGTACAGGGTGTGGTGATCGGATGCGCCCGGGCCGCTGCCGCCGGGGCGAACGAATTCGATGTACTCGGGATCGGGATGGTGCCCGTCGGGGACGGCGATCCGCAAGCGGCCGCCCGGCTTCAGGTAACGATAACAGTTGACGGCGGCGGCGCGGCCGTCAGCTGGCGACAAATGTTCCCAGACATGCTCGGCCAGCACGGTATCGATGGGATGATCGCGAAACGCGTGCTGCCAATGCTCGTCGATCAGCAGATTGAGATACTGCACGTTGGTGGGAATCCAGCCATCGTCGAAGACGTGCGAGGAGCCGACGACGATCCGCAGTGGCCCACGGCGAGCGGTCTGTTGTCTGACTTGTCGCCGCAGCCAAGCGGGCCCCAACACGGTGCGGCCAGCCGATTGTACGGCGCGGGCGACATGGAACAGCGGCGGCACCTTCTGCAGAGCGCGCTTCACATTTTTTAGGCTCATGGGGCCGGCGACCTTGGGCTATGCGGAGCAACGCGGGAACCAAAATGACGACACGCTGGAACCGGATTCAAGACTCGTGGCCGAGGTCCGTCACCCAAGAAATGCCCGCGCCGGGCCTCACATAGGCCGGCTGCAATCCGTTCAGAGACGGCTTCTAACCAGTATTCTAACCAATATAGGCCACAGGTGTTACCACGTCATTTAGGCCGTGTACCGACGGAAAATCGGCGTCCTCGTTTCCCGGCCGCCTCGTTACAATTTGGGCTGACGCCTCGCAATCAAGGATGATTCCATGCCACCCCAAACTGACACACGAGCCGCCGGTAACGCGGCGGGCGACCATTCGCCGCGGATCCTCATCATCCGCCTGTCGGCCATTGGCGACGTGATACACGGCGTGCCGGTGCTGTGCGCGCTGCGCGACGCGCTGCCGGAGTCGTATCTCGGCTGGGTGGTGGAAGGCCGGGCAGGCGACCTCCTGGAATGTCATCCGGCGCTGGACGCCTTGGTGCGCGTGCCGCGGGGGTGGCTGAAGTCGCCGCGCGAGGTGTGGCGGCTGCGGCAGCGGCTGCGGGCGATGCAGTTCGACACGGTGATCGATTTGCAATGTCTCACCAAGAGCGCGATCGCCGGGTGGCTGAGTGGCGCGCGGCGGCGGATCGGCAAGGCGGGCGCGGACGGCCGTGAGCTGAGCCGCTGGTTTCACACCGAGCTGGTGACGGCGGGCGGCGGGCATGTGATTGAGCACTACCTGGACCTGTTGCGGCCGCTCGGGATTGAGTCGCCGGCGGTACGATTCGATCTGCCGGAGATGTTGCCGGACGCGCGGGTGGCGGACGAATTTCTGCGTCGCAGCCGGCTGGCGGCGCGGCGGTTTGCGATTTTGAATCCGGGGGCCGGCTGGCCGTCGAAAGTTTGGCCGGCGGACCGATATGGAGAATTGGCGCGTCGGCTGGCGCGGGATCACGATATGCCGAGCGTTGCGGTGTGGGGCGGGGCGGACGAGCTGCCACTGGCGGAAACGATCGTCGCCACGAGCGGCGGCGAGGCGCGACTGGCACCGGCGACGTCGATGCGGGAGCTGGCGGCGCTGTGCCGGCGAGCGGCGCTCTTCGTCGGTTCCGACACGGGGCCGATGCATTTGGCCGTGGCGGTGGGGACGCCGACGATCAGCCTGCACGGGCCGAGCCGGGCCGAGTGGTGCGGGGCGTACGGACCGCAAAATATCCGGTTGCAGGCGCGATACGAAGCGGGTTCGGCGCTCGAGCGGCGTCAGGCGGACGACTCGGCGATGCGCGCGATCGGCGTGGAGACCGTGGCGGAGGCGTGTGAGCGTTTGGTGCAACGGGCGGCGGCGTGACAGTACATGTTGTCACTTGAACGATCGTGTTTTCTAGCGCAGAGACGCAGAGACGCAAAGTTAGGAAATGCTGATTTCTCTGCGTCTCTGCGTCTCTGCGCGAGATACTTTTGGTGGATGAACAGGTGTCATTACGTCAATGGATTTAGTTCATCGTGACGTTTTCAATGGAGGGAATCGGTAACATGAAACGTAATCATCGAATTTTGTGCGTCGCGGCGGCATTGGTCTCATTTGCATTAACCGGAAGGTCGATAAACGCCCAATCGCTCGATGGAGCCTGGGAGATTACGGCCGTGATTGATGATGGGCGGGTGATTCAGCCGACGGATGTACTTCTGAATTATGCGGCGGATGGGCGGGTTGTGGTGAAGGGGCAGACGGTAGAGTTGGTTGTACCGCAGACGTATCAGCGGAAGCGATTGCCGTTTGTGGTGGATGACACGAAGAGCCCGCTGGCGTTTGACATGGCGGGCGCGGAGAAGACCGGTGGTCGGGGAATCTTCGTGGCGGGGAAGGACTCGCTGGTGCTGTGCCTGGCACGGCGTGACCGGGACCGGCCGGCGACGTTTGCGTCGCTGCCCGGCTCGGGCAATCTGTTGGTGACACTGAAGCGGTCGACTGGCGGCGGCGATTCGACGTTTCCCGGCCAGCCGCCGGCTACGCCTTCGTACGAGGACGACCAACTGCGGCGGATGCTAGTGGGCACGTGGGGCCATCAGGACGCCGACTCGATCCATTACATCACGCTCAACGGCGACGGCAGCTTCACCGCCACGATGCAGTGGAAGGACAACTTCAAGCAGATGTTCCACCAGGACGTGCGCTCCAGCGGCACCTGGAAGGTGCAGGAAGGCGTGGCGGTTCTCAACATCACGCAGTCGACCGACAAGGAGCGGCGCGGGCAAGTGGGCTCGTTCCGCATCCGCTCGATCACGCCCAGCGAGCTGGTGGCGGTGGATCACAACGGCCAGGTGCGGCAGGAATGGAAGGCGCCGTAGGGGGCGCAACGCTAAAGCGGCGCCGGAATTTCGCGGCGGCTGAAGATGACGGCACCGGCCACGTAGCACAAAAGGCCCAGGCCGAGGAGCACGAGCTGGTATCCGGCTAAGCCAAGTCCTCCGATGGCGCCGTCTTGATACTCCCAGATGGACCAGGCCTCGCCGGCTTTTGCGACCATGGTCTGTGGTTTGTAGGCGCGGAAGAACGAGGCGTAGCTGATCCACTCCCAACTTTCGGAGACGCGACTGGCGACGTCCAGCACCGCCGACAGCACGTAGCAGGCGCCCATCAAGCCGACCGTCCGCCAGCGCTGACTATCCCACGACGAAGCGAGCGCCGACATTCCGCCCAGGCAAACCATCAGGCCGAAGAGATTCAGGGCCGGCGGAAGGAACAGCGTGGCTGGGACGTGCTGTGGCATGGAGACGGCGGCAAGGCCGGCGGCGGTGCCACACCAGGCGGCCGTGGCCAGTACCGCGCTCCCGAAAATGGTGACCAGGGCCTGCGTGGCGAATACGGTCGTCCTTCGCACCGGTTGAGCCAGCAGCATTTCCATCGTGCCGCGGCCGATCTCTCCGCTGACACAATCCGATCCGCGGGTGACGGCCCAGATCGTCGCGCTGAGGAGGATCAGCGGGTGGGCGTAGACCAAGGCGACGCGGCCGGCCGGGGTCGTCATCTGGGTGAACGACATGCCAGAAACCCGCTCCCATTGTTTCGGCAGGGCATTGGTCAGGAATTGGCTGAATGCCGGCATGTTGATCATGCTGGTCACCCAGATGTAGAGCCAGGGAAAAAAGAACATCAAGGCGACGAACGGCACGAGCAGCCATTTCGCGTCGTCAAGAGATTTGGCACAGAGCGCGCGGATCATGCGGCGGCCTCCGGCGGATGGAATTGCTCGTACACAGCCTGCAGGCCGATGGGTTCGATACGGATGTCGATCAAAGGCAGCGTTGCCAGCCAACCCAGCAAGGGCGCGAGATCGCCGGGTGCATCAATTGTCACGTGGCCGTTGACTTCGGCCGACAGCGACAATTGCCCCGCGAAGCGTTCGGGCACGGGGGGCAAGGCGGCCGTAAGTTGAGCTCGAACGCGGTGGCCGCGGCGAATCTGCGACATCACCTGATCGTGAACCAACCGGCCGCGGCGCAGAATGGCGACACGGTCGCACGTCTGCTCGACCTCGGACAGCACGTGGGAAGAGAAGACGACAGTTCGGCCGCTGGAGCGGGCCTCGCGGATCAACGCCGTCACGGTGCCGCGAACGGTGGGATCTAAATTGGACGTCGGCTCGTCGAGGATCAGCAGGGGAACGTCGACGGCCAGCACGGCGGCGAGCGCCAGTTTCTGCCGCATACCGGTAGACATTTGAGCGACCTTGCGCGACGGATCGAGACCCAGCCGCTCGGCAAGTTGGATGCTGCGAATCGGGTTGCCTTGGCGGCGGAGCCGAGCGAAGAACGCCAGGATGTCACGCCCTTTCATGCCGCGGGCCAACCGCACATCGCCCGGCAAGTACGATACTCCGGCATGGACGGCGACGCTTTCCGTGTAGCAATCGCGATCGGCAATGGAGACGCGTCCGCGGGTGGGGCGTAAGAAGCCCATCAATAGGCGGAGCAGTGTCGTCTTGCCGGAGCCGTTGGGGCCGAGCAGACCGAACACCTCGCCGGGATGAACCGACAGGGTGCAGTCCTCGAGCGCCGATAGCCGACCGTAGGTTTTTGTCAGCTCGCGAGTTTCGACGATGGGCTTGGCGTTTTCCATTGGAGTTCGAGTTTGGCTGTCGCAAAGCGGTTGGGCTGGGTGAACGAATACGAAAGCGAGTAACGCGGCGATCCTGTTAGGCTTATTCAGTGGGGCGTAAGGTTGCCAGAGGGTCGTTGGACTGCCGTGCCTTTAAGCTGGCCGCCATCATCGTAACATCTGCGACAAATGCCGGACATTGCACGGGTGGACCGTTCTTTGGAAGCCTGCTCGAACCATCAATTACAATTACAATGCGAGTAACTTCAAATTTGGAGGCGGCATGAAACAGGCGATTTTTCTGGCGGGAGTTCTGTGGGTTGCCGGCACGACAAATGCGCAGGAGGAGCCGCCGACAGAGTGGATCGAACCGCAAACGGGGCACCGCGTGGTGAGGCTATCGAAAGAGCCGGGCAGCGCGAGCCTGTATTTTCATCAGAACGCGTACACGGCCGACGGCCAGAAGTTGATCATCACGACGCGCGGCGGGCTGTCGGCGATCGACCTGGCGACGCGGGAGATCACGCCGCTGGTCGAAGGCCGCGTCGGCGTTTTGGTAACTGGGCGGAAGACGGGCGACATCTATTACATTCGCAATGGCGTGGTCTACGCGACAAACGTCGAATCGCGCGCGGAGCGGCGGGTGGCCGAGCTGCCGGCGGGCAGGCGGGGCGGCAATGTGACGGTGAACGCGGATGAGACGCTTGTGGTGGGACTGGGGACCGATCCGGATGGTGAGGCGGAGCCGCGGACGCCGCCGGGCGGCCACAGGGAGGACCGGCTGGCCCGTCGTTGGAGCGCCGGGCGTCCGATGATGCTGTATACGATCGACGTGGCCACCGGCGAGAGGAAGATCCTCCACCGCAGCCACGACTGGCTCAATCATTTGCAGTGTTCACCGACCGATCCAGGGCAGATCATGTTCTGCCATGAAGGGCCGTGGCAGTTTAACGATCGCGTTTGGTTGATTCGTACCGACGGATCAGATTTGAAATGCGTGCATCCGCGGACGATGGACATGGAGATTTCGGGGCACGAGTTTTTTGGCCGCGATGGCAAGACAGTATGGTACGACCTGCAGACGCCGCGGAGCCTAGTGTTCTGGCTGGCCGGGTACAACATCGAAACGAAGGCCCGCACGTGGTACTACGTCGATCGCGGCGCATGGTCGGTGCATTACAACGTATCGCCGGATGGGACGCTGTTTGCCGGCGACGGCGGCGGCCCGGCGAGCGTGGCGAATCAAACTCCGAATGGGGAGCGGCTGGACCCGCCCGGCAATGGGCAGTGGATTTATCTGTTCCGGCCCGAGCTGGTGACGCGAACCGGGTTGCCGGAGCCTGCTGCGAAGCAAGTGAAGGCGGGCGTGTTCAAGGCTGAGCGGCTGGTCGATTTATCGAAGCACGACTATCGACTGGAGCCGAATGTCACCTTCACGCCAGATGGCAAGTGGCTAGTGTTTCGCTCGAACATGCACGGGCCGACGCACGTGTATGCGGTGGAGGTGGCGCGGGCGGAGGAGAAGGAATAGGTGTTGGATGTCAGGTGTCAGGTGTCAGAGGTCACATGGTTAGGCCGCTTCGCGCGAGGAACTGCGTACGGGGTACTGAGTACTCAGTACTCTGGCATAGAGCTCGTGCAAGTACTTGAGGTAGGTCGGCCAGCCGAAGCGGTCGAGCGCTTGTTGGCGTGCGCGGCGGCCCATGGCGACGGATTGGTCGCGATTGGTGAGGAGGGTGAGGATACTCTCGGTGAGAGCGGGAATGACTGCGGATTGCCGGAGTTCAGCAATCCGCAATCCGAAATCCGAAATCCGAAATCCTGCGCTGGGCACGAGTAAACCCGTCTCTTGGTGGCTGATGATTTCCGGGGCGCCGCCGGCCTGGCAGGCGATGACTGGTTTTTCGGCCAACGCGGCCTCGACGTAGACCAGCCCGAATGGCTCGCGGTGGGAAGGGAGACACATCACGTCGATGGCGCGCATCAGGTCGGGCACGTCGCGGCGGAACCCAAACAAGTGGAAGCGGTCGGCGATGCCGAGCCGCATCGCTGTTTGTTCCAGCTCGGCGCGGAGCGGTCCTTCGCCGAAGCACCAGAATTGGGCCCGCGGCAGGCGGGCCAGCACGTGGGCGGCGGCTTGAATGAGCTCGCGGTAGCCTTTCTTTTCCGACAGGTGGGCGAAGGTGCCGACGATGGGCGTGTCGGCTTCGGCCGCCAATTCTGTGCGGACAGCGGACGGTGAGCGGCGGGGCTGCATGTCGTCCGGGTCAACCGGGTAGTGCATCACGGTGATGCGGTGGGCGGCGATGCCTTTGTCGATCAGGTCTTGTTTCACCGCGGCGGAGCAGGCAATGAGATGGGTCTGGCGGCGATGCCAGAGAGCAGAGGTGAAGCCGTGGACGTGGCCGATCGAGGGGGGGCCGCCGAATTGTTCGAGCCAGCCGCACCACCAACTGGCAGTGGAGAGATGGGAATGGAGGACGTCGGCACGCACTTGTTTTGCAGCGCGACTTAGACGCGGCACGGCGAGCAGGTTGGCTTTGCCGCCGATGGCGAGCGTGTCGAACTCCATGCCGGCAGCGCGCATTTCGATGTTGGCGGGGCTGGGCGAGGAAATGCAGAGGGGCTGGGGGTTGGGGCCTGGGGACTGTGAACGGCGAAGAAGGCGCGCGAGGAAGGTTTCGGCGCCGGCCATGCGCGACGGCGTGATTACGTGCAGGATGCGTGGTGGGCGAATTGGCAAAGTTCTTATCGACATCGAGACAAGTTGGGTGGCTGGGGTCGAGGTTCGGCCGAGCCCCCAGGCTTTCGATCCGGGGGGCTCGCTGACGCTCGACCCCAGGCACCCGCGCGCTAAGCCGTAGGCGGCTAGCTGGCGAGGCGGCGCTTGCGATACAAGTACGGATTGAGCGTGGGGTCGTTGTACATTTTCATTTGGCGGTAGACTTTGAGGAGCTTGCGGCCGGCGACGATGTCGTCCAGTAATTCGGTGACGGATTGCGACAGGTCGGCGTGCTGGGCGCGGCAGCGATTGAGCCTCTCGGTGACGTTGGCATGGTGAATTACGTCGGTATTGCGGCCGAGCTGCTCGTCGAAATGGTAGATGCGCAATGACATGATCGAGAGGCGGTCGATTACGCTACCGGGCGTTTCGGTATTGAGCCGAGCGTCCGCGCGAGGCAGGACGCCGCTTGTGGCGAGCGATACGATCAGCGCTTCGTCGATCTTTTCGATCCAGTCGTTTCGCTGTTGGTTGTAGCGGTCGATCGCACGTTTGACGGCGGCGATCCGCTTGTCGGGGACGTCGGGGCTGCGAGCAATGTCTTCTTCGTGCCAGAGGAGGAAGTTGAACTGGTGCTGCTGGCAGACCGTGCCCAGCAATCCTTCGTAGGGATTGTCGGGCTCGACGGCGTGCCAGCGCGCGACGGTGTCGCGGTGCAGCGCGGTGATATCGTGGACCAATGCTGGTGGGTCGGGCAGCATGGCGGCTCCTTCCGCGGGGTGCGGGTTTTCGGGGGGCGGGATTTTAGGCGGCTGGCTGGGTCGCGGCAAGACGGGCCGAAAAGCCGGGAAATCAAGCGTCGATCTCATGATTCACACTCGCCCGTTTGCGGCCTCGGGCCGTAGAATGGCAGGATGATGAAGAATTGGAAATATAGCCGGCCCATCTTGGGGCGGTTTCGGCTCAGATCCGGCCAAGATGGCCGGGCTATGTTGGCGGTGGTGCTCCTGCTGGCGATTTGCGAGTCGGCGGCTTCAGCGGAAGCGGCTCGGCCGACCAATCCGCTCAATGGGCAGCGGGCGTATGCGTATCTGGAGCAGATTTGCGCGCTGGGGCCGCGGATCAGCGGCTCGGAGGGAATGCGCAAACAGCAGGAGCTCGTGAAGGCGCATTTTGAGAAGCTGGGCGGCAAGGTGAGCTATCAGCCGTTCGAGGCGGCCAGCCCATTGGGCGGCGCGAAAGTGCCGATGGCCAATCTCATTTGCGAGTGGCATCCAGAACGGAAGGAGCGGATTTTGCTGTGCGCCCATTACGACACGCGGCCGCTGCCGGATCAGGATCCCGATCCAGTGCAGCGGAAGCAAGGCGTGTTTTTGGGAGCGAGTGACGGGGCAAGCGGCACCGCCGTGCTGATGGAGCTGGCGCACTTGATGCCAAAGCTGGAGGGCGACGTGGGCGTCGACTTCGTGCTGTTTGACGGCGAGGAGCTGGTGTACACGGATGGCCGTGACAAGTATTTCCTGGGCAGCGAGTACTTTGCCAGGCAGTACGTGGCGAAGCCGCCGGATTACAAGTACCGCTGGGGAGTGTTGTTGGACATGGTCGGCGATGTGAACCTGACGGTGTACCAAGAGCAGCACAGCGTTACGTGGCGCGATACACGACCACTCGTGAAAGATATTTGGGCGACGGCACAAAAGTTGGGGGTAGATGCGTTCATTCCACGCGTAGGATATGGTCTGCTGGACGATCACATACCGCTGCGAAACATCGCCAAGATACCAACGTGCGACATCATCGACTACGACTATCCGTATTGGCATACTGTGGAGGACGTGCCGAAGCGGTGTTCGGGCTCGTCGTTGGCGAAGGTGGGTTGGGTGGTGTATGAGTGGCTGAGAGGTCAGCGGTCGGGGGTCGGAGGTCCGTAGCGGGGCGCTAAGCCGCAAGCGGCGGTTGCGCGGGTTGGTTGGTTGGATGATTACGGTATTTTTGACTTCGCTGGTGTTGATTGGTTTGTCGGGGTTCCTGTTGGATTCGCACCGCCGGAGTTGGCTCTCGGCCCAGGCGGACGACAAGCTATCGGAACGGGACCTTCGATTTGCCCGTGCGCAGTATTTGCGGCGTCGGCAGGCGAGCGGGATCATCGGGCTGTTGGGCGTGGCGATCGGCGTGGGTCCGCTGGTGCCGCACGAGCCCTGGCCGATGGTGTTGTACGTGGCCGCGATGGGCGGGGCGTGTGCGTGCATGATGCTGCTGGCGGCCTTGGACGTTTTCGCCACGCGGCATCATCTGGCCCGCCTGCGGAGCGAACAGCTCGCGGCGCAGATCAAATTGGCCAGGGAATTACGCGGCGATGAGCATTGATCCGTTTCGACTGGCGATCGCCATAGTGCCGTTGGCAGCATACGTGCTGTTTTTGGGGCTGGTGAATCTGAGGCGGCGGCCGTTTCTCACCACCGGCGGCAGTGACTTAACGGCGCTGGGCGTAGCGCTTTCGGGGCTGGCGTTCGTCGGGCCGCTGGAATTGTTTCGGCCGGAGGCGCTGACGCGGGAGTTCGGCAATTTCATCTGGCTGTTCCTGCTGATGTTTTATTTTCTGTGGCTGGTGGTGGTCGTGCTCGTGGCGCGGCCGCGGCTGGTGATCTACAACATCAGCATGGAGGAGTTGCACCCGGTGTTGGCGGAGACGGCGGCGCGGCTCGATTCGGAGGCGCGATGGGCCGGCAATCATCTCACGCTGCCGGGGCTGGGCGTGCAGCTGCACCTGGACAGCCTGGACCTGATGCGAAATGTGTCGCTCGTCTCCAGTGGCAGCCGGCAGAATATCGACGGCTGGCGGCGGTTGGCACGCGAGCTGTCCGGGTCGTTGCGACGGATGCGCGTGAAGTCGAACCCGCGGGCGATCGGATTGCTGCTGGCGGCGATGCTGCTAATGGCGGGGAGCGTGACGCACATGCTCAATCATCCAGTGGAGTTGGCCGAGGGGATGCGCGAGGTATTTGCGTATTGAAAGAGTTGAGTGTTGAGAGTTGAGGGTTTAGAGTCCGCGGCAACCGTCAAATTGTGACCCTCAGCCATCAACTTTCAACCCTCAACTCTCAACCATTTCGAAGTTGATGCGGAAGGCTTTGTGGCCGCTGGCGATTTTTTCGCCGTAGATGGTGCGAAGCTCGGTTTGCAGGGCGGCGGCGGAGGGGAAGCCGTCGGGAATGGCGTCGGCGTCGGTCAGCGCGTCGATGTCGACCGGCTCGACGAGCGTGATGCGGATCGGTCCGATTCCGGGGATGTAGCTGCGCTGGCCGGAGCGCATGTGGCGGAACTTCCAGAGTCGGATGGTCTGGGTCTTTTCGCCGCGGCGGATGGCGTCGAGGAACTTTTTCTTGAAGAGCAGCATGTGGAGGACGCGGGTTCACTGGTCACTCAAGTGACCAGTCCGAAAAAGCCGGGTGGAATTCCGCTTGTTATTACCGGTTGTCATTTGGCCTTGCAAGGAGAGGCCCTGGATTTATAATCCGGGATGCGCAGAACGTGCCGTTTTGGCGGCATTTTGCGGCTGGCGCGTGCGGGTGTAGCTCAGTTGGTAGAGCACAACGTTGCCAACGTTGTTGTCGTCGGTTCGAATCCGATCACCCGCTCTGAGGAGCAGTTAGCCGTCAGCTGTTAGCTGTTAGCCGTCAAAGAGCTGGCTAATAGCTAACGGCTAAAAGCTAACAGCTTAATTGGTGGCCCGCGCTTCTGGGGATTGAGAGGGCGCGGGCCGTTTTGCTTTGGCGACGAATTGAACGGGGTACGCGCTATGGCGGCCGAAGAAGACGACGACAAAAAAGGGCGAACGGGGGCGGGCGGCGTGGCCGTCGAGGCGGAGGGCGCGGGCGAAGAATCCGAGGTCAAGCCCCTGGAGCTGGATGTGAAATTCACCAGCCCCAGCGCGTGCGAGCGGCATGTGACGGTGACGATTGCGCGGGCCGACATCGATCGGTATTTCGACGATGCGTTCGGCGAGATGATGCCGACGGCGGCCGTGCCCGGGTTCCGGATCGGGCGCGCGCCGCGAAAGGTCGTCGAGAGCCGGTTTCGCGACGACGTGGCCGAGCAGGTGAAGAGCTCGTTGCTGCTCGACAGTCTGGAACAGATCAGCCAGGAGCAGCGGTTCACGGCCATCAGTGAGCCGGACTTCGACCTGGAAGCGGTCGAAGTGCCCAAAGTAGGGCCGATGACGTTTGAGTTCACGATCGAGGTGCGGCCGGAGTTCGATCTGCCGAAGTGGCGAGGCCTGAAGCTGACGCGGCCGGTGCGGAAGTTCTCGGACGAGGACGTGGCGGAACAAGTGGATCAGATGCTGGCGCGGTACGGCCAGCTGGCGCCCTACGAAGGCAAAGCGGCAGAGGGCGACTATCTGTCGGTGAACATCACGGCCACGGCCGACGGCAAGCAGGTGGCGGAAGAGCGCGATGCGGTGGTGCGGATTCGGCCGACGCTGAGCTTTCCCGATGCGCGACTGGAGGGCTTCGCGCAATTGATGACGGGCGCGAAGCCGGGCGACGTGAAGAGTGCCGAAGTGACGCTCAGCCGGGATGCGCCGAACGTGGAATTGCGCGGCAAGAAGGTGACGCTGCAGTTCGAGGTGCTGGAAGTCAAGAAGCTGAAGCTGCCTGAATTGACCGAGGACTTCCTGCAGGAAATCGGCGCATTTGCTACCGAAGACGAGTTCAAGGACGCGATCCGCAAGAATCTCGAACGGCAACTGGAATATCAGCAGCAGCGGAATGCGCGTACGCAAATCTCGGCGCTGCTCACCAAGAGCGCGGATTGGGAATTGCCGCCGGGACTGTTGGAGCGGCAGAGTGCCCGCGAGCTGGAGCGGGCCGTGATGGAGCTGCGCCGGAGCGGCTTCAGCGAGGCGGAGCTGCGGGCCCGCGAGAACCAATTGCGGCAAAACAGCGCGGCGTCGACCGCCACGGCCTTGAAGGAGCACTTCATCCTCGAGCGGATCGCCGAGGAGGAGAAGATCGACGTGGACGAAGGCGATTACGAGAAGGAAATCTTCTTGATCGCCGCACAGAGCGGCGAATCGCCGCGGCGGGTGCGGGCTCAATTGGAAAAACGCGGGCTGATGGACGTGCTGCGGAACCAGATCATCGAGCGGAAAGTGCTGGAGCTCGTGCAATCGGAGGCGAAATTCAAGGACGAGCCGTACGAGCCGCCAAAGATGGACACCGAGGCGATTTCGATCCACGCGGGCGGGGGCACCGAAGCGGCGATTCCCGTGACCACCGAGGCGGACGAGGAGAAGGCGGAAGAGAAGTAGGCTGCCCGAAAGACGTACCTAGACCGGCCATCTTGGCCGGAATCAAGCGTGCGTCGTTGTGTGCCGGGCGTTCTTCCAGGTGTGTCGACCGACCCAGGATGGGTCGGCTATATTTGGCCGCTTGACTTATCGGACTCGAGACAAAGGATTATGCGTATGAATGAGTTTCCGAATCCTAGGGTGAGTCAGGCGATGCGCGATTACCAGCGCCAGCGGCAGATGACGCTGGGCGATTTGCTGCTTGAGAACCGAGTCATTTTTCTGCAGGGCGAAATCTACGATGGCAACGCCAACGAGCTGGTGATGAAGCTCTTGTACCTGCAGA
>JBIOWO010000319.1:0-5209 GCA_044868555.1 Lacipirellulaceae bacterium | reverse complement strand
CCATCGCGGCGACCGCGGCAAGTAGCTGAGTGCTCGGCTCGGGCAAAAAAGCAGGTGCGGTCAGAACTGATCCCGTCCCGCTGCCCGATGTGTTACCGAATCCTGCGCGCCAAATGTTGTAATCCATCGGATCGACGGAGTTGTTTGCGTCGCCGTCGCCTTCAGAAAAGGTGGCGGGCGATTTTCCGTTGTTGTTGCGCCAATTCACATAGTCGGCGGCGTCGCAGACTCCGTTATTGTTGTAGTCGCAACTCAAGGATGGTGGGGTACCGCCGGCAGAAGCGACGCATAAACTGACGAGCACGAGGGCAACTGCCGGTGGCGCCGCGCGCCGGCGAGCGACCGCGGCAAATGAGGAACCGACAAGAATCCTAGCCATAGCAATTCCTCCCGGCTCGGACGCGGTGGCACTGGCAAAATGATTGGTCCCACGAGCCGCGCCGAAGTGTGATTTCCACTGATTGTAGTGTGCGTCGCCGATTTGTCCACCGACGGCTTCGTTAGCGAGCGCGTTGTCGGTGCCTGCATTGTTGCGCCAGACGATGTAGCCGGCGGCGTCGACGATGTCGTCGCCGCACCGGTTGAGGACAATCGTTGCTACCCGATATCCGCTACTCGTCTGCTGTCCGGCGCCGCCATGCGATTAGTGCGCCGGCTGCGGTCAAGAGAATCGTGAAGGACGCTGGCTCCGGGACCGGTGCTCCGCTGGCGGCGCTGGCGGGCGTATTGGCGAAGTGAGTTTTCCAGATCGTGTAGTCGTCGTGGGTGTATGTGGTGCCGAAGCCTTCGCGCCAGACGACGTAGTCGGCCGTGTCGACCACGTTGTTGCCGTTGTAGTCGCCGGGGAGGCCGCTCACGGCGAGCGTGCCATCGATCTGGAACGTGTCGAAGCGGCGGGTGCCGGCGGCGCCTTGGATGAGAATTCCGTAACCGGTGATATTGCCGGAGAGATCGGCTCCGGGTGCCGCGCCCACGGCCAGGGCAACGGAGCTATCGGTGCCGACGTTGGTGGCGGTATCGTAACCACCGTTGAAGTCGAGCGTGAGCCAGTTGGCGGCGGCCGGGTCGTAACTAACCGTATTGAGCTGGGCGTTGGTCGTGAATTGGGCGAGCGTGGTAGCGGGGGAGGAAAAAGAAGCGGCGCTGACGTACCACTGCGAGCCAACTTTGACGGCCAGGCGTTGCGAATCGGCCGCATTGGCATTGCCTTCATACCAACTGAATGCAAGTCCGGTGTAATTGGCCGGGTTGAGCGAATACTCGGGCGTCCAGGACAGGGAGGGCTGGCCGCCTGCGGTGAGGAAGTAATGCACACTGCGTGCGTAGGCGCCGAACGTGCCGTCGGAGTTCGGTCCGGCATTGACATTCGCGACGTCGGTCGGTCGTCCCGAGTTGGTGCCGTTCACGCCGAAATTGGCAACGATGTTTGTCGGATCGGTTGCGTTCGTGGTGACGTTCGGTACCCAGTGACCGTTGCTGGAATAGTCGGCCCAGTCCCAAAAGACCAGCGACATGTCGGTCGTGGGCGAATCGGGGCGGCCAAAGGTCTCGCGGTAAATGACTTCGGCTTGAACCGCTGTCGCGAAAAACAAGCACACCAATATCAACAGACTCTTGCCAAGTTGCGAATTCATCGTGAACGCCCTGAGAGTTGCTTGAGAAGTTCACCTGGTTCAATTCCACTACGCTGTCGGACCGCCGGTGCGCAGCATCGCGGACACACCAGGTTTGCCAGCCGCAAGTCGCCCGCTGCCCCGAGCCACTCGGTTTAGATTTTCAGGAAAAACGGGTGCCAAGTCAACAAAAATCCGCAGCAGTGGCTGATGCGATATGATTTGGCGGGATGCTCAAGGGAATAAAGGACGATCGCATTGCGCAGGCACGGGGGTCGAGGCGTGAACCCCTGGGCGTTGCTATCGGTCTCTGTTTCTTAACAGTCCACCGCGTTCTGCGGGGCGATTTCGTGGCGGCCGCCAAAACGTGGCAAAGGGCCGGCGGGAATCGCTATAATTGGGTGGTGCGAGATTTGCGGTCGTTTGTGCGGGCGTCCTCACCCCGACCCTCCCTCACCCCAACCCTCTCCCCGAGGGAGAGGGAGAATGCAGCCAGCCATGTACATGCTTGATCCACTTGCCTGGTCGACTCTGTTGCTGCTGCTGGGCTGCGCGCTGGTGGTGATGGAAGTGTTCATACCGTCGGGCGGTGTGATCAGCGTGTTGGCGGCCGTGTCGTTCATCGCTTCGATTTACATTGCGTTCGAGGGCGGCGAAGCGCCGCTGCGCGGGCTCTTGTTCACGGCCGCGACGGTGGTCGCCGTACCGTCGATGTTGGCGATCGGGTTCAAGTATCTGCCGAAGACGCCGGTGGGGAAGGCGTTCCTCGGCGAGTTGCCGAGCGAGGAAGAAACGCTGCCGGTGGATCCGCGGAGGGAGCTGATTGGCCGGGTGGGCGTGGCTCGGTCGAAGATGTTGCCCAGCGGGGCAGTTGAAATCGACGGCCAGATGGTGGATTCTGTTTCGCAAGGCCAGGCGATCGAGCCGGGCATGTACGTGACGGTGGTCGAGGTGCGTGCCAACCGGGTTGTGGTCCGGCCGGCTGGCAAAGATCAGCGGCCCAGCCACGTGAATCCGAAGGACGTGCTGTCGCGGCCGATTGAAGAGCTGGGGATTGAGTCGCTGGACGATCCGCTGGCGTAGCGGCGCGGAGGGTGCCAAAATTGGATGGGCTGAATCCTTCGTCGTCGGCAGAGGGCGACGCCGCTGAAGTGGCTCGCGGGCCGGCGTCTGAACTGGGCGAGTTTCACGCGCCGGCCGACTATGAGTTCGAACCGGAACTTCTTGGCCCGACACCGCGGCCGATCCCCGATGAACTTCGATCGGGTCCGTACGGACGCGGGCGGCGCCGCGGGCTGTATGCGCTGGGGTGGGTGGTTTGCCTGTGCCTCTTGAGCGCGAACTACTGGTTGTTCAAAGAGCTGGGAAAATACATCCTGCCGTTTGCTTACCTGTGGTGGATTGGATGGGGTGCGGCAGCGATTTGGGTCGTGGCATTTTTGAGGTCCCGGTTTTCCTTGGGACCGTATCGATACGTGCGCGACGGCATCCCGGCGGTGGCCCGGATACTGGAAATCGTTAAAGCGCCATCGGTGATCGTCAACGGCACTCCGTCGCAGCACGCCTATAACGCTGTGATTGAACTGCGCCGTGCGGGTTTCGACGAACCTGTCGTCGGGCGAGTCAAATCGTTCGATTTTGCCACCTGGCGGAAGGATGTTTATCGCACGACGTATCGCGTCGGCGACTATGTCACTGCCGTCTATCTGCCCAAAGAATTTGAGAAGACGCTTCAATTGTACGGCTTTCTCGGCTTGCGGCCGGACATCGGCGTCGTTTACGGCCGGTCGCCGGGCAACGCGAGACGCGGACTGTGGGAGATACCGCTCTCGATTGGCATCATCTGCTTGTTTATCGGGGGACTGATCGGGATGTTGTACGTTTTCCAAAGGATGAGCCCAGTGGACTTTGATGTTTGGAACGTGGCCTGGCCAATGGCGATTGGGGCCATTGCGGTGTCGGCGATCGCGGCGGTTGCAACGGTCTTTGTCCGGCGCAGTGAAGCAGGCAAACTTGAGCGGCGCAATCTGGAAGCGTTGGAGTCGGGCGATGCCATCGAGCTGGAGGCGCCGCCGGTGTTGAATTTGAGCGGCCCGAAAGGTTGGTTTTTGATGTTGGTGCTGGCAGCCGGTGTCTTGGCTCTAGGCGCGGCGCTCGGCGCCAGCGTGGCGTTTGCGGTGAATGCGTGGGGCGACGAATCACCGCACGACCAGCAGATCGTGGAAATCGAAGGGCTCTACTCGGAGACGCATAGCGGCATCTTTCGCCAGTATTTCGCCAAATACTTTCTGCCCGACAGCAAGAAGACAGAAAACTTTTACACGAGCCCGGAAGCGTTGGAACGCATTACCACGAATATCGGCATGATGGAGACGCGGGGCGGTCGGCTGGGCTGGCCGTGGGTGTACGCCATTCATCCGGTGGTCGTCGCGCCCAACCCGCCGCAGAACGAATAGCTGCGACCACTATTCCGAATCAAGGAGTACGCACCGGATGCACAAAGTTGTGCTGGAAACGCCGCGGCTGTCGCTGCGCGAGATGACGTGGGAAGATCTCGACTTTCTGGCCACGTTGTTGGGCGACCCGGAGGTCATGCGGCATTATCCGAAGCCGTGCACGCGCGACGAGGCGGCGGCGTGGCTGGGGCGGGTGTTGGACCGTTACGCGAACGATGGTTATGCGTTCTGGCTGGTGTCGGATCGGTCGAACGGACAGCCGTTGGGCCAGGTTGGGCTGCTCAAGCAAATCGTGGAAGGCGTGGAGGAGTCGGAGATTGGTTATTTGATTCACGCGCCGTTCTGGCGGCAGGGGTATGCGTCGGAGGCGGCCGCGGCGGTGCGCGATTATGCGTATGACGCGCTGGGCAAACGGCGCCTGATTTCGCTGATCCGACCGGCCAACATTCCGTCGCAGCGTGTGGCGCTGCGGATTGGGTCGACGCCGGAGCGGCTGGTCATGTACCATGAGCGGGAGCACCTTTTGTTTGCACAGCATTGGGACGGGTAGGACCGGTGGAGAATGGTTAATTGGTGGGTCTCGTGGAACTCGACCCACCCTACAGCTCTAGGGCCGCGCTAAGCCGCGAGCGGCGGCAGCTTGATAAATTGCGTGTTACCGATTACAAGTGATTGTTAGTGCAGGACTTAGCGCTATAGTCGGTTGATCGCTCCGCGCGAGGATATTTTTATGACCCAGCTCTCGACCATCACGCTCCAGGCGATGCTTGGCTTTGCTCCGCTATTGGCCCAGGCGGGCCGCGGTTTCCTCAGAGAATGGGGGACGGTTTGGCTGATCGCGATGGTGGCGTTGCTGATCGCCGGACTGGTGTTCTTTGCCGTCTTCGCTCGCTATTGCCGCCTATGGATCCAATCGTTCGCGACGGGGGCGGGAATCGGCTTTCTGGATCTGTTGCGGATGACGTTTCGCAAAGTGAATCCGACGATCATTGTGCGCTCGAAGATCATGGCGGTGCAGGCGGGGCTATACGACAGCGAAGGCGTGACGACGAAAGCGCTCGAGGCCCATTACATGGCGGGCGGAAACGTGCCGCTGGTGATCCGCTCGATGATCGCCGCCCGCAAGGCCAAGATCATCGA
>JBIOWO010000318.1:0-4878 GCA_044868555.1 Lacipirellulaceae bacterium | reverse complement strand
ACACCAGCAACAGTCCCTCGGCTTCGCGTGGCTGTCGCAACGGGTCGACGGTGACGCGGACGGACGCGTTTCCGCGGCCGCGGCGAATCCGCACGCCCGTCACTTCCACCGAACGGTCTTCCTGGATCGCCCGATGGAGCGCCGACCGTAGCTTGCTGCGGAGCCCCTCGCGGGCCATGGCGACGATATCGGCAGCCAGCTCGCCGGCGGGCAATTGCAGATACTCGTCCACCGGCCCGTGCAGATAGAGCACCTCCGATTTGCGGTTGACCACGACACAGGCCGGCGCGAACCGATCGATCACCAAATGTTGAGCCAACAGCGCCAGCCGACGGTTGCGCGGCTCAGGAAGCCCAGGGCGAGCGTCCGGCAGCGTGCGTGGCGCATTGGCCCGCGCGAGGGGGAAGTCGAGCTTGCTATGGCGAACGGGTCCGATCCGCCGATAGATGCGGTGCTTCCGCGAGACAGCCTCGAACAGGTCGTGCTGCGGGCCGATCGTCTCGCTGCCGCCCAGAAGCAAGTAGCCATGCTCGCGGAGCGCGAAATGAAACAGCGTCAGGATTTTGTGCTGGACCTCCGCCTCCAGGTAGATCAGCAGGTTTCGGCAACTGATCAGGTCGAGCTTGGAGAAGGGAGGGTCGCTGATCAGGTTTTGCTCCGCGAAGACGACGGTCTCGCGGATTTCCTTATTGATGCGATAGGTGTGCTCGCCCTTGATGAAGAATCGACGGAGGCACTCGGCCGGCACGTCGGCGGCGATGTTCTCCGGATAAACACCGGCGCGGGCGAACGCCAGGGCGTCGGTATCGATGTCCGATGCGAATATCTGGATTTCGCACGCCTTTTCCGCCAAGTGAAGCTGGTCAGTCAGCTGCATGGCGATGGAGTACGGCTCTTCGCCGGTGGCACAGCCCGGCACCCACACGCGGATCGGCGTCTCCCCGCTGTGCGCTTTGACGAGCGGAATAATCACTTGCTGCTCGAGCACTTGCCACGCTTCCGGCTCGCGGAAAAAGTTGGTAACGCCGATCAACAGGTCCTTGTAGAGCGAATTGACCTCGTCGTTGTCCTGCCGCAGGAACTCGACGTACTTGGCCATGCTCTCGATGTGACGCAGGCCCATGCGTCGCTGAATGCGGCGCGTGAGCGTGCCTTTCTTGTAGCAACTGAAGTCGTATTTGATTCGCGCCCGCAGCAGGCCGACAACGGCGTGCAAGTCGTCGGGCGTCTTTTCCGAGCTGGGGGGCGGCGCCAGTGCGCCGTTGACCGTCCAATGCTCCACATAGCGGATGAGCGCGTCGGGCATCTGGTCGATGGGCAGCACGTAATCGACCATGCCGGTGGCGATGGCGCTGCGGGCCATACCGTCGAACTGACACGTTTCCGGCGACTGGACCATGACCATGCCGCAGGCTGCCTTGATCTCGCGCACGCCCAACGTGCCGTCGGTGCCGGTACCAGTCAGAATGACGCCGATGGCTCGTTCCTGCTGGTCGTCGGCCAGCGAACGAAGGAAAAAATCGATCGGCATCCGCAAGCCGCGGCGATGCACCGGTTCCGTGAGATTCAGCATCTCGCCGCTGACCGTCAGGTATGTGTTGGGCGGGATGACGTAGACGTGGTTGGGCCGGATCCGCATCTCGTCTTCGGCTTGGTCCACCGGCATGTCCGTATGCCGGCTGAGCAATTCGCCCGTTAAGCTCTCGTGCGCCGGATCGAGGTGCTGGATCAGTACGAAGGCCATGCCTGAATCGGCCGGCATATTGCTGAAGAATTGTTTGAAAGCGTCCAACCCGCCGGCCGAAGCGCCCAGACCCACCACCGCGAAGCGATCGGCTTTCGTGACGGACAAAGGGCTGTCTTCTCGGCTCGGAACATCGCGCTTCTTGGACGGGCTGCGCGGGCGCTTCTTGCCACCACCGGCCCGGGCCGCACCACCAGTTTTGCTAGCGGACTCGGTCGTCCGGCGTCCGCTCTGCTTCTTTTTGGCCATACGACCCGCCTCCAACGCCGCGCGGGATCGGAACTGCAGGAACCTGCGTTCGCTATCCTACCGCAGTCCAAGGCGTGGCGATACTAGAGCCCGTCCTCACACGGCTGCCGCGGAATCGCGGGATTCTCGTGGGCGCAGCACCAATTCGAGAACCGGGAAATTCCCGCGACGAGCGGAGCAGGACCGGTTGCCATACGAAAAACGCGTACACGAAATCGCGGGAACGCGCGTCTTACCGAGTGGTCCGTTTCGCCTATTCTTCGCGCGAAATGGGGACGCCGACTACAGCGAAATCTGACGAGATTGGCTCCTCGCTGGCGGCTCGGAATCGACAATCGATCAGGGCCTCCGACCGGCGTGGCCACAGTAAACCTGCCCCAGCCAGCCGGTCCGGAGGTCGCTATTCGGCAGCGGGCACGGGTTTGGGGGCGGCGGCAAGCCGGCCGGCGGGTCCAACGCGACTTCCGACTACATCGGGGCCTGGTGGAATGTCGTCAATTGGAAAGCAGTCGGCGAGCGGTACGTGGCGGCGAAGAAGTGAGCGGGGAAGCCGTTAGCGGTTAGCTATTAGCTATTAGCCGGACACACGCGGGGTCGGGAGTCTTTTGCGACTAGCGGCGTTGCCGGCGATTCAACGCCACCAGTCGCAAAAGCGTCCCGACCCCTATTCGTTGCGCTTTACCCCAGCGCGGCTGAAGTTGACTGCCGCGTCAACCGCAGCACCCTGCCAGACGGCGGGCAAAGCACATTTGTTCGTCCTGCTCAGGGGTCGAAAATGCCGAGCTGCCGGCAAATGCTTCGAGCTGTGTACTCGTTAATCTCGCGATGCCTTGGTATTGAGGCTTGCTGCTCGTTGGCAGGATTCACCCACACCGAATGACTGCGCCCTTCGCGCAATAGTTGACAGCGATTTCGGCGAAGATGCTTCACAAGGTCCTTTCGCTTCACGTAGCGACCTCTCCCGCCGGTATCTGATCTACCTGGCTGCTCGCGCTCAAATGAAGGTAGATCGGCTCCTCAAAATCCATATCGGGATCGGTCGCACTGAGATTCGGTGTTGGCAGCGGCTGCCCGAGTTCCAATCGCGTTTCCGCCACATCGAGTAGTGCCGTCGCCAGCAATCGGCGCGCCTCGGTCACATCGGCCGCACAGGTAATGACAGCAGGAAAATCCACGACCTGCGCATGGACTCCCCCAGCGACAAATTTATATCCAGCCTTATATTGCAGCATCGGACACTCCCAAATACTCCGCACAATCCACCGCCACTCAAGTATATCGTTAGGGCGCAGAAACGCCAAACCGGCCGCGGGACCGGCGGGTCAACGGCAGCGCCCTCGTGGGCCATTTTCATGTATCGTATTCGCCGCTGTCCCATGGCTCAGAGAATGCCATGTAGTTGCCGGGCTCTAGTTCTACCCACCAACTATCGGCGTCACCCTCGGGCTCGTGGGCAACAAGTCCGAACGTCGTGCCGAACCGCTCGATGCTGAACGGCTTGACTTCAATTCGATCGAATGTCACCGCACCGAGCTCCTTCAGCCGCTGCTCATAGCATCGACGATATTTATCGTCGTCTATTTTCTCGCGTGGTCCGAAATCGTCGATTGTCGCATCGACCAGATTGCCGACGGCGTCAAACAGAAACAGGGCGATGTACTCGGAACTCTTGTGGCTCCCGTGGGCCGGTCCAAACGGCGTGGTAAGAAAGAACTGTCGACCGTCCGCCGTGCGACCGACGTGCTTGGCGTGATAATCGTCGTGGTTGATGGCCACAAGTTCCGGGCGTCCTTCGTTCATGGAAAGTCCTCGTCGGCTAACCACCTAAGCTAAGTTGACCGCCGGAATCAATCACGTAATAGAAAGCCGTTTAGGTGACGCGAACGTGAAACGCCAAACCGACCGTTCAGCCTGGCGGGTCAACTGTGCTCGGCTGAGCTTGTCGAAGTCAGCGACTTGTTAGGTCGCCTGGTCTGGTTTCCTGCAATCTTGAGCGCGTCGCCCATACAAAATATCGTACACCCACTTGCTCTCGTAGCGCGGGCCGCGGACGGCGATCGTCAGCGCCAGTTTTATCACCTCCCAAGGCCCCACGACGTCGAGCTTCCGCCCCGATGTGACCACCTTCGGTTTCAGCACCACGAAGCGGCCCACCTGCTTGAGGGCCTGAACGAATGCAAGGTCTTCCCCGGCATACATGCTTTCGGAAAATCCGCCCGTCGCGCCGTACGCTTCCCTCGTGCAAAAAACAAAACAACCACACGCCCATCGCAAAAGTCGCGCCGCCAACACGGCGAAGAACAGCATGACGCGCGCCCACACCGGTGTCGGGCCTTCCAAATCAATGAGGCATCCGCCACCGGCAGCGCCGGCACGCATCGCTGCCAGAGCCGCGCTCACGGCCCGCTCGTTGACCTGCGTATCCGCATCCACGAAGAAAAACATCTCGCCGCACGCGGCGCGGGCGCCGGCATTGCGCACGGCGGAGATCTTGCGATGCTCGACTCGAATCGTGCGAGCGCCCATTTGCTCTGCGATCCGGGAAGTTGCATCGGTCGATGCGTCATCCACCACGATCACCTCGTAAGACTCGCTGAGTCCCTGCATGGTGGTGTGGATACTGGTCAGGCACTTGCCAATCCACAGCTCTTCATTATGTGCCGGGACAATGAACGAGATCATGGCGGCCTAACGACCAAAGTTCAACGACCCGGCGCACGCGACCCAACGATTGCAACCGCGACGCCCCCGCCGGGTTCGCTGCAGCGACTGGTTCGGCGGCATGGTACGAACTCTCATCCAGGCTATCTCCGCTGAGGTGCGAAAGCCACCAACGTCGTGACCTTGCCGTCCCGTCCGACTCTCCGGACACGTGGCTGCCACTC
>JBIOWO010000317.1:0-12866 GCA_044868555.1 Lacipirellulaceae bacterium | reverse complement strand
CAACACGGGGCGAGTTCGCGTTCTGGATGTTTCACGTGAAACACGAAGGCTGCGGTCAGGCTGCCGGTTGTTTCACGTGGAACGAAATTGCCGCCGCCGCTCTCGCCAACGTGCTAGCCTGGGTAGCAGCTTCCCACCCATCCATAGCGTCGCCGATTGGAACAACAGCCAAGCCAATAGCAGCGGCAGGAACAGCTCGTAGGGGATACCGCTGAGGCGGATCAGGGCCAGCAGCAGACTCAGCCACACGGATATCCACAGCAAGTGGCGGATGCCGAATTGAAGGCTTGGCCGGGCCAATTCATGGACATCTGTTGGATTGCCGGTCGTCGGTTCCCCCGCCGCTGATCCGACGAGCATATTCAAATCCCGCCCGGGCCCCAATTCACGCGACTTGCTTCCGCCCCACGCACCGCCGAGTTGACCCAGGACAGTCGTCAACATCGGACCAAGCGAGGCCATGACAACGACTTCCCAGAAGTCGCCGTTGAAATCAAACCACGGCACGCTGAGCGTGAGCGGCAACACGCAGATGAAGCCGACCAGCCCGCCGGCAAAGGCGCCAATACGGACAATGCTGGTGTGCAAACTGAGCGACCACGCAACCACATAAACGATGGGCAGCGTCAACGCGGTGACCAATCCGGACCAAAGGATGCCGCCTAAAGCGGCGGCAAGGGTAGAGGCCCCGAATGCAATAACGAGCTCCAGGCCGTCATCGACGCCTCCGATAGAACGAGCACTAAGCAGCGCGACAACGAGCATGAAAGCTAACACGATCACCGCCACGACAATTGGATATGCACCGCCAGCCAGGACAATTCCGAAGCCGATGCGAGCCCAGTCGTAGCTGATCGCGTCGGCCCGTTCGGACGGGCAGAGTGTGCCGCGCCGCATCCGCTCCGTTTCGGCGGCGGAGGCGCTTGATTCCAGGTTGCCCGATTCGTAGAGCATGACAGTGGACTTCGGCCGCGCGGGCTGTGACTGCACTCATTCTACCGCAGTGCGATGTTGCTAGCGATTGGCCTCGCAAGTGCATGGACACGGAACAATCTCTGACCGAGGAAAGCCACGACGATCAAGCAAACTATGTCCTTGGCGGATGAATAGGTCGGTCCATTGTTGCCTGTTAGCCGATGACAGTTCGGCGGCGATTTGTGCGGTTCGCTGGAACCGCTAGCGGGTTGCCGCCCTCTGCGTGCTGGCGGGCAAGGATGCCTGAAACGGCACGCGATCGGGAACATAGCCGACCCATCTTGGGTCGGTCAGGGCAGAAGGGCGATTGATTCGTTCGGACGCCAGCGGGAACCGGCCAAGATGGCCGGGCCATATCAGGGAGGATTGGGCCGTGTCGAAAGAGCGACGTTTGGGACGTGGTTTGGAAGCCCTGTTGGGTCGTGCTTGGGAAGATCCCGAGTCGACGGCCGTGGCCGAAGTCGCGAGTGAGTCATCGCTCGACGCTCGGATGTCGCGCGACGCCGAAGGCCAACTCTGGCTCAACTGCGATGCGATCGAGCGCAATCCCTATCAGCCGCGGCAGTCGTTCGACGAGGCCGAGATCGCCGACCTGGCGGACAGCATCCGCGCGCACGGCATCCTGCAACCACTCGTGGTGCGGCGCGTCGGCGAAGGGTTTGAATTGATTGCCGGCGAGCGGCGGCTTCGCGCGGCCCTGGCCGCCGACTGGCGGCAGGTGCCGGTTCAAGTGCGCACTGTCGACGACCGGCAGATGGCCGAGTTGGCCATCGTCGAAAACGTCCAGCGCAAGGACCTCAACGCGATCGAGAAAGCCGAATCGTTTCAGCGCTACCTCGATCAGTATCAGTGCACGCAGGAAGAATTAGCCTCCCGCGTGCAGATCGACCGCTCGACCGTGGCCAACCTGATCCGCCTCCTGGAGCTGCCGGCCGACGTGAAGCAGATGGTTCAGGAAGGCGACATCTCGCAAGGCCACGCGCGGGCGCTGTTGCCGCTCGGCGATGCGGAAGAGCAGGTGGCGTTCGGCAAGCGAATCAAGAAGGACGGCCTGTCGGTGCGAGCCACCGAGCAGGCGGTGCAGGACCGCATCCATGCACTGGATGGCGACACGCTGCGAATCGTCGATGAAGACGGCAACTCGCGACCAGTGCCCCGCCCGCGCAACGAGCAGATCGCCGCGCTGGAGCAAGAGCTCCGCACGGCCCTCGGGACCAAGGTGGATTTGAGCCAAACGGCCAAGGGCCGCGGCAAAATCGCCATTCATTTCCAATCTCACGAAGAATTTGCACGGTTGCGGCAACTCTTGGTAACTGCTAACATCCCGCAGCAGCAATTGGCATAACACGCAGGCGGCGGCGTTCCACTAAATCGGGTTATGAATATTCCAACCGGGCACCGTCTCGTCCCGAAACTCCTGGAGACGCTGCCCAGCTACACCCGCCAGCGGTTCGTCGCCGATCTGATCGCCGGCGTGACCGTGGGCCTCGTCGCCCTGCCGCTAGCCATGGCGTTCGCCATTTCGTCGGGAGTCAAGCCCGAGGCCGGAATCTACACGGCGATTGGCGCCGGGCTGATCGTCTCAATGCTGGGCGGCTCTCGCTGCCAGGTTGCCGGCCCGACCGGTGCGTTCGTCGTGATCGTGGCGGGAATCGTCGCCAAATTCGGTGTTTCCGGCCTGTTGCTGTGCACGGCGATGGCCGGCGCTATGCTCGTCCTGATGGGACTGACGGGGCTCGGCTCGGCGGTCCGCTACATCCCGCGGTCAGTGACGATCGGCTTCACGAACGGCATCGCAGTGCTGATCGCCTCGACCCAGATCAAAGACTTCTTTGGCTTGGCCGTCGATCCCGTACCCAGCGAATTTCTGCCGCGAATGATGGCACTGGTTCACGGCGCGGTCACCGTTAGCGTTCCGGCGACGGCCGTTGCCGTGGCAACCGTGGCAATCGTGCTGCTGTGGCCCTGGGTCACGAAAAAAGTGCCTGGCTCGATCGTCGCCCTACTGGCGACAACAATCGCTTGCGCTCTGCTGGCCGTGCCCGTCGGAACCATTGGCACGAAGTTCGGCGGCATCCCGACCGGCCTGCCCCCCATTTCGTTCCCCGAATTTCGCGCCGATCTTATCCTGCCACTTCTGCCCTCGGCATTCACCGTAGCAATGCTGGCAGCAATCGAGAGTTTGCTCTCCGCAGTCGTCGCCGACAACATGAGCGGCGATCGCCACAAACCCGACGTTGAGCTGATCGCCCAGGGCATCGCCAACCTAGCGGTGCCGATGTTTGGCGGCATCCCGGCCACGGGAGCCATCGCCCGCACGGCCACGAATATCCGCTCCGGCGCGACTTCGCCCGTGGCTGGAATCGTTCATTCGCTGACGTTGCTGGCGATCATCCTGGTGGCCGCACCACTCGCGCGATTCATACCGTTGCCGACGCTGGCCGCGATTCTGATGGTCGTGGCCTACCGCATGGGCGAATGGCATACGATTCCGTCGATACTGCGGTTGTCGGGGGCGGACCGCCTGGTGTGGGGCGCGACGTTCGCGCTCACCGTGTTCGCCGACCTGACCGTCGCAGTGGAGGTCGGCATGGTCCTCGCCGCGCTGCTCTACATCCACAGCGTCTCGTCCACGACGACCGTAGCTTCGATCGGTGACCATGATCTGGGCGACGGCGAACCCCGCGTGATCACCGACAAATACATCCCGTCCTACTGTTCGGTCATCCGCATCCGCGGCCCGTTCCTGTTCGGCGCGACGGAGAAGCTGGCGCACGAGACACAGGACCTGAGCCGGTTTGGGCAGGTGATCGTACTGAAGCTCACCTACATGACCGCCATCGACGGCACGGCGATCCATGCATTGGAACAGTTGGCGACTCGGCTGCGCGAGTCGGGTCAATCGCTCGTGATCTGCGGCGCGCAGCCGCAGCCGGCCGAGCTGATCAGCCGCTCCAATTTGCTGGACCTGCTGGGCCGCAAGAATATGCAGCCCCACCTCGACGCCGCGCTGGAACGGGCTGCCATCATTTACGGCGGATTCGACAATCCGCGCGTCAGGCTCCCGGCGTAAACGGCCAGCTGCGAAGCGATTCTGCTATCCGTCGTTGCCGTCGTGTCGCCGGTCAACTAGGATACATGGCTGCTGACGAACCGATTTCCGAATCGGTTGTCACTACTGTGACGGGGTGTAGCTCAGCCTGGCTAGAGCGCTTGGTTTGGGACCAAGAAGTCGCACGTTCAAATCGTGTCACCCCGACTCTTCTCAACTTCAAATCCCGTCGTTGGTTGCGCAGGCGACTGGCGACGGGATTTGAGCTTTTGACGCGTCTTCAACCGCAGCTGAATGAGGGGCGCGCAATTGGCGATCACCCGTCGGAACTGTTGTAGGCCGTTGAATCGCAGCGCGAACGGTGATGCGGTGCGCGCGTTTCTATTTCTTGGATTCTCGAACGTCGCCCGGCATGCTGAACTTCAACCCATCTTGGCGTTACCTTTACTCGGACTCAACTTGGCGTCGCCGCGCTGCCCGTTCCTTCGGGCAAAGATGGGCTTCAAGTCCTTTTGGTGAGACTTGGCCCACTCCGCAAGGGCGGCAATAGGTTCAAGAAATCGAAGGCCCAGCGGCGTCAGGCGGTACTCAGTCTTGGGAGGTACGACCGGGTACACCGTGCGTTCTACCAATCCATCACGTTCCAGAGTCCGCAACGTCTGCGTCAGCATCTTCTTCGTCACGTCGGGGATTTGCCTCTGGAGTTCGCTGTACCGCTTCACGCCGTCCGAAATCACGAACAGAACTGTCGAAGTCCACCGATCTCCGACTAGGTCGAACATTTGACGCAGCGGGCAGTTTTCATCGAGCAGGCAAAGCGGCGTGCGCTGTACTTTCTTCGACAAGGGAACCTCCGAGTGTCTACGGCACTTTCGAGTGCCTACTTGCGCCAAACCATCCTACTTGCTTTACTGCCTAATATCAACGGAGACCTGCTTCAGAGGCCCTAGCTGACGAAACCGTACTCGGAGGGATAGACCATGACTGCCAAGATGCCGACCTTTACGCCCGCTGACTCGACCTTGCTGTTGATCGACCACCAGACCGGCACGATGCAACTCATCAAGAACATCCCGCTGGACGTGGCGAAGCGGAACACGCTCGCTCTGGCGAAGTCGGCGAAAATCCTGAACATCCCCGTCGTCCTGACGAGTTCTCAGGAACAGAATCTGCAAGGCCCGCTCCTACCCGAATTGCAGCAAATCCTGCCCAACGCCTTCGCCGCCCGTGTGAAGCGGGCCGGGATCGTCAATGCCTGGAACGACCCGAACTTCGTCGCCGCCGTCAAGAAGACCGGACGGAAGAACCTCATCATGGCTGGGGTGACGACGGACGTGTGCCTGGTCTTCCCGGCAATCAGCGCCGTCCGCGAAGGGTTCAACGTCCAGGCGGTGATGGACGCCAGCGGGTCGCCGTTCGACATCTCCGAAGAAATGTCCCGTCGACGGATGGAGAACGAAGGCGTCGTCCTCTCAGCCACGAACACGCTGATGGCCGAACTGGCGCAGGATTGGAGTCGGCCGGAAGGCGGCCAGTTGCTCGGCATCCTCTTCAACGAAGTGTTGCCGAAGATCGGCTAAAGCTTGATGTGATCCTTTCCGATAACCCGATGACGATCGAATCGGACAATATCATCGACATCAAGGTGGTGGAGACCGTCAACGGGGACGACGGTCTTCAGTACGGCGGGCGAAGTGAAGAGCGAGGATATGGACGCAGTTATGCGGGATCGTGTTTTCGATCATTCAGATGCCGCCGCAAGTGACCGTCCCAGCTTACACCTACGGCGTCGAGTGGCTGAGCCAGTCGTCGAAACGCGTTGGGCCGATGCGCGGGTTATCGCCGGGGGTGAGGCTTTGATCGTTCACTTCCGTGCCGAAGTAGCGTGCCTGGGCGTCTGTCGTCACCTTCCGTGAGTCTCGATTTGCGACCAGGAATCGCCGGACGAGGTCGTCCATAGCGATCGGTTCCGGACCGGCAAGCTCGACCGTGCCGTTCAACGGTTGCTCGACAGCGACGTCCGCCAGTGCGTCGGCGACGTCATCCGACGCCACGGGCTGCATCAAGGCGGGTGGCAACCGAAGCGTTTGCCCATCGGCGGCCGATTGGGCGATGCTGCCGACGAACTCGAAGAACTGCGTGGCGCGGAGGATCGTGTAGGGAATTTTGGAGGCCTTGATCAGGTTTTCCTGGGCCAACTTCGCGCGGAAATAACCACTCGCAAGAAGGCGTTCGGTACCGACAACCGACAGCGCCACGTGGTGTTTCACGCCAGCAGCCGTTTCCGCGGCAAGTAGATTTCGCCCCGACGTCTCAAAGAACTCCAAAACGGCCTTGTCCTCGAACGAAGGCGAGTTCGCCACGTCGACGACAACCTGTGCGCCTGAAAGCGCGTCCGCCAGTCCCTCACCAGTGAGCGCATTGATGCCCGACGAGCGTGACGCCGCCACGACTTCATGGCCTTTCCGACGAAGGTTGTTCACGAGCTTTGTTCCAATGAGGCCGCTGCCGCCGATAACCACAATCTTCATGCCGATTCTCCTAACGCCGACGAATTACCTTGGCGGCCAAAAATACGTTGCCTGGCCTCTTCAGAACCAGCATAACGAATAGTTCAACTGTCGTCCTGTCAACGCGAATGGATCCTCGCCTGGTTACTGCGGCGCAATGAAGACCTTCTTTTTTGGGAATTGCGCCATCGCCGCCGCCGGCTGGCCGAAGTTGGTGGCCAGCACTTCCACCGGATTGCCGGCGATCCACTGCGACAAGTCGATCGCCTCGTACTGGCCCGTGTTGAAGCCGATGAGAATCCGCGCCGGCGCCTTGCCGGCGTTTTCGATGGAGTGGCCGAAGCCTTGCGGAATGTAACCCACGTCGCCCGAGTTGAGCGTTTCGATCCGATAGCGGCCGTGGGAGCCGAACATCGTGACGCTCACCTGTCCCTCGATCACGTATTGCCATTCGTCGGAAGTGGGATGCCAATGCAGCTCGCGGAGTCCGCCCGGCTCGAGGTCCAGGACGACGCCGGTCATCGTTGTCGAGATCGGAAAGCGGGTGGAATCGACACGCCATTCGCGGCCGCCCTTGTACACGGAGTGCGGCGGCTCGGCCAACATGCGGAATTTGTGCGATTGCGGCGGTTCCTCGCGGCCCTGCAGATTGGGTGGCTTTTGGGCCGACGGCAGCGGGCCGCGGGCAAAGTAGACCTCGTCCTTGGGAAAGCTGTCGAACGCGGATTCCGGCAGGCCGAAGTTCTTCGACAACAGCGGCTTGGGCGAGTGGCCGATCCAGTCGCTGATGCTGAACGTGCCAAACTCGGAGAAGTAACCGTTATCGAAGATGAGAATGAAGTGCGTCGGCTTGTCGCCCAGGCACTCGAGCATGTGGCCGTGGCCGCGGGGAAAGTACCAGATGTCGCCGGGCTCGAAATCGTTGGTCTCGGCGTAGCCCTGGGGATCGATCACCGTGGTTCGTACGCGGCCGTCGATCACAAAGGCCCATTCGGCTGCGGTGGCGTGCCAATGCAGCTCGCGCATGACGCCCGGCTCCAGGATCATCGAGACGCCCGCGATGCCCTTGGAGATCGGTAATTGCTCAACGGTCGCCTCCCGGCCAACGCTGCCGCCGAGCGCCTTGCCGGCCGATTTTTCCAGCTCGAATTTGAACGTGGGCAGCTCTTTGCCGGACAGCAGTGGATCGGGGGCGTTTTCGCTATTCATGGCGGACCTTGCGCGAGATTTGGGGCTTGTTCGCTGGCTTCGAGTATGAAGACCAAGTCGACATCGTCAAGGGCATGGCTGATGGGTGGCTGGGGCAACGCCCCAGGTTCGTCGAGAAAAACTGGGGCGTTGCCCCAGCCACCCGTCGCCTACAATGGCGCCATGAACTACGCCGTGCTGCGGCACAACATGGTCGTCGAGCAGCTTGAGCGGCGCGACATTTACGATCCGCGCGTCCTGGAAGCGATGGATTGGGTGCCACGCGAGGAATTCGTGCCGCCCGAACTGGCCGACCTGGCCTACGACGACCGGGCCCTGCCGCTCGCGCTGGAGCAGACAATCTCGCAGCCCTACACCGTGGCCTTCATGTGCCAGGAGGCGCGGATCGCGGCCGGCGACAAGGTGCTTGAGATCGGCACCGGCTCGGGTTACGGCGCGGCGGTGCTGTCGCTGCTGGCACGCGACGTGCATACGGTGGAACGCATCGAGGAACTTTTTCACGAGGCCCGCGAAAGATTGGCCCGGCTGGGCTACGCAAACGTGCACGTCCACCATCGCGACGGCACCTTCGGCCTGCCGGACGAGGCACCGTTCGACGCGATCGTCTGCACGGCCGGGGCGGAGGACTTGCCCAGGGCCTATCCGGAGCAACTGGCGGAAGGCGGCCGGCTGTTGATTCCCATCGGTCCGCCGAGCCGGCAGCAAATGGTCCGCATCATGCGCACGAATGGCAAACTGCAACATGAAGTCCTCGGCAGCTTCGGGTTCGTGCCGCTGGTGAGCGACACGGATACATAGCCGATCCATCTTGGATCGGAACGAAAATACGACTAGCCCGCCACCGGCCAAGATGGCCGGGCTATTTACCTCACGCTCTTCTGTCCCCAATCGTTGCGGACGGCGAGCCAGGCCAGCAGCGTGCTTACGATGAAGCTGAAAACCAGACCCGCGGCAACGATCGGTTCCGTCATCTCAAACAAATCGCCCGGCGTGCGGTCCAACCAGCCGAGTAGCCCGCCGACGACGATCACCAGTCCCACAAGGGCAACTCCCAGATAAGTCAAGGCGATGCTTAGTATGGCCGCGTACACCGCTTGCCGTGTCAGGCACGTCATCGCCACGGCTGCCGCGAAGAGCGTGATGTGCATAACGGGGAAAAGGTATGCGTCGGGTGGCAGGCCACGATCAAAGCCCAAGCTGCCCGACAATGAAGCGATCACGAGCGTCGGTCCGTAAATTGCTGCCAGCAGAATTGCCAAGCCGCTCAGGAACTTAATCCAGAACCACAGGTCGGCATCGATCGGCCGCGAGCGCCAGAACGTATTGAGGCCGGGCCGGACGTCGTGCAGCATGACACCGATGCCAATTACGATGGCCAGACAGAATCCCAGCGCCATGGATACGCCGATCAAGACATCACCCAAGCTGGGAGCGAAATCGCCGTTGTTCGGAAAGTAAAACAGGGCGGTCGCTCCCGCGACGACGGCCAGGCCGGCGAGCACGATCGGGCCACTTTCGCGGAGCTGTTTCCAGGCGATGGCCGCGACCGGCGAGCGCCGCGGCGGACCAAGCCAATCGAGCCCGCGTGCGCCGATTGGGGCCGTCTCGGGCGAACGAATTTCCAGGTCCGAGATTCGTGCGAAGCGGCAGACGTACCATGCGGCCAAGCTGACGTGAATGATGGCCGCCATCGAGATTCCCAACAGGAGAAGTCGGGAGTCCTGCTGTGCGATATCAGCCACCGGCGCAAGTCCACCCGGCGCGGATGACAATCCGACGACCGCCAGCCACTCCAAGTCCTTGGTCTCCTGCGCGGAGCTCGGCCCAGTGGACCAATAAGCGAGAAACAACCACACAAGGGTCAACAACAAGCCCCAGCCGACAATGGCAGCCAATGCCACGGCGCCGGCGCTGACTTCGTCCTTGCGGTTCACGCCGAAGGCAATCGTCCACACATAGAAGCTCCCGGCAACCAAGAAGGCGATCAGCGCGCTGTCGAGGAACCAACTGTTCGTGCCGAGCGCGAATGGATTAGCTGGATTGCCCTTACGAAAATTGAAGTCGCTTGCGGCGCCATATTTCACACCCAGCAGGTCCAGGCACTTGCACCACGCGTACGCGAGCGCCAATGTCAGCAGCGCCGGCAGGATAATCGTCACCAATCCGAATGCAAATTTGTGCAGCGCCACGCGCCACATCGGCACCGGCAGCGCCTGCAGGAATTGCAGCGTGCCACGCGAACGTTCGCCGGCAGCAGTGCCCAACCCTACGAAAATTGCCAGGGGAACAATTCCGATCGCCAGAACGAGCCGGACACCTAGGAGCGTGCCGCGTTCCATTTCGACTAGCGGCAATAATGCGACACCCCACATGATGGCCAGGAGCGCCGCGAGCTTCCATTTGTGCTCGTGCCATTCTTTCCAGGCCAGACTTTGCCAGATGGTACGCATGATCGTTTTTGCACGCGAGCCGTTGGCTCGCGGTGATTGTTGAATGAATCGTTTATGCGAGTGGCTGCAATTCGGCTTGCGGCTGAGCGGCGGACGGGTCGCCGCGACGGCCCGCTACGTACGCCTCGAAAATCTCATCCAGGTTCAAATCGACAACGCGGTGCTCGATGCCATCACCGGCCAGTGTTTGCAGCGCGTTTTCGGCCCGTTCGACCGTGACGGCCATCCGGTCGCCGTCGGTCCGTTCGTCGAGAATCGTCAAATCGCCGCGTACCGCGGCGAGTGCCTCACGGCTCAATATGAACTGCTTCACGTCGCGACGAAGCGTTTCGGTGTCGGCCTGCCGCACGATGCGGCCTTGGTCGAGGATGGCCACCTCGTCGGCCACCGGTTCGACTTCGTACAGCAGGTGCGAGCTGTAGAACACGGTTCGCCCCTCGCCCTGCAGATGCGTGATGAGGTCGCGGTTGAACTGCTTGCGCATGATCGGGTCGAGGCCGAGCGCCGGGTCGTCGAGAATTACCAGCTCCGGTCGATGGGCGAGCGCGAGCACAAGACCGAGTCGTACGTTCTGGCCCTTGGACAAGTTTTTGATCTTCGTGCGGGCCGGCAGCTCGAAATCGCGGATGTATTTCAGCGCCAGGTCGTGGTCCCACGTTGGGTAGAACGGCGCGACGAAGCGCACAATTTCCTCGACCCGCATCCAGCCGTACATCGTCTGGTCCTCGGCCAGGTATCCGACGCGGCGGCGGAGCTCCAGTGGGTCGCGCTCGGGATCGAGCCCCAGTACGCGGATCGCCCCGTCGTCGCGTTTCAACAACCCCAGCAACATGCGGATCGTCGTCGATTTGCCCGCCGCATTGCGGCCAAGAAACGCGAACGTCTTGCCGCGTTCGACCTCGAGCGTCACGCCGCGCAGCACCTCCGTCGAGCGAAACGATTTGTAAACTGCTTGCAATTCAATTGCCGGTTCGTTCATGGCTTCGCTTCCCCTTGAGCGATGACAGGTTGATTCGCTTCGATTCCTTGTGCCGCCTCGGCCAACAGACCGTGCAGCTCGTCGGTGGACAGTCCCAGCCCGATGGCTTGCCGCGCGATTTGCCGCAGCTCGTGAAACAGGCGGGCCCGGTGCATCGCAATGCGGCCATTGCTGGCGCCGTCGGCGACAAACGTCCCTTGGCCGTGCCGCATCTCGAGCAGCCCCTCGCCGCACAACCGCTCGTAGACCCGTAGGATCGTGTTCTGGTTGACGGCCAGCTCTCGGGCCAGCTCGCGAACCGACGGCAGCCGCTCGCCGGGCCGGAGGCTGCCCGAAACGCACAGCGTGGCGATCTGGTCGGCGATCTGCCGCGAGATGGGCATGGCCGAGCCTTTTTCGATCCGCAGAAACATGGCGAGAAAATCCGATAAAATGGCAAGTGACTACAGAACTATAACAGTTGTCAGGCGTTTATGTCAAGCGTTTTGTTTGGCAAGTAGCGGAGCTTCTGGGGCGTTGCCCCAGCCACCCCGTCGTGATGGCGAATCGTCGTAAGTCGTTATTTTTTCGAAGCGGACAGGGCCATCCAACGGGGCTTTCCAAAAAGGGCTTGTTTTTCCGAAGGGGTCACGAGCGCGTCGACGTAAGTCCTTAAAGTTTCGAAGGGGTCACGCTCGCGTGTGGGGTCGCTCGGTGTCATCTTATGTTGTTTTGGGCAAATAGCATGAGCTGCGTAGGTGGATTGGTCAGGCATTGGTCGCGCTCCCGTCCGGGCGCACGGCGAACTTGCTCAAATATCGGCTGAGGAAGGCAGTCGGCATCGAATGATGGATAGTATACGTTAGTTCAGATACCAGGCTAGCAAGACTGGTGGCCAAATGCGAGAAGAAATATTGGCCAGTCCGGTGGCGGCATTCTACCACCAGCGAAAATTGGCCGCAGTCGCCAGCAGGACCGCGATCAGCGTGGTGGCGATTAGGAGAGTGCGGAGGCTGAATTGCCGGCGCATCCAGGGAGCGGCAGCCAGTGCCGCGGTGATGGCAGTCGGTTGCCAGAATGGGATAGCTCTTCCCACATTCACCGGAATCAACGCGCCCGGATGAGCCGTCCAGATCGAAAAGGAAACGCCCGCCAACTGAAAACCGCCAGTCGACACCGGTAACTGCGGTCGCTGCTGGTTAAGGTTGAAAACCTCATTGACCAATAAGCGGCCTCCGAGGGACGCGATTGCCTTTTGCTTCCCAACGCTCACGCGGTCGAACCGCCAGAAGCTCCGCATCCACAACACCACGAGCAGCGCGCAGAGCAGCAGGCACGCCGCACTCCAGGCGATACGCAGACGACGGATGAGACGCGGGCGGTCCATGCTGGCCGATTATATCACCGCACAAAAAATCACGGAGCGGGAATGGTAGATTCCTGGGCCGATTAGCAGCCCGCGGTTCCCGCGAGCAGCTACCAGAGCCTGGGATAATATCGGCGCTGCCTTTGGGCTATAGCATTTCCAGCAACGATGTCGCGAGCGTCGACCCTCTCCCGGTCCCTCACTGGGACCGGGAGAGGGTTGACCGACCGCTACACTAAAAATGGAAACGCGCTAGGAATGGCGCGGGCTTGTGGCCAGGCGTTCGAGGGCGGCGCGATGGAACGCCTCGTCGTCGACGGCGGCCAGCGGCGTGTACTGCGGGTGT